>NZ_JBPPND010000045.1:0-4081 GCF_051306395.1 Methyloceanibacter sp.
TGCTTCCGTTAGCGTTGCGGCCTCGCAGACAGCAAACGCCGCCGAAGATTACGAAAGTGGGGATACGCTGTTGTCCCTTTGCGAGAAGCCTCAGGACAGCTCGCTGTATGGCTTTTGTGCTGGTTACATTATCGGTGCAGCCGACGTGCTAGATGAGAGATCGTTCTGTCCTCCGGAAGGACACGAGAAGCTGCAAATCGTCGGTGTCACCGTTCAATGGCTTCGCAACCATTCTGAGAACCGGCAAGAGCCAGCCCGCTCGTTAGTCGCCAAGGCCCTGGCAGAAAGCTTCCCCTGCAGCTAGCGGGGGGTCAATGCCGCGAGCAAAAGCTGCGACAATGTGGCGCCAACACCAATGAGGGCACGTTCATATTCAGCGACGCACTTGAGGTCGGCTTGGCACTGAGCAGAGATGCCGAGGGGCGAGCCCTTAATTCCGCTTCTGGACCCTAAACGGACTCAACCACGATTTCGCTTTCCAGACGAACTGGGACCGAAAGCGACGAGGTTACAAGGCAGGCGTTTTTGCCCTTCTCAAGCATCCGTTTTGCGCGCTCCGGGTCTGCGCCATTTGGAAGTGTGAGCCGCGGCCTGAGAACGATTTCTGTGAAGTGGGTAGTGCCTTCCTCGCGGTCGACCGTCCCGCTGCCCGACAGATCAAGCGACGAGTAGTCGAATTTGGAACCCCGCGCGACCGCCCGGAATGTGAACATGAAGCACGTTCCCACGGCGGCGAGCAAGAACTGTTCAGGGCTCCATGCATCGCCGGGGCCGTCAAACTCCTTTGGCGGCGCCGAACGTAACGGGGGGACCCCGGCGGCCAACAGCGTTGCATGACCTGTTGGACCACCGCCACCCGCACGGGGTTGATTGAGCCGACTGTCATAGCATAAGTCCGAGGGTGAGCACCGCTTGACTCCGGACGGTGAAGCGCCCCGGAGCCTGGAGCTGGAGTAGAGGTCCCAAAGCTCGCGGCGGCGTCATCCCAGAGGGTGGAACCTCAAGACCAGGTAGATCGTTAAGCTTCAAACTAGGACGCGGCTTGAGCGCCTTGCGCATCCCGGTTGACGTGAATCAAAGCCGCCAATTCTATGGTACCAGCTTCCGTTTGATCGCAGCAGAGCGATGTCCCCTTCCCTTACAGGCCAGTTCGCGGGGATGCATGATCACTTTTAACGTTGTCAAAGAGCAGCACGGGTGGGCCATCCGGATGGGTGAGCGCATGGTGATGCCCTTCCGGTCGAGAGACTTGGCGGTCCGCGAGGCGACCTGCCTCGCCGACGCCATTCGTTGCCACGGCGAGTGCACGGAAGTGATTGTCGAAAGCGCCGAGCCGAACGAGCCGGCCAGAGGGATCAAGGGATCGAACTCGCTTAGTGGTGACCCTGCGGCGCCCTGGGCGGCTGCAGTGACATGAGCGACCTGCAGGCCCGCTGAAAAGGGGCCGCGAGACCATGTTTCTCAAGACGGATGCTTTCGCGCGCTGGCGCAGATTTCGCCAGAGCGCGGAGATGACTCCGCCGCTCATCCGCCTTCTCGGGGGCCCCCGCCGGAGCCCGGTATGGGACGAAGGCGCCCCCATACGGGCTGAGTTCTTCAGCGTCGAACGCCTGGAAGAACACGCACGCAGCCTCGCCGCCGCTCAGACGGTCACGCCCGGCGAGGTGAAGGGCGCCTCGCTGGTCAAAAGGCTCGCCGACAACGAGACTGTGCTGCTCGCGGCTTATCGCAGCATCGCCGAGGCGGTCGATGCCGGCGCGGAGATTACCCCCGCGGCCGAGTGGCTGATCGACAACTTCCATGTGGTCGAGAAGCAGATCCGCGAGGTCCGAGCGGATCTGCCGCCCAGCTACTATCGGCAGCTGCCCAAGCTCGACGGCGGGCCGCTCGCGGGCTACCCGCGCGTCTTTGGCGTGGCCTGGGCGTTCGTGGCGCATACCGACAGCCACTTCGACCCGGAGGTCCTGCGCCGCTACCTGCGCGCCTATCAGGAGGTGCAGCCGCTGACCATAGGCGAACTATGGGCGGCGGCGATCACCCTGCGCATCGTACTCGTCGAGAACCTCAGGCGGATCGCCAAGCGCGTCGTCGACAGCCGGACCGGACGCCGCACCGCAAACATCATGGCTGACCGGTTGCTGGGGGCTGGTGGCCGTGTCGCCGAACCAGCCGAGGCGGTGCTTCCGCCTCACGCGGAGACGAAGGTTCCAGACAGTTTTCTCATGCAGCTGGTCCATCGTCTGCGCGATCAGGATCCTAGCATCGCACCGGCATTGGAGTGGCTCGACATCCAACTGGCCCGGCAGGGAACGTCCGCTGACGCCGTCGTCCGCGACGAGCACCACAGGCAAGTCGCAGGCAGCGTCACGGTGCGCAACATCATCACCAGCATGCGGCTCATCTCCGACGTAGATTGGACGGAGCTGTTCGAGCGCGTCAGCCTGGTGGATGACGTATTCAAGGCCGGAAGCGCCTTCGAGGGCATGGATTTCCCGACGCGCAATCTCTATCGCGACGCCGTCGAACACCTCGCCCGCAACTGTGAACTTACCGAACTGGAGGTGGCCCATGCGGCCGTGGAAATGGCACGAGCGCTTGGGGCGAACGGCGACGCCCGCTTGGCCGATCCCGGCTACTATCTGATCGCGGGCGGGCGGCCCGGGTTCGAAGCGGCGATCGGCTTTAGGCCGTCTCCGAAGACCTGGCCGGGACGGGCCTTCCGTGCGCTGGGGATCGGCGGATATGTCGGCACCGGTGCGGTCCTCGCAGCCGGTCTGCTGGCTATCCCACTGTCATTCGTGGCGTTGAGCGGTGTGGAGTGGAGATGGTTGCTGCTGCTCGGGATTCTGGGATTGGTCCCGGCGATCGACGTGGCCGTTGTGCTCGTCAACCACGTGGTCACCCGAGGTTTCCGCGCCACCTTGCTGCCGGCGCTCGAGCTGCGGGGCGGAGTCCTCGCGGACCTGCGCACCCTCGTTACCGTGCCGACACTGCTGACCTCGCTCAAGGACATCGAGGAGCTGATCGGCCGGCTCGAGATCCACTACCTGGCGAGCGCCCAGGGCGACCTTTATTTCGCGCTGTTGTCCGATTGGCGCGATGCGCCAAGCGAACGCGTAGACGGCGACGAAGAGCTGCTGGCCGCCGCGAAAGAAGCCATCGCGAGGCTAAACCAACGTTACGGACCTGCACCGGGCGGCGACCGTTTCCTGCTGTTGCATCGGCGGCGCGTGTGGAACGAGGGCGAAGGCTGCTGTATGGGGTGGGAACGCAAGCGCGGGAAGCTATGCGAGCTCAATCGGCTCCTGCGCGGTGCCAAGGACACCACATTTCTGGCGCCGCCCGCCGTACCTGCCGACGTCCGGTATGTAATCACCCTGGACGCAGATACGCGGCTGCCGCGCGACACGGTCGGCAGGCTCATCGGCAAGATGGCGCATCCTCTCAACCAGCCGCGCTTGGACGCCGGTCTTGGGCGAGTCGTCGAAGGCTACGGCATCATGCAGCCGCGGGTCACGCCCGCGCTGCCGGTGGGGCGCGAAGGCTCGCTCTTCCTGCGCGTGTTTTCCAGCGCCACCGGCATCGACCCCTACGCTTCGGCCGTCTCGGACGTCTACCAGGACCTTTTCGGTGAAGGCTCCTACACGGGCAAGGGCATCTACGACGTGGACGCCTTCGAGGCGGCGCTCGACGGACGTGTGCCCGAGTCAATGCTCCTCAGCCATGACCTGTTCGAGGGTATCTTCGCGCGCGCCGGCCTGGCTTCCGACGTGGAGGTCGTTGAGGATTTCCCGGCCCGCTATGACATCGCCGCCCTTCGTCACCACCGCTGGGCGCGCGGTGACTGGCAGCTGCTCCCTTGGATTTTTGGACGGGGGCCAAAAAGGGCCGATCGTCGGCTGCGAAGGGGCATTCCCGTGATCGGCCGCTGGAAGATGCTCGACAACCTACGGCGGACGCTGTCGGCGCCGTCTGTCGTTCTGGCCCTGATCGCTGGATGGACCTTGCCGCTTGAAGACGCGGCGGTCTGGACCGGTTTCATCCTGTCGACGATCGTTCTGCCGCCTCTCATTCCCGTGAT
>NZ_JBPPND010000046.1:0-16962 GCF_051306395.1 Methyloceanibacter sp.
GAGGCGCAGCGGCGTCAGGCGCTGGCGCAGTCCGAAGGATCGTTGCGGCGTCTTTACGAAGGCTGGCGCGCCGAGCTCTTGAAGGCGCAAGCGCTGATGGAGGCGGGGCTCGACTTCGCCGACGAGGCGGAAATTGCCGTCGATGTCGGCGTCAAGGCGAGCGCCATCGTCGTGCCCCTGCTTCGATCCATCCAGCAGCATCTCGCCGACCGCAGCGGCGAGCGTCTGCGCGACGGCTTGCGCGTGGTGATCGCCGGTCCGCCCAATGCCGGCAAGTCGTCGCTGCTGAATGCGCTCGCCAAGCGCGACGCGGCCATCGTGTCGGAGGAGGCGGGCACGACCCGCGACGTCATCGAGGTCCATCTCGATCTCGGCGGGCTGCCGGTTATCCTCGCCGACACCGCGGGGATAAGGCCGGGGACAGGGGCGATCGAGTCGGAAGGCATCCGCCGGGCGCTCGCCCGCGCCGAAGATGCGGATCTCGTCCTCTGGGTGATCGATGCGATGAATCCGATCTGGGAGCCGCCGGCGCCCCTTGCAGCCAAGGACGTCATATTTGCCCTCAATAAATCCGATCTCGGTGCGCCGCGGGCGCACAATAGCGCCGTAAAGAACCCACTGGTTCTCTCGGCCAAAACTGGCGCCGGGCTCGATGCGCTGATCGCCCGGCTGGCGGCGCTCGCAAGCGCCGAAAGTGCCGGATTTGGCCACATACCGCTGACCCGCACCCGCCACCGGACCGAGCTCGTGTCATCCCGGGACGCTTTGCAACGTTTTGTTAACCATGATCTTTCGCCAGAGCTCCAAGCAGAGGAGCTCCGCATCGCCGCCCGCCATTTGGGGCGTCTCACCGGCCTCATCGACGTGGAAGAGGTGCTGGGCGCCATCTTCGCCGAGTTCTGCATCGGCAAGTAGGAGCCTCTTCGCGCCTCAATTGATTCACGTGAAACAGTGGCGGTTCAGGGCTTTGACGGGGCGTGCGGGACCGACTACTTACCGGCCATGAGCAAGGACTTTAGCAAGGGCTTCGACGTCATCGTCATCGGAGGCGGACATGCAGGCTGCGAGGCCGCCGCGGCGTCCGCGCGCCTTGGCGCCCGGACCGCGCTCGTCACCCACCGCTTCGACACCATCGGCGAGATGTCCTGCAACCCGGCCATTGGCGGTCTCGGTAAGGGGCACCTGGTGCGAGAGATCGATGCGCTCGACGGGCTTATGGGCCGCGTGGCCGACGCCGCGGGCATCCAGTTCCGCGTGCTCAACAAGTCGAAGGGCCCGGCCGTGCAAGGCCCCCGCGCCCAAGCCGACCGCAAGCTCTACCGGCAGGCTATGCAAGCGGCGATCTCGGCGACCGCGAATCTCGAGGTCATCGAGGCAGCGGTCGAGGACCTGATCGTCGATGGGGATGACGTGACGGGCGTCGTGACGACCGACGGCCGCCGCTTCAGCGCCGGTGCCGTGGTGCTCACCACCGGCACCTTCCTCAACGGCCTCATCCATATCGGCGAGACCAAGATCCCGGCGGGCCGCATGGGCGAGGCGCCGGCGCTCGGTCTGTCCGAGCGGCTCTACGGCTTGGGGCTCCGCATGGGACGTCTCAAGACGGGCACGCCGCCGCGCCTCGACGGCACCACGATCGCCTGGGAGCGGCTCCAGGAGCAGCAGGGCGATGTGCCACCAGTGCCGTTCTCCTTCCTCACCGAGGCCATCGCGACGCCTCAGGTGCCTTGCCACATCACACACACGACCGAAGCGACCCACGCCATCATCGAGAGCAATCTCTCCCGCGCGCCGATCTATTCCGGCGCCATCGGCAGCGTCGGCCCGCGCTATTGCCCGTCCATCGAAGACAAGGTCGTCCGCTTCAAGGAGCGCGGCAGCCATCAGATCTTTTTGGAGCCGGAGGGGCTCGACGACGACACGGTCTATCCCAACGGCATCTCCACCTCGCTGCCCGAAGACGTACAGCATGCCTTCCTCAAGACCATTCCGGGGCTCGAGAATGCGCGAGTGAAGCGTCCGGGCTACGCGATCGAATACGACTATGTGGATCCGCGGGAGCTCCATCCGAGCCTGGAGACCAAGGCCGTCGGGCGGCTGTTCTTGGCGGGCCAGATCAACGGCACCACGGGCTACGAGGAGGCGGCCGGGCAGGGGCTGATCGCCGGTATCAATGGGGCCCTGGTGGCGTCCGGCGCGAAGGACCATTTCGCCGTGACCCGCGCCGACGGCTATCTCGGCGTGATGATCGACGATCTGGTCACCCGCGGCGTGACCGAGCCCTACCGCATGTTCACGAGCCGCGCCGAGTACCGGCTCATGCTCCGCGCCGATAATGCCGACCAGCGCCTCACGCCGCTGGGGCTTGCTGCCGGCTGCGTGGGTGAGGCGCGCCGCGCCGCGTTCGAAGCCAAGAGGGCGATGCTCGAAGCGGGCGCCGTGCTGCTACGCAGTCTCACGCTTACGCCCGACGAGGCGGCGAGAGCCGGGCTCACCATCAATCGCGACGGCCGCAAGCGCAGTGCTTTCGACCTTCTCAGCTATCCCGAGATCGGCCTCGCCCGCCTTGCTCAGATCTGGCCCGAGATCGGCGCGCTCGATGAGAGGATCGCGAACCAGCTCGCGGTCGATGCGCGCTACGCCGTCTACATCGCCCGCCAGGAGATGGACGTCGCCGCCTTCCGCAAGGACGAGGCGATCGCCATTCCTGACGGCTTCTCCTTCGATGCCCTGCCGGGCCTCTCTAACGAGATTCGCCAGAAGCTCGCTCGCCACAAGCCGGCGAGCCTCGGCCAAGCCGCGCGCCTCGATGGCATGACGCCCGCGGCGCTGATGCTGCTCCTTGCGCATTTGAAGAAGGGCGCGGCGGCGAAAAGCGCATGAGCGCGCGGCATAAGGGACTCACCCTCATCGAGGGTCCTGAATCGTTCGCCGAAGCCTTTAATGTTCCACATGAAACAATTCTGGGCCTGCGCCGCTATGCGGACCTGCTGGCGCATTGGCAGCGATCGATCAACTTGGTCGCGCCCTCGACCCTGCCGGCGGTCTGGTCGCGCCACTTTGCCGACTCGGCGCAATTGCGTAGTCTTGCGCCGGACGCCCGACTCTGGCTCGATCTTGGTTCGGGCGCAGGTTTCCCCGGGCTCGTCATTGCCCTCCTGCAAGCCCAAGTGCCGGATTTCCGCATGCATATGGTCGAATCTAACCGCAAGAAATGCGCCTTCCTCGCCGAGGTCGCCCGCGCCACCCAGACCCCTGTGGACATCCACGCCATGCGTATTGAAGACCTTCCCGAAAAAGCTCAAAGCCTAAGACCGGATGTGGTCAGCGCGCGGGCGCTCGCGCCGCTGCCCCGCCTATTAGAGCTCGCAGAACCGTTCGTCGGGGAAGGAACCAGGGGGCTGTTCCTGAAAGGTCGCGAGACAGAGGCCGAGATCGAGGCCGCGCAAGCCGGGTGGGATTTCGAGTTTCGCCTGCATCCCAGTCTGACCGACGAGCATGCCCGCATCGTCGAACTGACCGGCTTGCGGCGGAGGGCATCATGAGCCGCGCCGCCACCCGCGTCCTTGCGCTTGCCAATCAGAAGGGCGGCGTCGGCAAGACCACCACTGCGATCAATCTCGGCACGGCGCTGGCCGCCGTCGGCGAGCGCGTGCTGATCATCGATCTCGACCCGCAAGGCAACGCCTCCACCGGGCTCGGCATCGAACAGCGCCAGCGCTCGACTTTCGATGTCCTCACCGGCGACGCCACGATCATCGAGGCCAAGGTCGCCACCCATGTGCCTCGGCTCTCCATCGTGCCGGCCACGATCGACCTCATGTCCTTCGAGAGGGAGGCTGGGAACGCGAGCGGCAAGCACTATCGCTTTCGGGATTGCCTCGCGGAGCTGACCGCATCTGAAAGCGTGGACGAAAGAACGACCTATGTTCTCATCGACTGCCCGCCGTCGCTTAACCTGCTCACCCTGAACGCGTTGGCGGCGGCGGACGCGGTCCTCGTGCCGCTACAATGCGAGTTCTTCGCGCTCGAAGGCCTGGCCCAGCTCCTGAGCACGGTCGAGGAGATCCGGGTTCGCCTCAATCCCAAGCTCCGCATCCACGGCGTCGTGCTCACCATGTACGACCAGCGCACCAGCCTCTCGGACCAGGTGGTGGAGGACGTGCGCGCGGTGCTCGGCGAGAAGGTCTACACCACGGTCATTCCGCGCAATGTGCGCGTCGCGGAATCGCCGTCTCACGGCAAGCCGGTGCTCCTTTACGATTACAAATGCTCCGGCAGCCAAGCCTATATCCAGCTCGCCTCCGAGGTGATCGAACGCGAGCGCCGGATACGGGCGGCATGATGCGGAAGGCCCGGCCCTCGGCGGCCCAACACTGGAGATAAGACGATGGCTGTCAGCGCACAGAAGAAACGCTTGGGTCGGAGCCTGGCATCGCTCATCGGCGAGGGCGCCGAGGAGGCGGAAGGCCGGGCCAACGACCAGCAAACCGTGCCGCTCTCGGCGTTGAAGGCCAGCCGCTTTAATCCGCGACGGGATTTCTCGGACACGCAACTCGACGAGCTTGCCGCCTCGATCCGCGAGCGCGGTCTCGTCCAGCCCCTGGTGGTTCGGCCTCTGGCTGGCGGGGACCGCTTCGAGATCGTCGCCGGCGAGCGGCGTTGGCGCGCGGCGCAGCGCGCGAACCTGCACGAGGTGCCGGTCGTCATCCGGACGCTCTCCGACCAGGAAGCGATCGAGATCGCCATCATCGAGAACGTCCAGCGCGAGGACCTGAACGCCATTGAGGAGGGCGAGGGCTATCACGCCTTGATGCAGGGCCACGGCTATACGCAAGAGGATCTCGCCAAGGTGATCGGCAAGAGCCGCAGTCACCTCGCCAACACTCTTCGCCTGCTCAAGCTGCCGAAGTCGGTCCAGGACTTGGTGCGGCAAGGCGGGCTCAGCGCCGGCCATGCGCGCGCCCTGATTGGACACCCCGACGCCGCCGCGATCGCAGCCCGCATCGTTAAGGAAGGGTTAACGGTGCGCCAGGTGGAGGCGCTAGCCCAAGAGGAAAGCGAAAAGCCGAAGCGCAAGAAGGCGGCCGGCAAGGATGCCAACACGCGCGCGGCGGAGTCGGAGTTGCACGACGCCCTTGGCCTCAAGGTCGAGATCAAATCCGGACGCGGCGAGCGGGGCGAGCTTCGCATCCGCTATACGAGCTTCGATCAGTTCGAGGATATCCGCACCAGGCTCATGCGCCGGCCGCGCTGACCTTAGCCGTCGCTCAGAAACTCTTCAGCCTTGAACAGCGATTTGAACGGCACGCCCGCTTCCGCATAAAGCGCCGCCGCGCCCTCGCCCCGATCGAGGATCGAGATGACCAGCGTGACCTTGGCGCCTGCGTCTTCGACCGCCTTGACCGCGTCCATGGCCGAGCCGCCGGTCGTGGTTACGTCCTCGAGGATCACCACGGACTTGCCTTTGATGTCGTTGCCGTCGACGCGCTTTTGGGTGCCGTGATCCTTGACCGCTTTGCGAACGAAGAAGCCCGGCAGGTAGCGGCCATGAGCCGGACTCTTCATCGCCACCGGGGCAATAAGCGGTACCGCGCCCATCTCAATGCCGCCCACCGCATCAGCTGTAACCCCTTGAAGTTCCACAAGAATTAAGTCCGCCATGAGATCGGCGCCGTCGGGGTCGAGCATTGCCGGCTTCATGTCGAAATAGAAATCGCTTTCCTTGCCGGAAGCGAGCACCACACGCCCACGCCGGAACGCGCGCTCGCGCAGCAGCATGAAAAGCTTGTTACGGCGCTCGAACGTGGCGGCGTCCTGGTCCATCTCAACTCCTTGGGGCCAAAGCCGGACATGCATAAGAACGCGTGCCCAGGGCGTCAAACTTTCGATGTCAACGTCAGCAGGAGCCGTTCGGCGAACGCGCTATCGAGATCGGGTGAGCGGCGAGATCGCCTGATCGTTTCCTGGATCAAGGGCAGCGCACTTGCGAGCCGTTTCGCGCCCCATTTCCGGCAATGGGCTGCGAAGGCGTCCCGGCGCTTGTAGTGGAGCGGCGGCCGCAAAGTCCGGACTGCCTCGTCGAGATTACCCTCGCGCGACGCCACCTGGTGGAGCCGGGTGAAATGCCGGGCGAGCGCGGACAGCGCCGCGGCGCGATCCGTGCCGGCCGCGGCAAGCCGCTGCAATTCGCGCAGTGCGTCCTTGGCTTCGCCGCCGCTCGCCGCATAGACGAAATTCTCAAGCGCGATCTCCGCCGCGTCGCCTACGACGGCTGCGATGTCGTCATGGGTGATCCTGCCGCCGCCTTGGGCGTAGAGCGCAAGCTTGGCGACCTCGGTGCGCGACATGGCCTGGTCGGCGCCGAGCCGGCTCATCAGATAGGTTTTCGTCTCGCGGTCGATGGCAAGACCGGCCTCGGCAAGCTCCGCATCGATCACGGCGGCCAAGTCGCGCTCATCCGCATAGCAGGGTAGCGCCGCCGCATCGGGGAGCTTCTCGAACAGTTTGCGCAAGCCCGAATCGGGCCGGAGATTGCCCGCCTCGACGATCAGCGCATTGTCCGATGGCTCGGCCAGCAGTGCCTTCAACGAGGAGACATCAAGCCGGCTTCCGGCCGTGACCCGCACCACCTTGGCGCTGGCGAACATGGGCTGGGTGCGCAGCTCGACGTCGAGCCGGGCCGGGTCCTCGGCGAAGTCGCGATCGTCGAGTCGGATAACCTCGGCGTCGGCTCCCTGCCGGCGCGCCAGGGTTCGCGTCAGCGCCGCGGCGCGTTCGGACACAAGGCCCGCGTCCGGCCCATAGAGGAGCACGACGCGGCAGTTGGGGTCGGGAGATTTCAGGAAGCGCGGAACGGCCGAGGCTTTATGGGCGACCATGACGGCTCGATCCGCGCGAAGGGTTCAGGTCAGGCGGAGCCCCGCGACGCTCAAGCCGAGCTGGCGAGGAAGGCCGCGAATTGCGTCTTGATGCTCTCCGACACGGTCTCGGCAACTCGGTTTTCCGCGTCATAGCGAGCGCGCACGTTGGCGAAGATCTCTTGGTAGCGGTTGTAAGGCGCGCGCGACACGGCCGATCCCTGATGGATGATCGCGCCGCTCGAGGCGTCGATCAGCTTGAAGTTCGCCTCGAGCTGGTAAACCTGACCTTTGGCGTCACCCGAGATCCGCACGAGCTGATTGATGACCTGTTCGCGGATGGCGATCCTGAGCTTGAATTTTTGAGGCGGTGCAACGCCGCCGCCCGTGTTCGCAAAGATCAGCTCGTTGCGCACCTTCTGGCCGACGCGACCGGGGATCGGCTGGACATCGACGGCCGCCATGGTTTCCGACAGCTTGGCGCCGCTAGCGGTGGTGGAATTCGAGCCGTAAAGCGGCTGGAATCCGCATCCCGCCAAGCCAAGCCCAGCCAGTCCGGCGCAAGCCACCAGCGCAAAAGCAGGATTACGCCACCACATTGACGATCCTCTGCGGCACGATCACGACCTTCTTGATCTTCCGTCCCCCTATGGCGCGGGCCACATTTTCGAGCCCCAGCGCCGCAGCTTCAATATCTTCCTTCGAGGCGTCTCGCGCAATCGTCAATTCGTCTCGCCTCTTGCCGTTCACCTGGACGGCGATGGTCACCGTATCCTCCGTCAAAAGGGCCGAATCCGCCTCCGGCCAGGGCTGTTCGTCCACGAGCCCTTCATTTCCAAGGAGCGCCCAGCATTCCTCCGCCAGGTGCGGGACCATGGGGGCCGCGATTCGCGCCAAGAGCTCGGCGGACTCCCGCAACGCGAACTTCAGATCAGCCCCAGGTTGCTTCGTCGAGGCCTGCAACGCGGTCGAGAGAGCGTTGGCCAGCTCATAGATCTGGGCCACCGCCGTGTTGAAGCGCAGCTTCTCGATAGCCCCGGTCACGCCGGCCACGGCCTTATGCGCGGCCCGGCGCAGCGCCTCCGCCTCGGCGCCAATCTCCGCGCACGCTTGCGTTCCCGGCGCGGCGCCTTTCGCCGCCGCCTCGCCCACCAGCCGCCAAATGCGTTGGAGAAAGCGGTGCGCACCTTCCACGCCGCCGGCGGTCCATTCGATGTCGCGCTCCGGCGGCGTGTCGGACAGCATGAACCAGCGCGCGGTATCGGCCCCGTAGGCGGCGATGATGGTGTCGGGATCGACCACGTTCTTCTTCGACTTCGACATGGACTCGACTGCGCCGACCGTGACCGGCGCGCCGGTCTTCACCTGCACCGCCTTGCCGTCGCGCAAGGTGACCTCTTCGGGGAGGAGCCACTTGCCCTCCCCGTCCTTGTAGGTCTCATGCGTGACCATGCCTTGCGTGAACAGACCGCGAAAAGGCTCATCGATTGCAACGTGCTTTGTCTTGTGCATCGCGCGCGTGAAGAAACGCGAATACAGAAGATGCAAGATGGCGTGCTCCACGCCGCCGATATATTGGTCGATCGGCAGCCAATAGCCGACGGCGTTCGTGTCGGTCGGCACGGAAGCGCGCGGCGAGCAAAAGCGCGCGAAGTACCACGACGAGTCGACGAACGTATCCATCGTGTCGGTCTCGCGCCGCGCAGAGCCGCCGCATTTCGGGCAGGCGACGGTCTTCCACGTGGGATGATGGTCGAGCGGATTGCCTGGCACGTCGAAACTGACGTCGTCGGGGAGCTTCACGGGGAGATCGTCCGCCGGCACCGGCACTATGCCGCAAGCCTCGCAATGGATCATGGGGATCGGACAGCCCCAATAGCGCTGCCGGGAAATGCCCCAATCCCGCAAGCGAAACTCGGTTTTCCGCACCCCTTGCGGCGCCCCGTCGACGGTGCGCGCCGCCAAGCGATCCGCCATGGCGATCTTCGCGTCGGCCACGGCGAGCCCGTCGAGAAAGTCGGAGTTTGTCATCACGCCGTCGCCTGTATAGGCCTCAGCGCCGATCTCGAACGTCTTGGGATCTTCTCCCGGCGGCAGCACCACGGGCGTCACCGGACGGTCGTAAGCACGCGCGAATTCGAGGTCCCGTTGATCGTGCGCGGGACAGCCGAAGATGGCGCCGGTGCCGTACTCCATCAGGATAAAGTTAGCGATGTAGACGGGAAGCTCGACACCCTCGATCGCGGGGTGCGCCACGCGCACGCCGGTGTCGAATCCCTTCTTCTCCTGCGTCTCGAGTTCCGCGGCACTGGTACCGTGATGATGACACTCGTCGATGAAGGCTTGCGCGTCCGCGTTCGTGGATGCGATGGCCTGCGCCAGCGAATGGTCCGGCGCGATAGCCATGAACGCGGCGCCGAACAGCGTGTCGGGACGCGTGGTGAACACCTCGATGGTCGCGAAGTCTTCTGGTGCAGTGCCTGCGACTGTCTCGAAGCGGACAAGCAGACCTTCCGAGCGACCGATCCAATTCGCCTGCATCAGGCGCACCTTCTCGGGCCAGCGGTCCAACGCCTGAAGCGCGTCGAGCAAGTCTTGCGCATAGTCGGTGATCTTGAACACCCACTCCGGCTGCTCGCGTTGCTCGACCAACGCGCCCGAGCGCCAGCCGCGTCCGTCGATCACCTGCTCGTTGGCGAGGACCGTCTTGTCCACTGGGTCCCAATTCACCTTGCGCGTCCTGCGGTCGACGAGCCCGGCCGCGAGCATGTCCAGGAAGAGCTTTTGCTGCTGGTGGTAGTATTCAAGATCGCAAGTCGCGAGCTCGCGCGACCAGTCGAGCGACAGCCCCATGCTCTTCAGCTGGCCCCGCATGGTGGCGATGTTGTCGTAGGTCCATTTGGCCGGGTGCACGCCACGCTCGATGGCGGCGTTTTCCGCGGGCAAGCCAAAGGCGTCCCAGCCCATGGGGTGGAGCACGTTATGGCCCCGGGCCCGCATGTAGCGGGCGACGACGTCGCCCATCGTGTAGTTCCGCACGTGCCCCATATGGATGCGGCCGGACGGGTACGGGAACATCTCAAGAACGTAGTATTTCGGCCGCTGGTCGTCCTCGCTGGCCTCGAAGAGGCTCTTGGCCTCCCACGCCTGCTGCCAATGCCTTTCGCGTGTCGGCGCGTCGTAGCGGTCCGCGGCCATCTGTCTTATCCATTCCTCACATCGATTCGGCGCGGCAATCGAACCCAAATGCCCGAAACGGTCAAGTTGTGCCGAAATCGCGCGTTGCCGCAGGCCGCCACGGACCCGAAGATGTTTGCTAGGTACCTTGCATGAGCTCTGAAAGCCACTCCGCCGCCGAGATTCCGGAGCGCCTCCGTCTGGTGAAGGAAGAGATCGTGCTCGCGGCGGAAGCCGCCGGCCGGAAGCCAAGCACGGTCGAGCTCGTCGCCGTGACTAAGACGATGCCCGCCGCTGTCGTCGAGGACGCCATCGAAGCGGGTCAGCGCGTCTTCGGCGAGAACCGCGTGCAGGAGGCACAAGCCAAATGGCCCGCGCTGAAGGCGCTGCATTCGGACCTCGAGCTTCATCTCATCGGGCCGCTTCAGACGAACAAGGTGAAAGAGGCCGTCGCCCTATTCGACGTCATCGAGACGCTCGACCGGCCGAAACTTGCCCGCACCCTCGCCGAGGAGATGGAGCGTACGGGAGTGCGTCCGCGCCTCTTCGTTCAGGTCAATATCGGCGAGGAGCCGCAAAAGGCTGGGATCGCGCCCGAAGAGACAGCCGACTTCGTAGCGCTCTGCCGAGACACGTTCGGTCTCGCCATCGACGGGCTCATGTGCATTCCGCCGTTCGACGAGGAGCCGTCGATGCATTTCGCGCTTCTCGCCAAGCTTGCCCAAGAGATCGGGCTCGACGAGCTGAGCATGGGAATGAGCGGCGACTTCGAGAAGGCCATCGCTTTCGGCGCCACCTATGTGCGCGTCGGCACCGCCATCTTCGGTACGCGTGTGCTTCTCGACTAACGCGTGATGAGGACGGTCGTGCCGCTCTTGATCTCGGCAAGGACCGCCAAGAGATCACGCCGCGAAAGCGCCACGCAGCCTTCCGTCGGCGTGTAACCGTCCCGGGCCAGATGCACGAAGATGGCGCTGCCCTTTCCCCGGATACGCGGCCGGTCGTTGTAGCCGAGCACGAGAATAAGGTCGTAAAGCCTGTCGTCCCGCATCAGCCCCTCGGCGCTCCGTTTCGAGGGCAACCGCACCAGCCGGTTGTAGTTTCGGTCCATCGGGTCGTCGCACCAGCCGTCCTCGGGGCGGATCGCCCGCACCGGCAGCGATGTACGCGGCCGCGGGATTCGGTCGGAGCGGTAGAGGACGAGGCGGACGGGAAAGCGCCCGAGCGGCGTGCCGCCGTCGCCCTCGCGCTTGAGAGGTTTCACGCTTCCTCGGCCGATGGCGGCTTTCCGTACGCTCGTGCCCAGCTGGACCCGCGCCTGACAAGAGCGCCCTGGCGCGCGGCGCACAACGATGGGCCTTGATCGCCTAACTCTCATGGTTCATGGCTCTTTTTGGCCGGTGTCACGGGGTCGACATGCTTGTCGCCGGGCCACCGCCCCCTTACAACCCTCCGGAGCACAGTCTTTGGGAACCCCAGCAAGGACGGGCCGATGAGCAACGCGCGCAGGATCCTCATCATCGACGATGACGACGAGCTTCGCGAGTCTTTGAGCGAGCAGCTTTCGCTTCACGAGGAGTTCGACACGGAGCTGGCGTCCACCGCGCAAGAGGGACTGAAGCTTGCCCGCAACGGTCATGTGGACCTGGTTCTGCTCGATGTCGGTCTGCCCGATCTCGATGGCCGGGAGGCTTGCAAGCTTCTGCGGCGCAGCGGGTTCAAGGGGCCTGTGGTTATGCTCACGGCTCAGGCTTCCGATGCCGATACCATCCTCGGCTTGGAGTCCGGAGCGAACGACTATGTAACCAAACCCTTCCGTCTCGGCGTTCTGCTGGCTCGTATCCGCGCGCAGCTTCGGCAGCATGAGCAAAGCGAAGACGCCGTCTTCACCATCGGCCCGTACACCTTCAAGCCGGCGGCGAAGCTGCTCCTCGACGCCGGCGGCAGCAAGATCAGGCTCACCGAGAAAGAGACCTCGATCTTGAAGTATCTCTATCGTGCCGGCGAGCGCGTGGTGACGCGCGACGTGCTACTGCATGAGGTGTGGGGCTACAACGCCGGCGTCACGACCCATACGCTCGAGACGCACATCTACCGGCTGCGCCAGAAGATCGAGAAAGACCCCTCGCAAGCCGAACTCCTCATCACTGAGACCGGCGGCTACAAGCTCGTCCCTTAGACCAAGGCCTCATCATGAGGCGGTCAATCGATCTCGAAATCGGCGATAACCGGCACGTGGTCGGAGGTGCGCGGCCAGTCACGCGTCTCGTCGAGCACGCGCATGGAGACTGCCGCCCCGTCGAGCGCCGGGGTGGCCCAGACATGGTCGAGCCGCCGCCCGCGGTTCGAGGCGCGCCAGTCGCGGTTGCGGTAGCTCCACCAAGTGAACAGCTTTTGTTCGGGCGAGACATGACGTCGCATCACGTCGATCCAGTCATGAGCGGCCCGCACCTGCTCCAGCCGGCCGGTCTCCGGGGGCGTGTGGCTCACCACTTTGAGGAGCTGCTTGTGGGACCAGACATCGGTCGGCAGCGGAGCCACGTTGAGGTCGCCGACCAGGATCATGCGGTTCTTGCCCTTGGTGCGATGGCCGTCGAACCAGGCGGTCATGGCGTCGAGGAAATCGAGCTTGTGCTGGAACTTGTCGTTGACCGCGGGGTCGGGGACGTCGCCGCCGGCCGGCACGTAGAGGTTATGCAGGACAACGGGCTTCCGGCCCGGCGCCGCGCCGTCGAGCGCCACGGCCAAATGCCGCGCCTGCCCCCGCCCGCAAAGGTCGCGGCGGTCGGCGCGCTTGAAAGGGATGCGCGAGAGCGTCGCCACGCCGTGATAGCCCTTCTGGCCGCAGACCGCGATATGGGGAAAGCCCAGCGCCTCGAGTGCCGCGCGGGGAAACTGATCCTCCTGGCACTTGATCTCTTGCAGGCAGAGCACGTCGGGCTTCTCGGCCCGCACGAAGCGCTCCACCAGGTCGAGCCTGAGCCTGACCGAGTTGATGTTCCAGGTGGCGATCCGAAGACGCATTGTGACAGCTGGTATGGCGTTCGGCGCGCAGGGGCAAGGGCGGCACGCGGGCAGGCGCTGGTTATGCAGACATTCAACAGAGCCGGAAAAGAAAAAGGCGTCCAACCGCTGCGCAGGGTTGGACGCCAGAAGCGCGTTTTTCGCGCGCGTGCCGGGAGGGAAGCCGGCACGAGCGAACTACATCTTCGGCTAGACGGGGGGCACTACCGATGAAATCGATGTAGTCCGCTTCTGAAGCAACAGATATGTAGATCGCCGGGCGATTTCAACGCCCGTCGCCTGGAAAATTTAACAAGATGTAAACGGCCTTAGCGGCCAACCTTAAAAGACTGATTCACTTAGGATTTGTAGCCATGACCCTAGCGGAAGGGAGACTGGCTAAAGTCCTTGGAGTCGAACCATCCAGTCGCCACGCGTCGCCCGGCGACAATATTGTTGACGGTGACCCGGGTCGTCAGGCCTTGAGCGTCGGTGATCACCCACTCCTTCAATTCGAGCTCCGGGCTCGCATTGAAATAGAGTTTGATCCGCCCGGCGGCCTCGCCCCCGCGGTCTTCCAGTGAAATGGCAAGTGTTCCGTCCTGCCGCTCGACGCCGACGATGCGCGCGTCGCGGCCAAGATCGACGGTGTCGGTCAGCAGCAGCCGGAACGGTGTCGATTTGATCGGATACTTCTCCACGGTCTTGAGGGCCGAGTCTTCGATCGCCAGGGAGTTCCCGTCGGCCAGGATGCGCAGCGCGCTCGGCGGTGCGTAGTCGAAGCGGATTTTACCGGGCCGCTGCACGTAGAAGCGGCCAGACGTGCGCTTGCTGTTTGGATCGACCTGTTCGAAATGGCCTTGCAGATTGGTGATGCCGTTGAAATAGGCGTTGATGCGGTTGACCGCTTCCGCCTGATCCGCGCCGATGAGCGGCGTGGGCGCGTCCGTCGCCTCGACCGCCGCCTCCCAGCTCGCCCCCTCATCGATCGCGGCCGGCGTGATCTCTTCGACGGGCGCGGCATTGTCCGGCGGCACCACGTCCTGGCCGATCGACGGGCGCAGCGCACTCTCGGGCGCACCGCCGCCCTGCTCGGCATTTCCTCCGGTTATCGGCGATTTGGGCACGGTCGTCGAGCCGTCCTGGGCAAAGGCCAGTCCGGCGGTCAGGCTCAGGGCGATTGGCAGACTCGCGAAGACCCTGGCGGCACTGCGGATTGTCATAAACCCTCTCGTCGCGTCCAGCTGGGGCGTGGACGCAAGCTTTGAGACATTCGATAGATGATTCCGTCAAATCTGGTCAACTTCTTGGCGGCGGAAGTCAAACGCCCTAATAAGGCGCTGCGGCCTCGTCGTCACCCACCAGAATCTCGCGCTTACCGGCATGATTGGCGGGACCGATCAGCTCCTCGTTCTCCATGCGCTCGATCAAGGTCGCCGCGCGATTATAGCCGATCCCGAGCCGCCGCTGAATGTAGCTCGTGGAGACCTTCCGGTCGCGCAGAACCACGGCCACGGCCTGGTCATAGAGCTCGTCGCCGCTGTCGCCGTATTCGGACGGGCCGCCCTCGTCGTCGTCCTCGTTCTCCGCCTCATCGGTGACCGCGTCGAGATAGGCCGGCACGCCCTGCCGCTTGAGATGGCGCACCACCTTCTCGACCTCATCGTCAGACACGAAGGGCCCATGCACGCGGATGATCCGCCCGCCGCCCGCCATATAGAGCATGTCGCCCTGGCCGAGCAGTTGTTCGGCGCCTTGCTCGCCGAGAATGGTGCGGCTGTCGATCTTCGAGGTGACCTGGAAGCTCACGCGCGTGGGGAAATTCGCTTTGATCGTGCCGGTGATCACGTCGACGCTCGGACGCTGGGTCGCGGTGATCAGATGGATGCCGGCCGCGCGCGCCATCTGCGCCAGCCGCTGCACCGCCGCCTCGATATCCTTGCCCGCCACCA
The DNA here is from genome assembly GCF_051306395.1 of Methyloceanibacter sp. GTDB lineage: Bacteria > Pseudomonadota > Alphaproteobacteria > Rhizobiales > Methyloligellaceae > Methyloceanibacter. Next base: position 14,993 of record NZ_JBPPND010000046.1, read on the forward strand.
TCATGAGGTCGGCCATCTCGTCGACGATCACGACGATGTAGGGCATGGCCTCGTAGTCCATCTCCTCTTGCTCGTAGATGGCGCGGCCGGTCTCGCGGTCGAAGCCGGTCTGCACCGTACGGGTCAGCATCTCGCCTTTGGCTTCGGCTTGCAGGACGCGGGAGTTGTAGCCCTTGATGTCGCGCACGCCGAGCTTGGACATGCGCTTGTAGCGCTCTTCCATCTCGCGCACGGTCCATTTCAGCGCGACCACGGCCTTTTTCGGGTCGGTCACCACCGGTGCCAGAAGATGCGGAATTCCGTCGTAAACCGACAGTTCCAGCATCTTCGGATCGATCATGATGAATTTGCACTGCTCAGGCGACAGCCGGTAGAGCAGCGACAGGATCATTGTGTTGATCCCGACCGACTTGCCCGAGCCCGTGGTACCGGCAATCAGAAGGTGAGGCATGCGCGACAGGTCGGCGATCATCGGCTCGCCGCCGATCGTCTTGCCGAGCGACAGCGCCAGCCGCGCGTCCGTGTCCTGGAAGTCGGACGACTCGAACATCTCGCGCAGCATCACCATCTCGCGCCGGTCATTCGGCAGTTCGATACCGATGGCATTGCGGCCTGGCACCACGGCGACGCGCGCGGCAATCGCGCTCATGGACCGGGCGATGTCGTCGGCCAAACCGATGACGCGCGAGGATTTGGTGCCGGGCGCCGGCTCGAGCTCGTACAGCGTGACCACGGGACCGGGGCGTACATTGGTGATCTCGCCCTTTACGCCGAAGTCCTGAAGCACCCCTTCGAGCTCGCGCGCATTCTCCTGCAAGACCTCATCGCTCACGCTTTTGCCGCGGGCCGAGCGCGGCTGTGCCTGGAGAAGTCTGAGGCCCGGTGGATCGTAAGGCGTGTCGGAATACTCGGAATGAATGCTCGTATGCCGCTTCTTCCGCTTCTTGTCCTTCTGCTCGAGACGCGTGATCCGGTAGTCCGGATCGTCCTCGTCGTCGTAATCCTCGTCCTCGTCGTCATAGTCGACGAGAGGCGCGGGGCCGAAGGACGGCTCGATGCGGCCATGTGCATCGACCACGGGCTGGGGCTCCTCCCAATCCTCTTCGTCCTCCTCGTAGTCTGCGTCGAACCCTTCGGCCCGCGGCTTGCGCCGGAACAAGCGGCGCGTTACCGCGAGCGTGTGCATGCCAAAATGCATGCCCGCGCCGAGCCAGGCATTGGCCCATTCGCTGGCGGCGGCGGAGCGCGGAGCCCACAACGCGATCAGCCGCGACGTACTCGTGCCGCAAGCGAACAGGAGCAGCCAGAAGCCTATGATGAAGAATGCCAGCCCGGCGACGAAGGCGACGGCGGCCTCCGGCAGGAACGGGCCGATGATATGTGCGCCGGCCATGATGAAGTCGCCGAGAATGCCGCCAAGGCCGTTGGGCAGCGGCCAGCTCTTGGGCTGGGGCAGGGCGGCGAACGCCGCGCCAAGCAGGAGCGCGGAGGCGGGCCAGGCGAGCAGCCGCCACTTGCGGCGGTTGGGGACGGTGCGGGCAACGAGATGCCAGCCCCAGGCGGCCAGTGGCAGGAACAGAAAGATCGCGGCAAGCCCGAGCGACTGGATACCGACATCGGCGGTGATCGCGCCCCAGCTTCCCAGCAGGTTGCGGGGGACGACCCGGGTCGCGTTGTTGAGGCTCGGGTCGTGCACCGACCAGGTCGCTAGGCTCACCCACACGGCGCAAGCGCCCGCGATCAGAACGAAGCCATACGTGCCGAAAATCAGCCGGCGCAAGCCGGTCTCCACGGCGCTGGGAAGAAGCCGCCGCTGTGCCTTTGCTCTACCTCTTGATGCCATCCCTCTAACCCAGTGTGGCGACGATGCGCGCTAAGCCTCCCGCGTTGTCTCCGCGTCATGCACGAGCGCGGCCCGAATAAAATCCCGGCCGGGGTCGGCCTGGCGGACTAACGGCTTCGTGAGATAG
>NZ_JBPPND010000047.1:0-2432 GCF_051306395.1 Methyloceanibacter sp.
GCGATCGCGCGTCACTTCGGGATCTCACGCGACAGCGTCGACAAGATGATCGTCTACTCGGTGCCGCCCGGCTATCGGAGGACGGCGCCGGTGAAGCGGCCCAAGCTTGACGGGTTCACCGAGATCATCGAGCGATGGTTGCGCGAGGATGCGGACCGCCCTCGCAAGCAGCGTCACACGGCAAAGCGGGTTCTTGACCGCCTTCGTGACGAGCACGGGTTCGCCGGCGGCTACACCATCGTGAAGGCGTATGTGCGTGAGCGTCAGCGGCGCAGCCGGGAGATGTTCGTGCCGCTGCAGCATGCGCCCGGGCACGCGCAGGCGGACTTCGGCGAGGCGCTGGTGGTGATCGGCGGGGTCGAGCAGAAGGCGCACTTCTTCGCCTTCGACTTTCCGCACAGCGATGCCTGTTACGTACGGGCGTACCCGGCGGCGACGGCCGAGGCGTGGGGCGATGGCCACGTCCACGCCTTCGCGTTCTTCGGGCGCGTGCCGCTGTCGGTGCTCTACGACAACGACCGCTGCCTGGTGACGCGCATCCTGCCGGACGGAACGCGCAAGCGGGCGACGCTCTTCAGCGGGCTGCTGTCGCATTACGTGATCCAGGATCGCTACGGCCGGCCGGGCAAGGGCAATGACACGGATGAGATTGAATAGCCCCTTTCTGCGCGGTCGTGTTACTTTTCGGTCTGCGGGCGACCGCGTGGCGAAGGGCGGGGCACGAGGTTCAAGCCCCGCCGCGCAGCCTGATCATCGTCGCTCCTCTGTTGCGGCGCCCGCACCATGTCCCGGCCCCTTTCTTCGCCAGCCTTGTGTCATGCGCCGGTAAGCGCCTTCTGCGTGCTCGGCGATTGCACGATCGGCACGTCTGCCTTCGGGCAGATTGTAGTCGTATGACGCGCCGCGCTGGCCTCGCCGAGCAGGTAGTCCAGCCGCGAGTTCGAGCGCGCGCATTTTGCGCGCCATGAGCGCCGGGCGGACCCAAGCATAGTCTTCCCCCTTGGTGAGCATATGCCAGATCAGGACCGCGAGCTTGCGGGCGACAGCCACGGCGGCGATGTGATTGCCGCGCCGGGCCCGGATTCGTTCGTAAAAGGCGCGCAGCGTCCCCGGGGCGCGCACGGCTTGCCAAGCTGCCTCGACCAGCAGATGCCGCGCATTTGAGCGACCCCGTTTGGTGATCCGCCCGTGATAGGCTGGTCCATCACCCGACTGCCGGACGCTCGGGTTGAGGCCGATATAGGCCACAAGCTTGTCGGGATCGTCGAAGCGGTCGATCCGTCCGATCGCGGCCATCAGGCCGACCGCGACGACCATATCGATGCCGGGTGCGGTCATGATCCGCTTGACGTTCTCATCATCGAGGGCAGCGCGGGCGATGTCGCGCTCGACGCCTTTCTGCGCCTCCGTAAGGCGGTCGTACTCGCCGATGTGCCGCTCGACTGCCTCGCGCTCGTCCTCGGGGAGATATTGCGCCCGGAGCCAGGCACGGCCCTTGATGCCGAAGAGATCCGCGTGCGGGCAGCGCGGGATCAGGTGCGCATGCAGGATCGATTGCACGATCCCTTTCAGACGGACCCGCTGCTTGACCAGCTGGCTTCGGCGCGTGACCTGGCGCCGCCGCGCCAGTGTCGCCTCGTCCGGTAGCCAAACCTCGGGCAGGAAGCCCGCGGCGTAAAGCTGGGCCAGCACGCCCGCATCGATCTTGTCCGTCTTGGTCTTCGCCTTGGCGATCAGGTGGACCTGTAACGGGTTGGCAACGGCCACGCGGGCCACATGCGGCGCCAGAATCTCGACGACCGCGGTCGCGTTGCCGGTCGCCTCGATCACCACATGATCCGTCTTCTCCAGGATGGCGGCGAATGCCGCCAAATGATCGCGTGTCATACCAATCCGGCCGAGACGCTTGAGCGAGGCGCCCTCAAGCGCCACAGCTTCCGCGAAGACCCGGTGGATGTCCAAGCCGATGATCCTCATCCCAACTCCCTTCTTCATTGCAGTCTTGCCGTCTCTTCAAACATCGGGAGCGGGCGGGCACGCGGCACCTACAGATCCGCGCTCGCAGCGCATCCGGGCAAGCCGCAGGGGCGACCAGATAAAGGCTCGGGCTCGCAGCCCATGTCTTTCGCTCGGTCTGCCCGCACTCACGTGCTCCCGGCGCCCCAGATCCCGGATGGTCGCACCATAACGCTGGTCCACAGGAACCGGCAGGGCCTCGAAGCGCCGACCAGATCATGCCGGATAAGGGCCACGTCGAAGGGACGATCGGCTTCGGCCGACGGAACTTTCTGGTTCCGATGCCGCGCTTTGAGAGCTTCGAGGCGCTGAACGCCTGGCTGGAGAAGGAGTGTCTCAAGCGCCAGGACGCGGTGCTGCGCGGACACGCCGAGACGATCGGCGAACGGCTGATGCGCGATCTCGATGCCCTGATG
>NZ_JBPPND010000048.1:0-2356 GCF_051306395.1 Methyloceanibacter sp.
CTGTCCTGGTAGCAGACAAACACAACGGGCGCCCCTAGAGGCTTGCATGCCTCGACGGCGAGCTGGGGAGAATCAGACTCCGAGAGTACAGCCACGCATGCTGAGCGAGAATCTGCTGGCTGCTGGGCGAAGGCGACGAGCGGAGCCCTCTGGTCATCACCGAAGGCGAAGTCGGTCTTGAGCAGGTCAGGGCGATAGCCACATTCCCGAAGTGGGCCCTTGACGGAATGCGGCGTCAGCACGGGGACCCCTCGTCGACTTGTTCTTGGCCGTTCATTTCAGGAACATCGGCGAGTTAAGCAGGCTGCGACTGCACCAGTCTAGAACATTTTCGTCGCCTTTTGTTCTCCCAAGCGGCTGGGGTCCCCGCAGCATCTGGGAGAAGCTTCAAGTGTATCGCTATCGATGAGCCGCTGACATACCAGAAGGGTGCGCGACATAGGAGTGGGCGTTTTACAATCGAGGCCGGAAAGGCTCACTATTCTGAGTATATGTGTATACTCAGAATAGGAGGTGGCCCATGCCCCAAACTCTGGCCGATTTGGAATCCCAACGAGACAGCCTGTTGCAGCAGTTTCTCACGCTCGGCGACTTCCGCCCCGGCACCGTCTCCGCCGTGGCGCGCCGTTGCGGAAAACCCAGCTGTCACTGCGCCCAGCCCGACAGTGCCGGGCATCCGCAGTTTCGTCTGCTCCGTAAGGTGAAAAGCAAAAGCGTCAGCGAGTCGTTCCCCAGCCCGGCCGCGTTTCGCCAGGCGGCCGAGCAAGTCCACGAGTTCCACCGCTTTCAACAACTCAGCGCCCAGTTGACGGCTTTGAATGAGCAGATCTGCCACCTGCGCCCGGTCGAGTCCGAGCCGGGTGGCTGGAGTGAGGAGGAAAAAAAACGGCTGCTGCGATTCATCAAGAAGTCACGCGGGAAGTCCAGACGCTTCTCCAAGTAGTCTTCGGCGCCCAGCGGAAAAGCCCTTCGTTGGACTTGGAGGCGGTCGAGATGGCGATGCGCAGTGCGATGCACCGCGCCGGCGCCGCGGCGCTGAGCCGGTTGCTGTCGATGGATGGGGGCCATCCCGCGCAGGTGGATTGCGCCTGCGGGCAGACCGCCCGCTACCACGATACGCGCCCCAAACATTTGCTGACGGTGTTGGGGCCGCTCCAGATCGAGCGGGCCTATTACCACTGCGCGCACTGCCGCCAGGGACACAGTCCGCGCGACCACGAGTTGGATGTGGAAGGCACGCAGTGTTCGCCGGGCGTGCGCCGCATGTTGGCGGTGGTGGGCAGCGAGTCGAGCTTTGAGCAGGGCCGTGCGCAACTCGAACTGCTGGCGGGCTTGGACGTCACCACCAAAGCGGTGGAGCGACACGCCGAGTCGATCGGCGCCGACATCGCCGCGCGCGAGCAGGCCGCGATGCACCGTGCCAAACAATTGGAGTTGCCCGCCGTCTGTGCCCCCGCCGTGCCGGTGATCTATATCGAAATGGACGGCACCGGAGTACCCGTGGTGGCCGCCGAACGGGCCGGGCGGGCCGGCAAGATCGCTGGACAACCGGCGCGGACCCGCGAGGTCAAGCTGGGCTGCGTGTTCACGCAAACCCGTGTCGATGAGCAGAGCCGGCCGGTTCGCGACGAGGCTTCCACCAGCTACGTCGCCGCCATCGAGACGGCCGAGGATTTTGGATTGCGGCTTTACACCGAAGCCTGGAACCGCGGCTGGAGCCGGGCGGATAAGAAAGTGGTGCTGGGCGATGGCGCGGTGTGGATCTGGAACCTGGCCGATCAACATTTTGCCAACGCCATTCAGATCGTCGACCTCTATCATGCCCGGCAACACCTTTGGGAGCTGGCGGCGCCGTTGTTTGGCGGCGATCTGCGGGGCAGAAAACGCTGGGCCAAGCGGCTCGAACACAAGCTCGATCAAGGGAAGGTGGAGACCGTGGTGAAGACGCTACGTGAATTTCCGCCGCCCAACGCCGAGCTGGCCCACTTGCTCAACAACGAGGCGGAGTACTTTGAGCGCAACGCCGAGCGGATGCGCTATCCGCGGTTTCGGGCGCAGGGTTTGTTTATCGGCTCGGGCGTGGTCGAAGCCGGTTGCAAAACGGTGGTCGGGGCGCGACTCAAACAGTCAGGTATGTTCTGGACGGTGCGCGGCGCCAACGCCATCCTGGCCTTGCGTTGCAACCGCCTCAGCGGTAAGTTCGAGGACTACTGGGAAAGCCGCGCCCGGGCCGCTTGATCTTCCACAGATATGTCGCGCACCCAATCTCATGATTGTGGAGACGCTCAATGGTTGAACTGAATTGCTCAAACCTCAATCGCAAAAGCCGTCGAGGCGTCGCGCTGCCAATGATGGC
>NZ_JBPPND010000049.1:0-7224 GCF_051306395.1 Methyloceanibacter sp.
CCATCTCGGCAATCGCCGGGTGCGCTCGGTCGGCGAACTGATGGAGAATCAGTATCGCGTCGGTCTGCTGCGCATGGAGCGCGCCATCAAAGAGCGCATGAGCTCGGTCGAGATCGACACGGTCATGCCGCAGGACCTGCTCAACGCCAAGCCCGCGGCCGCCGCGGTGCGCGAGTTCTTCGGTTCCTCACAGCTGTCGCAGGTCATGGACCAGACCAATCCGCTGTCGGAGATCACCCATAAGCGGCGTCTTTCGGCGCTCGGGCCGGGCGGTCTGACCCGCGAGCGGGCGGGCTTTGAAGTGCGCGACGTGCATCCGACCCATTACGGCCGCATCTGCCCGATCGAGACGCCGGAAGGCCCGAATATCGGCCTGATCAACTCGCTGGCGACGTTCGCGCGCGTGAACAAATACGGCTTTATCGAGAGCCCGTACCGCCGCGTGGTGAAGTCCAAGGTGACGGACGAGGTCGTGTATCTCTCGGCCATGGAGGAAGCGCGCTACATCATCGCCCAGGCGAATGCGCAGCTGGACCCCAAGGGGCAATTCGTGGAGGACCTGATCGTCTGCCGTCACGCCGGCGACGTGGAGCTCTATCCGCGCGAGAAGGTCGATCTCATCGACGTGTCGCCAAAGCAGCTCGTCTCGGTGGCGGCGGCGCTCATTCCGTTCCTCGAGAACGACGACGCCAACCGCGCGCTGATGGGCTCGAACATGCAGCGTCAGGCCGTGCCGCTGATCACGGCGGAAGCGCCGCTGGTCGGAACCGGCATGGAAGAGGTCGTGGCGCGGGATTCGGGCGCCGCCATCGGCGCGCGCCGCACCGGCGTGGTCGATCAGGTGGACGCCACCCGTATCGTCATTCGGGCCACGGAGGAAACCGATCCCTCCAAGTCCGGTGTCGACATCTATAATCTGCGCAAGTTCCAGCGCTCGAACCAGAACACCTGCATCAACCAGCGTCCGCTGGTGCGCGTGGGCGACAACGTCCAGTCCGGCGAGATCATCGCCGACGGGCCGTCCACCGATCTCGGTGAACTGGCGCTGGGCCGCAACGTGCTCGTCGCCTTCATGCCGTGGATGGGCTACAATTTCGAGGACTCTATCCTCATCTCCGAGCGCGTGGTGCGCGACGACGTGTTCACCTCGATCCATATCGAGGAGTTCGAGGTGATGGCCCGCGACACCAAGCTCGGGCCGGAGGAGATTACCCGCGACATCCCGAACGTCTCCGAAGAGGCGCTCAAGAATCTCGACGAGGCGGGCATCGTTTATATCGGCGCCGAGGTGCAGCCGGCCGACATCCTGGTGGGCAAGATCACGCCGAAGGGCGAGAGCCCGATGACGCCGGAAGAGAAACTGCTGCGCGCTATCTTCGGTGAGAAGGCTTCCGACGTGCGCGACACCTCGCTCAAGCTGCCGCCCGGCGTGACCGGCACGGTGGTCGAAGTGCGGGTGTTCAACCGCCACGGCATCGAGAAGGACGAGCGTGCCATGGCGATCGAGCGCGAGGAGATCGAGCGTCTCGCCAAGGACCGCGACGACGAGATGGCGATTCTCGACCGCAACGTATATGGCCGTCTGCGCGACGTGCTGTTGCACAAGCAGGTGTCCAAAGGTCCGAAGAACTTCAAAAAGGACGCCAAGATCACCGAGGCGATGCTGGACGAAGTCCCGCGCAGCCAGTGGTGGGAGATTGCGCTCAAGAACGACAAGGCCATGAGCGAGGTCGAGGCGATCGGCCGGCAATACGACGAGGCCAAGAAGCGGCTTGAGCAGCGCTTTGTCGATAAGGTCGACAAGCTCCAGCGCGGCGATGAGATGCCGCCCGGCGTGATGAAGATGGTCAAAGTCTTCGTCGCGGTGAAGCGCAAGATTCAGCCCGGCGACAAGATGGCCGGCCGTCACGGCAATAAGGGCGTGATCAGTCAGATCGTGCCGATCGAGGACAGGCCCTATCTCGAGGACGGCACCCCGGTCGACATCGTGCTGAACCCGCTCGGCGTGCCGAGCCGCATGAACGTGGGCCAGATCCTGGAGACTCATCTGGGCTGGGCCTGCCGCGGCCTTGGCCGGAAGATCGGCGATGCGCTGCACGAGTATCAGGCGACCCACAAGCCGAAACCACTCAAGGACCTGCTCAAGACCATCTACGGCGACGACAAGGCCGTGGCGGCGCTGCGGGACGACCAGCTCATCGAGGTGAGCCAAAGCTTGATGCCCGGCGTGCCGGTGGCGACGCCGGTGTTCGACGGTGCGCACGAGAGCGACGTCTCGGAGTTGCTTGAAATGGCGGGGCTCGACTCGTCCGGCCAGGTGACCTTGTTCGATGGCCGCTCGGGCGAGCCGTTCGAGCGCAAGGTGACGGTGGGCTACATCTATATGCTGAAGCTGCATCACTTGGTGGACGACAAGATTCACGCCCGCTCCATCGGGCCGTACAGTCTGGTGACCCAGCAGCCGCTTGGCGGAAAGGCGCAGTTCGGCGGTCAGCGTTTCGGCGAAATGGAGGTGTGGGCGCTGGAAGCCTATGGCGCCGCATACACGCTGCAAGAGATGTTGACGGTGAAATCGGACGACGTGGCCGGCCGTACCAAAGTGTACGAGGCGATCGTTCGCGGCGATGACACGTTCGAGGCGGGCATCCCCGAGTCGTTCAACGTCCTCGTCAAGGAAATGCGTGCATTGGGACTGAATGTCGAATTGGTGCAGCCGAAACCGGAGGAGGCGCAGCCGCAACGCGCGCAGCTGCCCAAGCCCGCGGCGGAATAAGCCTTAAGCCTCCAGGCTAGACACGCACCAACACTCGACCAACCGAAGGGCGGCATGCCCGCCCATTGGAGACAACAGAATGAACCAAGATCTCGCGAACCTGTTCAGCCCGCAGACCCAGCAGCAGAATTTCGATCAGATCCGGATCGGCATCGCCAGCCCGGAGAAGATCCTGTCGTGGTCTTTCGGGGAGATCAAGAAGCCTGAGACCATCAACTACCGGACCTTCAAGCCGGAGCGCGACGGCCTATTCTGTGCGCGCATCTTCGGCCCGGTGAAGGACTACGAGTGCTTGTGCGGCAAGTACAAGCGCATGAAGTACAAGGGCGTCATCTGCGAGAAGTGCGGCGTCGAGGTGACGCTCGCCAAGGTCCGGCGCGAGCGCATGGGCCATATCGAGCTCGCGGCGCCGGTGGCCCATATCTGGTTCTTGAAGTCGCTGCCGTCGCGTATCGGCCTTCTGCTCGACATGACGCTGAAGGATCTGGAGCGGGTCCTGTATTTCGAGAACTACATCGTGCTGGAGCCGGGGCTTACCTCGCTCAAGCCGTTGCAGCTGCTTTCGGAGGACGAGTATCTCCAGGCGCAAGAGGATTTCGGCGAGGATTCCTTTACGGCCGGTATCGGCGCCGAGGCGATCCGCGAGCTCCTCAAGGGCCTCGACCTGGAGAAGATCGCGGCCGATCTGCGCGTGGAGATTGCCGAGTCGACATCGGAACTTAAGCCCAAGAAGCTCGCCAAGCGTCTTAAGGTCGTCGAGGCCTTCATCATGTCGGGCAACAAGCCTGAGTGGATGATCCTGACCGTGGTGCCGGTTATTCCGCCGGAGCTTCGGCCCTTGGTGCCACTTGATGGCGGCCGCTTCGCGACGTCCGACCTGAACGATCTCTACCGCCGGGTCATCAACCGGAACAATCGTTTGAAGCGGCTGATGGAGCTGCGCGCGCCGGACATCATCATCCGGAACGAAAAGCGCATGCTGCAGGAGTCGGTCGATGCGTTGTTCGACAATGGCCGGCGCGGCCGCGTCATCACTGGCGCCAACAAGCGTCCGCTGAAGTCGCTCGCCGATATGCTCAAGGGCAAGCAGGGCCGGTTCCGTCAGAACCTGCTCGGCAAGCGCGTCGATTATTCGGGCCGCTCGGTGATCGTGGTTGGTCCCGAGCTCAAGCTGCATCAGTGCGGCCTGCCGAAGAAGATGGCGCTCGAACTGTTCAAGCCGTTCATCTATTCGCGGCTCGACGCCAAAGGGCATGCTGCCACGGTGAAGCAGGCGAAGAAGCTGGTGGAGAAAGAGAAGCCGGAGGTTTGGGATATCCTCGACGAGGTTATCCGCGAGCATCCGGTGCTGCTCAACCGCGCGCCGACGCTCCATCGCCTCGGCGTTCAGGCGTTCGAGCCGGTGCTCATCGAGGGTAAGGCGATTCAGCTCCACCCGCTGGTCTGCGCGGCCTTCAATGCCGACTTCGACGGCGACCAGATGGCCGTGCATGTGCCGCTGTCGCTGGAAGCGCAGCTCGAGGCGCGCGTGCTGATGATGTCGACTAACAATATCCTGCATCCGGCCAACGGTTCGCCGATCATCGTGCCGTCGCAGGATATCGTGCTCGGTCTCTATTACCTGTCGCTGGTCATGGACAACGAGCCGGGCGAGGGGATGATTTTCGGCGACGTGGCCGAGATCCATCACGCGCTCGATTCCGGTTCGGTGACGCTCCACGCCAAGGTCAAGGGCCGGTTCATCACCAGGGACGAGAACGGCGATTGGGTGTCTTATATCTACGACACCACGCCCGGCCGCATGCTGCTCGGTGAGCTTCTGCCGCGCCGCGCCGAGGTGAGCTTCGACTACGTCAACCGCCTCCTCACCAAGAAGGAAATCTCCAACCTGATCGACGTGGTCTATCGCCACTGCGGTCAGAAGGAGACGGTCATCTTCTGCGACAAGATCATGGGACTCGGCTTCCGCTATGCGTGCCGCGCCGGCATCTCGTTCGGCAAGGACGACATGGTGGTGCCCGAGACCAAGGACGAGATCATTCACAAGACGTCCGAGCTCGTGCGCGAGTACGAGCAGCAGTACAATGACGGCCTCATCACCCGCGGCGAGAAGTACAACAAGGTGGTCGACACCTGGACCGAGTGCACGGAACTCGTCGCCAAGGAGATGATGAAGCGCATTTCCTCGGTGCAGGTGGATGAGGAGACCGGCCGCGAGAAGCCGATCAACTCGATCTACATGATGTCGCATTCCGGCGCGCGTGGTTCGCCCGCTCAGATGAAGCAGCTTGCCGGCATGCGCGGTCTCATGACCAAGCCCTCTGGCGAGATCATCGAGACCCCGATCATCTCCAACTTCAAGGAGGGGCTGTCGGTGATGGAGTACTTCAACTCCACTCACGGCGCCCGTAAGGGTCTGGCCGACACGGCCTTGAAGACGGCGAACTCGGGCTATCTGACGCGGCGTCTCGTGGACGTGGCGCAGGATTGCATCGTCACCGAAGAGGATTGCGGCACCGAAGGCGGCATCACCGCCCGCGCCATCCTCGAAGCCGGCGAGGTCACCGTGTCGCTCGGCCAGCGGGTGCTCGGCCGCACGGCCGCCGATCCGGTCAAGAACCCGGTCACCGGCGATGTCATCGTCAAGGCCGGCGAGTTGATCGAGGAAGAGCATGTCGAGGCGATCGAGAGCGCGCGGGTCCAGGAGATCCGCATTCGCTCGGCGCTGACTTGCGAGACCCGCAACGGCATCTGCGGCAAGTGCTATGGGCGCGACCTGGCCCGCGGCACGCCCGTGAACATGGGCGAGGCGGTCGGCGTGATCGCCGCTCAGTCCATCGGCGAGCCGGGCACGCAGCTCACCATGCGCACGTTCCATCTGGGCGGTGTGGCGAGTTCCAAGGTGGTCGATCAGTCGTCGCTCGAATCCAACTTCGACGGTACCGTGAAGGTCAAGCAGCGCAACGTCGTCGAGGACTCCCAAGGCCGGCATATGGTCATGGGCCGGAACACGGCGATCGTCGTCGTCGATGACGACGGCAACGAGCTTGCCGTCCATCGCCTGCCTTACGGCACCCATTTGCGGGTGGACGACGGCGACAAGGTCAAGCGTGGCGATCGTCTGGCCGAGTGGGATCCTTACACGCGTCCGGTGCTCACGGAGATCGAGGGCACGGTCGAGTTCGAGGATCTGGTCGAGGGCGTGTCGGTCTCCGAGCAGCGCGACGAGTCGACCGGAATCACCAACAGCGTGATCATCGACTGGCGTGCGTCGCCGCGCGGCGCCGACTTGCGGCCGGCGATGGCGATCAAGGACAAAAAGGGCGATATCGGCAAGCTCTCACGGGGTGGCGAGGCGCGTTATTTGCTTCCCGTGGATGCGGTGTTGTCGGTCGAGCCCGGTTACGAGGTGAAGGCCGGCGACGTCTTGGCCCGTATCCCCATGGAAAGCGCCAAGACCCGCGACATCACGGGTGGTCTGCCGCGCGTCGCCGAGCTGTTCGAGGCACGGCGTCCGAAGGATCACGCCATCATTGCCGAGATTTCGGGCGTGGTGACGCTTGGCCGCGACTACAAGAACAAGCGGCGCATCACCATCACGCCGGAGGAGGAGGGCAAAGATCCGGTCGAGTTCCTGATCCCCAAGGGCCGGCATCTGACAGTGCAGGAAGGCGATCGCATCGAGAAGGGCGAGTACCTGCTCGATGGCCATCCGGCGCCGCACGACATCCTTGCCATTAAGGGTGTCGAGGAGCTCGCCAACTATCTCGTCAACGAGATCCAGGAGGTCTACCGGCTCCAGGGCGTGACCATCAACGACAAGCATATCGAGGTCATCGTCCGTCAAATGCTCCAGAAGATCGAGGTGGACGAGCCGGGCGACACGGAGTTCCTCAAGGGCGAGCAGGTCGACCGCATCGACTTCGAGGATGCCAATATCGCGGCCGAGGCTGCTGGCGGGAAGCGGGCCGAAGGCCAGCATGTCCTGCTCGGCATCACCAAGGCGAGCCTCCAGACGCGGTCGTTCATCTCGGCGGCCTCGTTCCAGGAGACCACGCGCGTGCTCACCGATGCCGCCGTCAACGGCAAGTCGGACGCGCTCGAGGGCCTGAAGGAGAACGTCATCGTTGGCCGGCTGGTCCCGGCTGGCACCGGCAGCATGCTTTCGAGGCTCAACCGAATCGCCTCCCATCGCGACGACCTGATCCTGGAGGAGCGGGAGCGCGCCGCCCAGGAAGCCATCGTGCGAGGGGAGGAAGAGGCGGCCGAAGGGACTGAAGAGGCCGAAGAAGGCGCCTCGGCATAGAGATTTCGGAGAACATCGGGGGCCGGATCGCCAGATAGACCCAAAACTGGCGGTCGGCCCCCGAAATCCGGCACTTCTACCTTGACGATAGAAGAATCGGCCTGATAAAACGCGCGGACTTCTCGGCAGGCGGTAGCCCAACGGA
>NZ_JBPPND010000050.1:0-8288 GCF_051306395.1 Methyloceanibacter sp.
CCTCTTCACCAGCATGAACGTGTAAGCCTAAAGCGAAGATCCGGCCTTTAGGGGGCTCGCGCGCCCTTGCGCCAGCGAAAGCAGCATATGAGGCCCGTCATCCGCACCTCAGTGAGGCGCTCTTAAGCCCCGCGCCGCAGCCTCCAGAACAAAGGTCAGCAAGCCTGTCCTATTGACCCCAAAATGACAGATTTCAAGGGGGGGCACAAGCGCGGATTCGGGGCCTTTGGGCCCAAAGTTGCGCGCGCGACTTCACCAGGTCTGGCGGAGGCGTGATTTGACGTGAGCGCGCTCGCGCTGGCCTAATCGGGGACACTCAGGGCCCCCTGAATTCCCCAAATTCCGGCCCTGCCGTTGACCCAAGAGGAGCTGACATGACCGATCAACCCAAGAAAATCTCAGGCCTGGCCGTGGCTTCGGCCTTCGCCGCGGCGCTCGGGGTTGCCGCCTCCGGTGGCTACGCCGCCGCCGAGGACCAGGAGAAGTGCTTCGGCGTCGCCAAGGCGGGCGAGAACGACTGTGCCGCGGGCAAGGGCACGACCTGCGCCGGCACCTCCACGATCGACTATCAGGGCAATGCCTGGAAGCTCGTGCCGAAGGGCAGTTGTACGACCATGGAACTACCAGACGGCCGCACCGGCAGCTTGGAGGCGCTGGATCGCGACCTCCCGCCTGCTTAGGCGATCATGGCGGCATCCGACCTGATCGGGATGAGCCCGATTCCGCCGCGTGCCGGAGTCGGGCTGAAGCCCGAGCACTATCGCGACATTCTCGAAGGTGCGCCGGATCTCGGCTGGTGCGAGATCCATGCCGAGAACTATATGGGCGAGGGCGGTCCGCCGCATGCCTACCTGACGGAAGTGCGTGAGCGTTACCCGCTGTCGCTGCATGGCGTCGGCTTGTCCATCGGCGGGGCCGGCCCGCTCGACCGCGCGCATCTTGCCCGCTTGCGCGCGCTCGCCGACCGTTACCAGCCGGCGCTGTTCTCCGAGCATCTCGCGTGGTCGAGCCACGACACGGTCTATCTCAACGACCTCCTGCCGCTCCCCTACACGGAGGAGACGCTCCAGCGGGTTTGCGTGCATGTCGACGAGGTGCAGGAGACGCTTCATCGCCCCATGCTGCTGGAGAACCCATCGACCTATGTGGCCTTCGCCGAGACGTCGATGAGCGAGGTGGATTTCTTGCGCGAGATCGCGCGGCGAACCGGCTGCGGGCTGCTGCTCGACGTGAACAATGTCTTCGTGCAGGCGACCAATCACGGCTTCGACGCGATCGACTATCTCGACAGCTTCCCCGCCGAGCATGTGGGCGAGATCCATCTCGGCGGTCACGCGGAGGATGAGGACGACGACGGCTCGGCGCTCCTGATCGACGATCACGGGCGCGAGGTGGCCGATCCGGTCTGGGCGCTCTATGCCCACGCGCTTGCCCGCACCGGGCCTACGCCCACCCTGATCGAGTGGGACAACGACGTGCCGGCTTGGCCCGCGCTGTTTGCCGAGGCGAAGCGCGCCGATGCCGTGATCGCGGAACGACGCAGCAACCGCGCCGAGGCATGATGGACCGCGCGCTCGATCTCGAAGGCGCGTTTGCCCGGGCCGTGCTCGATGCGGAGGCGGACGTGCCGGCGCCGGTCGTAGGCCGGCAAGGGGGAAGCCCGTCGCGACGCTTCGCCGTCTACCGCAACAATGTCTATGCGAGCTTGATCGACGTGCTGGGGAGCCGGTTCCCGGTCTCGGCGCGGCTCGTGGGCGAGGAATTCTTCCGGGCCATGGCGCGCCTCTACGTGGAGAAGACGCCGCCCGCATCGCCTGTGCTGCTGCGCTACGGCGCGGACTTCGCCGATTTCATTGGCGCGTTTCCACCGGCCTCGGCGGTGCCCTATCTCGCCGACGTGGCGCGGCTCGAATGGGCGTGGCATCGGGCCTATCACGCCAAGGACGCCGCGCCGCTGTCGCTGAGCGACCTGGCGGAGGTGGGCGAGACCGCGGAGGGTGCCGTGCTGACGCTCCATCCTTCGCTTCAGGTGGTGTGCTCGGACTATCCGGTCGTCACCATCTGGCAGCTCGCTCTGCGCGACGGCGAAAACGAGCCTGCTCGGCTGCCGGCGGAAGGGGAGGATGCGCTCGTGGTGCGGCCGAACCTCGAAGTGGAGGTGCGGCGACTGCCATCTGGCGGGGCTCATTTCGTGAAGGCGCTGGCGGAGGGGGCGACGCTTCTCGAGGCAGCTTCGCGCGCTTCAGGCGAGGCTCCGGCCTTCGATCTCGAAGCGAATCTGGCGGGGCTCATGACAAGCGGAGTCATCGTCGCCGTGGCCGCGCGAAAGCCTTAACGAAACCTTTCCGCAAAAGAACAGACTCGTTAAGCGCTGCGTAAGTTGTGAGGCCTAGGCTTCGATCTGCCGCCTGTTCGTTCTGCGTAGCGGCACTCCTGGCAGGTTCTCTCCCGTAGCACCTGCGAATCTGAGAAGGGCGCCCTCGCTCACGGAGGACGCCCTTCTTGCTAAGCTCAAAATTTGAACGCTGACTTGAGCTGTGCCTTAGGCAGCCTTGTTGTCGAGGACCTTCGGCTGCTCGGTCTCGCTCTTGGTGGCAATCTCGATGGTGCGCGGCTTCATGGCCTCGGGGAGCTCACGCACGAGATCGACGTGAAGCAAGCCGTTCTCCAGGGTCGCGCCCTTCACCACCACATGGTCGGCGAGCTGGAAGCGCCGCTCGAAGCTGCGCGCCGCGATGCCGCGGTGCAGGTAGGTGGAATCCTCCTGTTCGACGCGCTTCTCGCCGCGAATGGATAACGTGTGCTCCTTCACCTCGATGTCGAGATCGCCTTCGCTGAAGCCGGCCACGGCCATGCTGATGCGATAGTCGTTCTCGGCGACGCGCTCGATGTTGTAGGGCGGGTAGCTCGGAGCCTCGCCCTCGAACGTGCTGAGCGTGTCGAGCAGCGAGCCGATGCGGTCGAAACCGATGGCGGAGCGATACAGGGGGGTCAAATCGAAATGTCTCATGTCACATCCTCCGTAAGAAGCGATATGGTTCACGCCCGCTCTTTCCGTCGAGCCGGGCAAGCCAACGCAAGCCGAATGGCCTTGCGCGCTTGCGGATATGGGTGTGCGCCCGGCGCGCTTCAAGAGGGGTAGGCCGCTGAATATGCACACCAAATCAGGGCTGCGGGGGCCCGACGGGACCGGAACCCAAGATGGAGCGGAAGCCCAAGACGCCGGCGGTGTTGTGGTCAGCCCGGCAGGCGCTGTAGTAAGGAATTCGCTTTCTGGCGGCGCAAGCGCCGGGGCTTAGGGGCCTTTCAAAACGATGGATCTCGTCTCGACACCGAAGAACCCGATCCCGCTTGGCGCGTCGGCGGGCTATCTCGATATCCGCAAGGGCGTACGGATTCGCTACGCGAGCTGGCAGTCCGCCTTGCGCGAGCGGCGCGGGACGGTGTGCATCTTCCCCGGGCGGAACGAGTTCATCGAAAAGTATTTCGAGGTGGTGGGCGAACTGCGCCGCCGCGGCTTTGCCGTCGCGGTGCTGGACTGGCGCGGGCAAGGAGGCTCCAGCCGCCTGACGCGAAGTTCGATGAAGGGCCATGTCAGCGATTTCGCCGATTACGAGGAGGACCTCTCCCACTTCATGAGGGGGGTCGTGCTCCCGGACTGTCCGATGCCCTACTACGCGATTGCCCATTCCATGGCGGCGACGGTGCTGTTCAACGCCGCGACCAAGCGGGGCTGCTGGTTCAGCCGCATGGTCATGACCGCGCCAATGGTGGAGTTGGTGGGTTTGCCGATGTCGCAAGGTCTGTGCGCGCGCCTCGCGGACGGCCTGACAATGTTCGGCTTCGGCAAACAGGCCGCCCCGGGCAAGCCGGAGCAATGGCTCAACGACGTCTTCGAAGACAATCCGCTGACCTCGGACCGGGAGCGCTTCTACCGCAACATTGGCGTGCTTCAGGCCGCGCCGGGGCTTGCGGTCGGTCCGCCCACGATCGGCTGGCTCAACGCCGCCTTCGAGGCTATGGCGCGGCTCAAGGATGAGAAATACGCGCCGCGCATCCGCATCCCGTCGCTGCTGGTGGCCGCGGGTGACGATCAGATCGTCTCGAGCAAGGCCATCGAAAATCTTGCCTCGCGGCTTCGGGCCGGCTCGCAGATCGTGCTGCGCGGATCGCGCCACGAGATCCTTCAAGAGCGCGATGCCATTCGCGAGCAGTTCTGGGCGGCGTTCGATGCTTTTGTGACGGGCGTCGCCTTGAGCAAGGCAAGCTAGCCCGACAGTATCTCCATCGCGGCGGCGTGGAGGCGGGGATCGCCGGCGGCGATGATGCGGCCGCCATCGTGCGGGTCGCCGCCCTCCCAGGTCGTAACCACGCCGCCCGCGCGCTCGATGATGGGTACCAGCGGCAGGATGTCGAACGGCTTCAAATCCGTTTCGACCACAAGGTCGATCTGGCCCATGGCCAGGAGGCAATAGTTGTAGCAGTCGCCGCCAAAGCGGCGGAGGCGCACGGCCTCTGTCAAACGCGCGTAAGGTCTCTCATTGGCTCCGGTGAACATGTCCGGCGTGCTCGAGGCAAGCATCGC
This sequence comes from Methyloceanibacter sp., assembly GCF_051306395.1. Classification (GTDB taxonomy): domain Bacteria; phylum Pseudomonadota; class Alphaproteobacteria; order Rhizobiales; family Methyloligellaceae; genus Methyloceanibacter. Next base: position 4,586 of record NZ_JBPPND010000050.1, read on the forward strand.
TTCGCTCATCGAGGGGCAGGGGCGAACCTCGATGGTCTGCGTTTCGCCGCCGCGGGCAAAGAAGCTTTCCGTCTCACCGCTCCAGAAGCGCTCTTTCGTGTAGGGCTGGTCCATCATGCCGAGCAACGGGGCGCCGTGGGCGGTGAGCCCGATCAGCGTGCCCCACAGAGGCTGACCCATGATGAAGGGGCGAGTGCCGTCGATCGGGTCGATGATCCAGCAATAGTCCGCGTCGGCGCGCTCATTGCCGAACTCCTCGCCGACGATGCCGTGGCTTGGATAGGTTTCGGCGATCATCTGCCGGATCGCCGCTTCCGCGTCCCGGTCCGCCGCGGTCACGGGATCGAACGCGCCGCTGCCTTTATGGTCAACGGCCGTCCCGGCCCGAAAATGCGGCAATATGACCGCGCCGGCCCTCTCGGCGAGCGCGTGGGCTGTCGCTATATAGGCGTCGAAATCGGGTTGTTCAGTCTCTGACACAGGACATGGCTTGGCGGCGTTTGCCGTTGTGAGTCAAGGCCTAGCTGGCGGTGCGGCGTATTTTGAGTGCCGGCAAGGCAAATGCTCCGGAGGCGTTCGTGGCAGTTCTGCACCAGTGTTTCAGGAATGTCGCGGGTCTGGGACAGCTATCTTGATTTTTGTGCGCCGCAATGACATATTGTTGCAACGCGGCATGGCTTTCCAGCTGTGCCGCTGCCCTCCTTGGGCGTTTCCTCCCTAGACTTGGGCCGTTCGTTCAATCGAACGGCCCTTTTTTTTGTGCTTTGAAGGGGTTACTCGGCCGCGGCGCGCGGGATGGCGAGCCCGGGAATGCCGGGGATGAGCCCGCGCACCATGGTCTGAAGGCCCTCCCGGAGGCGGTCGAAGCCCTGCGACTTGGTGAAGCTCGTCTCGTTCATGTAGAGCGCGCGGTTGATCTCGATCTGGAGCACGTGCTGCGCCTTGTGCGGACGGCCGTAATGCTCGGTGATGTAGCCGCCGGCATAGGGCTTGTTCAGCGCGACCGCATACCCTTGAGCTTCGAGCGCGCCGGCGGCGTGCCGGGTCAACTCTCCGCTGCACGAGGTGCCGAAACGATCGCCGAGCACGAAGTCCGGACGCCCCGCGGTCCGGTCCGCGGTGGGGCTGGAGGGCATGGAATGGCAGTCGATCAGCACAGCCAGACCAAATTCCCGCTTCGCCTCAAGGAGAAGCGCCGCAATCGTTTCGTGGTAGGGCGTGTAAAGCCGGCTGATGCGCTCAAGCGCCGCCTCGACCGAGAGCGGCTCCCGGTAGATCTCATCGGACTCCGAGACGATGCGGGCGATGGTGCCGAGCCCACCCACAACGCGCACCGACTGGGTGTTGGCGTAATGGGGCAGCCCATCGCGGAAGAGAATGGGATCAAGCTCGTAAGGCTCGCGGTTCACGTCGAGATAGGCACGCGGGAAATGGGCATGCAGCAGCGGCGCCCCCAGATCGGCGACGAAGCCGAACAGCTCCTCGACGAAGGCGTCCTCCGACCGCCGCAGCGTGTGGGCGTCGAGCCGCGAGGCCGCCAGGAAGGTGCTGGGGTAGTTCCGGCCGCTATGGGGGGAGTTGAAGACGAGGGGAACTTTGAGCTCCGCCGGCCGCAGCACGGAAAACGGCGGAGAAAGCTCACGTTCGATCGCCTCAGCCTCGCTTGGGCTCATGGCCAACTCTTGATTTCCGGCCCTTTTGCGGGGTCCGACAGCCTCGAATTCAGTTCTGTAAACTCTGCCAACGAGAGTTGACCCTGTCTAGGCGTGTTCTGTCTTGTGCCCGGCTCAAATAGACGCAATGATTTGGAGTTCAGTAAGGGGACGGCCCGCCGGCCTTTTTTGCCAAGGCAAGCGGTCGTTTACCAAGTTCGTGTACGCCCAATGTGGCGAGAGTTGAGGGGGACGGGGACTATGGAAGCGAACGATCCACGGGCACGCAGCGTGCAGCGTATTCTGCTTGCCGAGGATGACGAGGATATGCGCCGCTTCTTGGTCAAGGCGCTCGAGAAGGCCGGCTACGACGTCGTGTCGTTCGGCAACGGGCTCGAGGCCTATGAGCGGCTGAAGGAAGAGCCCTTCATGCTTCTCCTCACCGACATTGTCATGCCGGAGATGGACGGCATCGAGTTGGCCCGCAAGGCCTCTGAGCTCGATCCCGATCTCAAGATCATGTTCATCACTGGCTTTGCCGCCGTGGCGCTCAACCCGGACAATAACGCCCCGAAAGACGCCAAGATCCTGTCGAAGCCATTCCATCTGCGCGATCTGGTGGATCAGGTGGAGCGGATGCTCGCGGCCTAGGCTCTAAAGGGGCGAAACGGCGGGTTGCCTTCGCCCATCGCCCCCCATATAGAAGTCGCCTCGCCTTCCGAGGCAGCGGGCGGTTAGCTCAGCGGTAGAGCACTACGTTGACATCGTAGGGGTCACTGGTTCGATCCCAGTACCGCCCACCATCTTTATTAATTAAAATCAATAACTTAGAACAAGGAAATGGCGGCCACCTCTCCTGGGGCAACTCTTTGGGCAACGTTTTGCAACTTTCGTCGCCGCTTGTTGGTCTGCTGCTTGAGCTAATCTGCTGTGTAGCACCAAGAGGCCACCGAGGTAGCGATGCTCCTCTATGACGGGGAAGTCTATAAAGATGACCGCCTGTTTATCCTGGACTACGGGATTGCAGGGGAACAAGGAGAGCAGGGTTGGTATGTGGCTACTCGCCGGAACACTCAGAGCTTTCCGGCCTTCCGGGTTGACAGATTTGCATCCGAGAGCGAGGTCATCGAGTTCATCAAGAAATTGGAACCGGAGACACCAAGGATCTCACTTGGTGGGAAAAGTCCCTTTCCGATCCCCAGTTACGACGATCATCTAAAGTGGCTCAGAGAAAATCAGCTTCCTTCCAGCATCGAGATCCATGAGATGAACAAGGGGCCGATCATCAAAGTCTCACTGGCCTAACAGGTTGTGCCAGCGCGTCTTGCGACGGAAACCACGCTTACTCTGCCCCAACAGCTCCGGCAGCTTAGCAACATTCACAGCAATGCGCCGCGCCTCATCGAAGGTCAGCACCTTAGCGATGTCAGCTTGCTCGCGTGTCTCGCGAGCGGAGACGTAGACGAGTGACTGGCCGTTCGCGTCCACGACCTTGAAGCCTCCCGGTATCTGTTCGACCGTCCACGGTGGTGGGAAACGGCGTGGTTATTTCGTGTGGCCCCTCGCTCAAGACCGCCAAGCATAGCAGCCTGGGGTCATGCGCCAAAGCTGTCGTCACTCACTGGGAACTTGGATGCAAAAGTAATCCATCAAGGCCTTGTATCTGCGGCCAGGGGCATCAAGGCCACTCGGAATACCCCCAGAGCGTTGCAAGGCAGCGCACGCACTTAGGCACGCCTGCTCAGTTTCATAGGTCTTGCGTAAATCGATGATTTGCCTGTTGGGATCGGGCATATGGATTTCAGTGCCGTCAATGAGGGGAGTGTCAGTCCATATCAGCGCAACGTACAAAGCGAAGGCGATCTTCATTTTCGTGCCTCCCTGAAATTTCTGGCAGCTTAGCAACGTTCACAGCAATGCGCCGCGCCTCATCGAACGTCAGCACCTTGGCAATGTCAGCTTCGGCCTTCGTCTCGCGAAGGGAGCCATGTCCGCTTGATCGCGTGTCTTACGCGCCGTCATCGGGGGTAGCGCTCCATAACAAAGCATGG
>NZ_JBPPND010000051.1:0-5257 GCF_051306395.1 Methyloceanibacter sp.
TCCTACACCACTCCCTGGGAGTACGTCATGCCAAGCTGACGATTGCTTGTGGGTGAGAGTCCCATCCGGCTAAAGCCGTAGCGGGCAGGTCGGGACCGAGTCTTGCGGGCGTCGCGGTAACGCGGGGTCTGAAGTGTAGACAGGGGCCATGCAGGGAGCGGGATTGAGCCTCGAAAGGTGGAAGATCGCGGAGGCCGAGTTGCTTCCCTACCAACGAAGGCAGCACGTAGCCGTCGTCAGGCGAGACGGTATCGCTCCGCCGGGGTCGAAGGCCGGGTCATGCATGGAAGGCAATCGTCGGAACATGAGAGGCCCGACCGGGTCCGCCGGATTGGTCTCCGGCGGGGGATGGAAGCAAGGCACTGCCGGAGCGGCCATCCGAGCTGAGGTCGGGAGTCGGACTGGTTCATAGTACTGATGACGCCGTCGAAGGAAACGAGACGTGTCGAGGGAAGGGGCCAGCCCGAAGGGATCTCGCGCGGGGAGGCCAGGGTCCGGACACAGAGCCGGGTCGCCTTGCCGTCCAACCTCGCCCGAGTGAACGCAGCGTGTTGAGCGACAACCATCTTGTCCGGCGCCGTCAGCCAAGTTGGCCGCTGGCTCCAGTCGGAGGCCGGGCGTAGCCCGGCTGGAGGCTGGAGCCAGCGGCGCGATTGTCTTCCCCGGGGGATGAAGGCGTAGGTGCTGGCCGCTGCGGGCCGATACGAGCGGGATCTCTGTCACCGAAACGGAGGTCCCATCGTGCCGGGCAAACCCGTCACCGACCAGCAAGTGAGAATCCACATGCAAGACCGTCATCGTCATAGCCAACGCGCCGCCGCTGCCCGGGCTGGGTTCAGCGAGCGCACCGGACGCCGGATCGAGACCGATCCGCGCCTTCCCTCCCAGCGCCAGCCCGAGCGCGGCCGCACCGTCCCCGATCCGCTCGAGGCGGTCTGGGAGCCGGTGTTGCTGCCGATCCTCGAGAACGATCCCGCCGTGCAGGCGGTCACGCTCCTGAGGCGCCTGCAAATGACCGATCCGGACGCTTTCCCGGACGACCGTATCCGGCGCACGCTGGAGCGCCGCGTGCGCGACTGGCGCGCGCTCTACGGTGAGGCCAGGGACGTGATCTTCCGTCAGACGCCGGAGCCGGGCCGCATGGCGCTCTCGGACTTTACCGACGCCAAAGAGCTTGGCGTCACCATCGCCGGCGAGCCCTTCGCTCACCGGCTCTACCACTTCGTGCTGGCCTACAGCGGCTGGGAACACGTCGGTGTCGTCCTCGGCGGCGAGAGAGCTTCACCGCGCTGGCCGAGAACCTCCAGAACGCCCTCTGGACCCTCGGCGGCGTGCCGCGTGAGCATCGCACCGACAGCCTCTCGGCCGCCTATCGCAACCTCGACCGCGAGGCCGCCGAGGACGTCACCAAGCGCTATGAAGGCTTCTGCGCTCACTACGGAATGTCAGCCAGCCGCAACAATCCCGGCGAAGCGCATGAGAACGGCGCGGTGGAATCCCACAACCGTCACCTCAAGACCGCTCTCGACCAGGCGCTGATCCTGCGCGGCTCCCGCGACTTCGCCGATGTCGCAGACTTGCGCCGCTTCGTCGATCAGCTCGTCTCACGCCGCAATCGGCGCCGAGACGTTGCCGTGCAAACGGAGGCCGCAACGCTGCGGCCGCTGCCGGCGCGGCGCACCACCGACTTCACCGAGATCGTCACCCGCGTCACCCGCACCGGCGGCTTCCTCGTGCACGGCGTCTTCTACAGCGCGCCCTCCCGTCTGATCGGCCAGCGCCTCCGCGTTCATGTCTACGACGACCGTATCGAGGCCTGGCTCGGAGGGACCCATGTCGTCAGCCATCCCCGCCAGCGCCAGCGCGACGATGGCCGGCGTGTCCACCGCATCGACTATCGCCACGTGATCCATTCCCTGCGCCGCAAACCGCAGGCGCTGGCCGGATCGGTTTACCGCGACGGGCTCTTTCCCCGCACCGAGTACAGTGCCGCCTGGGCCGCGCTCTCGGAGGCTTTGCCCCAGCGGGAGGCCTGCCGGCGCATGGTCGAGCTGCTCTGGCTCGCCCATGACGAAGGCTGCGAGGCCGAGCTCGCCGCGCTGATCGCGGATGACCTCGGTTCAGGGGGCCTTCCCGACGCCCGCGATCTCGCCAGACGCCTCGAACCACGACGCCGAACACTCCCGGCCGACGTGCCCGTGGCGCTCACCGAACTGACCAGCTTCGATGCCCTGCTTGAGGTCTGCGCATGACCGCCAGCACCAGGACCACGCGGGCGGTCGATGTTCATGCGCTGCCCGCCATGCTGACCGCGTTGCGCTTGCCCAGCTTCCATCGGCACTGGACGGCGCTCGCCGAGTGCGCCGACACCGAAGGGTGGCCCGCGGCCCGCTTCCTCGCGGCCCTGGCCGAGGTCGAACTCGCCGAACGGGAGACCCGCCGCATCCAGCGCCATCTCGCAGAGTCGCGCCTGCCAGGCGGCAAGACCCTGGCGACCTTCGACTTCAAGGCGTTGCCCGGCGTACCCCGGGCCCGCGTCGAGGCGCTCGCCGCCGGCGACTGGGTCGAGACCGGCGCCAACCTCATCGCAATCGGCAACTCGGGCGCCGGCAAGACCCATCTGCTCTGCGCCATCGGACACGCTCTCGTCGAGACCGGACGGCGCGTGTTCTATACCCGCACCACCGATCTCGTGCAGAGGCTCCAGGCCGCCCGCCGGGACCTCGCCCTGGAGGCCGCGCTCGGCAAGCTCGACAAGTACGACCTGATCATCCTTGATGACATCGGTTACGCACAGAAGGACCAGGCTGAGACTTCCGTTCTCTTCGAACTCATCGCCCGGCGCTACGAAACCCGCAGCCTGGCCATCGCCGCCAACCAGCCCTTCAGCGCCTGGGAGCGCGTCTTCCCGGACAAGGCCGTCACCGTCGCCGCGATCGACAGGCTCGTCCATCACGCGACCATCCTCGAGATGAACGTCGACAGCTACCGTCGCCGCGCCGCCGCCGACCGCACCACCGCCGAGATCAATAGCAGAGCGACAACCACCGACAACCTCGCCGACAACCTCGCCGACAACCAGGATCATCCCGTCGGCGACAGCCTCGCCGAAAAAGCAGAGAAGGACGTCATCATCTGAACCAACCTTCGCAGCGGCCAGGACCGGCCAACTTGGCTGTCGCCACCGGACATTAAGGTTGACGCTCTACAGGAATTCCCACCACATACGCGACACCACCCGATGCGATCGCGGCCGCTCCTGTTTGCGACTGGTCGCCTAGATGCGTCTGCCTCTTACGTCTCTAGCCCGCTAGCTGCACGGCATCTTCACGCCTAACTGGACTTGGACAGTCGGACGAGAACGGATCGGCAACAGTCGGTCGTAAGCCATTGATATCTCGTCTGCGGGTTTCGAGACGCCCAAGTGTGTAGTGGAACATTTCGGCTGAACTAACGGTTTTTCTTGCTTTCCCCGGATTTTTCGAGAACAACATCCGGCATGTTCGTGCGCGAGAAGTCAGCCCGGGGTCATCGCTATCTGTATCTGGTGGAGAGCATCCGCGAGGGCGACCGGGTTCGGCAGCAGATCGTCCGCGCCTTGGGGCGCAAGGATGTGCTGGCCGAGAGCGGCGAACTCGACCGGCTGATCGCGTCGCTGGCCAGGCACTCCGAACGGGCGATGATCCTCTCCGAGATGGAGGCCGGGCGGATCGCCTGCACCCGGATCGGAGGGCCGCTTCTGTTCGGCCGGTTGTGGGAGCGGCTTGGCATCGCCGAAGTTCTGGCCGGTCTGCTGGATGGCCGCGGCTTCGGTTTCGACGTGGAGTGCGCGGTGTTCGTCAGCGTGCTGCACCGCCTGTTCGTCTCCGGCTCGGACCGGTCGTGCGAGACGTGGATGGCGGATTACGCCATCCCCGGCGCGGCCGGCCTGCAGTTGCACCACTTCTACCGCGCGATGGCCTGGCTGGGAGAGGAGGCCGAGCCGGCCGCCGCGGGCGCGCTTGCGCCCCGGTGCGTCAAGGACCGGATCGAGGAGCGGCTGTTCGAGCGCCGGCGGGATCTGTTTAGCGAGCTGTCGTTGGTGTTCATGGATACCACGACCCTCACGTTCCACGGCGCCGGCGGCGAGACGCTGGGCGCGCATGGCCATTCCAAGGACCACCGCCCGGACCTCAAGCAGATGGTGCTGGCGGTGGTCGTCGACGGCGAGGGCCGGCCGCTGTGTACCGAGATGCTGCCCGGCAACACCGCCGACGTCACCATGCTGCTGCCGATCATGGACCGGCTGCGCGAGCGCTTCATGGTGGGACGGGTGTGCGTCGTCGCCGATCGCGGCATGATCTCGGCGGCGACGATCGAAGCGCTGGAGGAGCGCAAACTGGAATACGTTCTCGGCGCACGCGAGCGCTCGAACCGCCTGATTCGGGAGGTCGTGCTCAAGGACGAGGCTCCCTTCACCCCACTGGTGATCGAGCGGGTTCGTGGCGAGACCCAGCTCTTCGTCAAGGAGGTCAAGGTCGAGGGCATTCGCTACATCGTCTGCCGCAATGAAGCCGAGGTCGAGAAGGAGCGGGCCGACCGCCAGGCCATCGTCACCGGCCTGGAGAAACAGATGAAGAAGGGCGATAAGGCGCTGATCGGCAACTCCGCCTATCGGCGCTATCTGCGCCGGGTACAAAGCGAGGACGGCCAGAGTGAGCCCGCCTTCGAGATCGACCCCGGCAAGCTCGCCGACGAGGCCCGCTACGACGGTATTTTCGTCCTGCGCACCAACGCCCGCATCACGCCGCTGCAGGCGGTGCTGCGCTACCGCGATCTGATCCAGGTCGAGGACCTGTTTCGCCGGGCCAAGGCGATCCTCCGCACCCGGCCCATCTATCACTCTTCCGATGCCGCCATCCGCGGCCACGTGTTCTGCTCGTTCCTGGCGCTCGTACTGCAGAAGAAACTGGCCGACCACTGCCGGGCCGCCGGGTTTGCCGTGGAATGGGAGAGGCTCTTGCGCGACCTCGATCGGCTGCAGGAAGCCACCATCGAGAAGGACGGAAAGCGCATCACCACTCGCACCGCCGTCACCGGCCAGGTCGGCTCCGCTTTCCAGGCCGCCGGCGTTGCCCTGCCGCCCAACCTGCGCGAACACGCCGCCGCCTGACCCCTTCCGTCCCCTCAACCCCTACAATGTAGTGCTAATACCCGCCGCCGCCGGTATAACCTACTGCCGCAAAACCATCTTTTCGAAGCCACTGTTCAAGTTGGG
>NZ_JBPPND010000052.1:0-13317 GCF_051306395.1 Methyloceanibacter sp.
GCACTGTACACGCTTTGTTCTCTGTTGCCAAGATGTTCTCATCGAAATTCACCCGTGGCGCAAAGAAAAAGGCCGCCCGAGAGGGGCGGCCAGCAAAATGCCCAGCAGTCTCACCCTATTTGCAGCGGGCGCACCAGCACTTCCACGGCCGGCAGATCCGCGTATAGCCCTCCGGGCACGAGGGCCCGGCGAAGCGGCAGGCCACCCGGTCGATAGGCGAGAAATTCTTCGCCGCGGTGGGCAGGCCTTGTGTGCCGGAGCCTACGGTCGCGTCGGCCTGGAAGCCGAGCGCGCCTGCCAGCAGCAAGGCGAACGCCATTGTCAGGAGAAGCGCAATCTTCCGCATTGTTCCCTCCTTCAGGACGACACCCCCCGCCGTCCCCCACTGGAACGCGGGGATGCTACGCCTCGAACATAGCGCAAATCTGGCGTCCCGTCGCCGCCTCTCGCGGGCTCTTCCCTCGCAAAATCTTCCCCTCGCAAAATCCTCGCCTCGCAAAATCCTCCTCTCGCAAAAGCTTGTCGCGCCGTTGTTGCAAGCCGCTATGATCGGCGGCGCATGAGGCCGAGGGACGACACGCACAGATGAGCGAGGGCAGGCGCGGCGGCGCGTTTCAGGACAAAGCATTCCTCGTGCTGCTCGTCGTGGCGTCGCTCGCCTTCGCCTGGATCATCTTGCCGTTCTATGGCGCGATCCTATGGGCCACGATCCTGGCCACGGTGTTTGCGCCGGCCCAGCGTTGGGTCCTCGCCCGTTTGCCAGGGCGGCCGAATCTCGCGGCGCTGATCACGCTCCTGCTCATCGTGGCCATCGTGCTGCTGCCTTTGGCGCTCACCGTCGCCTCGCTCGTCAGCGAGGCGACCACGCTTTACGGCCAGGTGCAGTCGGGCGAGCTCAATCTCGGGCAGAAGCTCCAGCGCGTCCTCGAGGCGCTGCCGGGTTGGGCCTCGGGCCTGCTGGCGCGCGTCGGCGTCATCGATGTGAGCGACATCCAACAGCGCGTGGTGGCGCTGCTGAAAGAGGGCAGCCAGTTCTTCGCCGCGCAGGCGGTACTTGTGGGCCAAGGCACGGCGAACCTGGTCATCAGCCTGTTCGTGATGCTCTATCTCCTGTTCTTCCTGCTGCGCGACGGCGGCGCGCTGTCCCAGCGAATCAAAGATGCGGTTCCGCTGGCGTCGGAGCAGAAGCGCGGGCTGTTCGAGAGATTCGCCGTCGTCGTGCGGGCCATGATCAAAGGCACGATCCTGGTGGCCATCGTGCAGGGCTTTCTCGGCGGATTTATCTTTTGGGTGCTCGGCATTCACGCACCGGTGCTGTGGGGCGTGGTGATGGCCTTCCTGTCTCTGCTGCCGGCGGTCGGCGCCGCGGTGGTCTGGGTCCCGGTGGCGCTCTATTTGCTCGCCGTGGGCGCGCTCTGGAAGGGCCTCGTGCTCATCGCCTTCGGCGCGGGCGTGATCGGCCTCGTGGACAACGTGCTGCGGCCCTATCTCGTGGGCAAGGACACGCGCATGCCCGACTACGTGGTGCTGATCTCGACGCTCGGCGGCATCGCCGTCCTCGGGCTCAACGGCCTCGTGGGGGGGCCCTTGATCGCCGCCATGTTCATCGCCGTTTGGGGCATCGCATCGAGGCAAGGGACGCCCGATAAAAGCTCCTGAGGGCCTTCCCGCCTTAAACCGGGCATTAGACATACCAACAGCATCCTCGCCTTCTTTGCAGACAAACCGGGCCGAATCGGCCATGCGTCAAGGGTATGGATGCAGCCGGCGCCGCCTCGGCGGCCGAGGCCTTCCCCTTATTTTTTAGGAGTGCAAATCAAATGATGTCGAAAACCGAACTCATTCAAACCATTGCCGACGACGTCGAGCTGACGAAGAAGGACGTGAAGGCCGTTCTCGAGTCGCTCGCGACCCACGGCTACAAAGAGATGAAGAAGACCGGCGAGTTCATGCTGCCCGGCTTCGCCAAATTCGTTGTCGTCAAGAAGCCGGCCACCAAGGAGCGCAAGGGCATCAACCCCTTCACCAAGGAGCCGACCGTGTTCAAGGCGAAGCCCGCCCGCAAGGTGCTGAAAGTGCGCCCCGTAAAGGCCGCCAAGGACGCCGTCTAGGACGCTTGCAAAAGCGCGCGCCGCCAGCGGGCGGCGCCGCCTCATCTTTGATAGGTCAGCGCTTGATGTAGTATCCGGCCGCGGCCCCGGCGATCGCCGGGAAGAGACCGAGATGCCAGGCAAGCTTGTCCGCCCTCAACTTGCTCAACAGGAATCCGGTGCCTGCCGCGATGGCGACCGCAGCGAGCGGGTTGCGGATGGTGCCTTCCTCGATCTGGGCCACGGTCTCGGCTAGGAAGTCGGTGTCAGAAGACTGAAATTGCCGCGGGCTGCGCGGGACGGAAGCGTTTGCGGGCATCGTCATTTTCCTTATCGAAGTCGAACTCTTCTCCGAACAACGCCGGTTGCGCGCCGGACGTTCCCTTCCGCGTGTCGCCCCGCATCCTTCGTCAGGTCCGAACTACGACGCTGCCTCTTCGGGAAGCGGCGCTTTTGTGTCCACGTCAGGCTCGGCGAGCGTGGCATCCACCGCTTCGCGGTAACCGTGGCGGTCGATGAAGGGCTTCAAGCGCTCGGCGATTCTTTTCGCGAGCGGCTTGGGCAGGCGGTAGGACGACACTTTGTGGTCGGAGCGGTCGGTCAGGATCGCGCGCATGGGTCCTTCCGCCTCGTCGAACTCGTCGAGTCCGAGTCTCTGGTAGATGTCGCGCATCGACTGAACCGGATCCTTGATCAGGTCCTCGTAACGGATTTCGACCAGGTTCTGTTCGGGGATCAGATGCCGGTCACGTTCATAGGCCTTGGTGAAGCGCTCATAGATGTCGAGCACATAGTCATCGAGCCACGGCTCGAGATTGGGCGGGTTGTGCAGGCCTTGCGTCGAGTAGAGCGCGCGCCACAGCTTCACGGTCGACGGGAACACGTCGAGCGGATTGCGGGCGATGAACACCCAGCGCGCATCCGGAAACAGCTTGGCCAGCACCTTGATGCGCGCGGCGTTGGCCGGCGTCTTCATTACCAGGCGCTTTTGATGTTTGAGCATGAGCCGGCGGTAGAACCACATGAAGGTGTCCGCCCAACTCTTCACCTTCTTGTCGGGCAGGCCCTCGAAGTCGAGATATTCGGTGTCGACGGGCCCCATGCGCGGCCAGGCCATGGTGTTGTAGGGCGAGCCCTCGCCCAGCATGATCATGGCGAACTCTTCCTCCTGCGGGCGGTCGAAGCCGACCGGCACGTCGTCTTGCGGGCGGCGCTTCGGCAGGAGCACCTTGAAGACGTGATCGAGCCGGCCTTCGGTCAGCAGAAAATGGTGCGGGAAGAAACACTCATAGGTCGTGGGGTAGGCCAGGTTCGGGTCCTCGGAGAAGAGGTCGTGCAGCAGCGTGGTGCCGCTTCTCCAATGGCCCACGACGAAGATCGGCGGCGTATCGAGGGGCAGCGCTTCCGCCTTCTGCTTGTAGATGGCTTCCGAGATCCAGGTGAGCGGCGTGTTCCACGGCACCCAAATAAACAGCGCCAGCGTGTCCGGGATGCAGTTCAGCGTGAAAGAGAAGCGGCCCCGCCAGAAGAGCTTCATCAAGGTCATGAAGCGCATGCCGAACCAGACATAAAGGAGCCGCCCGCCATAGCGCTCGATGGTGAGCCACGGCAGTTTCGGCTTCTTGCGCCGTCTGCGTTGCGGCTCGCCGTCCTCTTCGGCAGGCATGACCTCGTAATCGGGCACGCGTCATTCTCCGGTCGGGGTGGATTTCGCGTCTCGCCTTAGACGCGAACGGCGCGCAAGGGAAGCCACAAAGGGCCGCAGGCCGGGGCCTTTCCGCGGGGAAAGCGGCTAGCCTTCCAGCGCCGCCTTCACCGCCGCCGCAAGCTGCTTCAGATCGAAGGGCTTTTGCAGGAACATAAAGTGCTCGTTCTCGGTCAGGTTGCGGCGGAAGGCGTCTTCCGCATAGCCGGACATGAAGATGATCTTGAGGTCCGGGTGGTCGCGCCGGAGCTCCTTCATCAACGTCGGGCCGTCCATCTCGGGCATCACCACGTCGCTGACGACGAGATCGACATCGCCGTCATGGCCCTCGAAGACTTCGAGCGCTTCGGCGCCGGTCGAGGCCTCCAGCACTTGATAGCCGCGCGTGCCCAGCGCCCGGGCGGCGAAGCTCCTAACGGCGTCCTCGTCCTCGACGAGCAGCACCGTGCCTTGCCCGGTCAAGTCCTTGGGCTTCTCTGGCTTGCGTTCAGCCTTCGCGGGCTCCGGCTCGGTTTCGGCCTCCGCGGCATCTTCGGCATAGCGCGGCAGGAAGACGCGCATGACGGTGCCCTCGCCCTCCTCGCTCTCGGCGAAGATGTAGCCGCCCGTCTGCTTGATGATGCCGTAGACGGTGGAAAGACCAAGCCCGGTGCCGCGGCCGATCTCCTTGGTGGAGAAGAACGGCTCGAAGATCTTCTGCTTCACCTCATCGCTCATGCCCGTGCCGGTGTCGCACACCTCGATCATCACGTACTCGCCGGGCGGGATGTGGCTCAAGCCCAGCTCGCGGGACTCGGGCTCGCTCACATTGGCGGTACGGATGGCGAGCTTGCCACCGCCGGGCATGGCGTCGCGCGCATTGACGGCAAGATTGATGACGACCTGCTCGAATTGATGAAGGTCGGCTTTGACGGGCCACAGATCGCTGGCCTGATCGAGGCTGAGCTCGACATTCTCGCCGAGCAGGCGGCCGAGCAGGATGGAAAGCTCCGACAGGACGTCGCCGAGCTGGAGCACTTGCGGGCGCAAGGTCTGCTGGCGGGAGAAGGCAAGCAGCTGGCGCACGAGCCCCGCGGCCCGGTTCGCGTTCTGCTTGATGTTCATGATGTCTTGGAAGGCCGGATCGGTCGGCCGGTGGTTCAGCAGCAAGAAGTCGGAGAAGCCGATGATCGCCGTCAGCATATTGTTGAAGTCGTGGGCGATGCCGCCGGCGAGCTGACCCACCGCTTGCATTTTCTGGCTCTGCGCGATCTGCATTTCCAGCGCGCGCTGCTCGGTGGTGTCGATGGCGTAGGCGATAGCCGCCTCGCCGTCGCCTAGGGTGTGCTCGATCGGGCTCAGATAAAGTCGGCCGCTGCGCTCCTCGGTTCCGGTAAAAGTCACGTCCACGGGCTCGATCACGCCCTGGCCCGCGGTTGCCGCCTCGAGAGCCTTGCCCAGCGCCTGATGGTCCGCCGGTTCGACGAAGCGCTCCAGGCTCCTCTTGTCACCGCCGTCGGTCTCGGCGTCTGCGCCGAACATGCGCACGAAGGCGGCGTTGGTGGCGCTGACCATACCGTCGGCATCCACCGTGGCGATGGCAATGGGCGCGGCGTGGAACAGCCGCGCAAATCTCAGCTCCGCCGCGCCCGCCTCTTCCGCTTCGCCCGGTCCGCGGTTGAGGATCAGCACATGGGCGAGATGATGCCCACGCGGCAGCCGATGCAGAACGCGCACCGGCATCGTCGTGCCGTCGGCCTTGAGAAGATCGATGTCGAAATGCCTGATGCCGCCTTGCGTCTCGCCGCGGCCGGCGCCCGCGATCAGTGCCGCGTTATCGTCGGACATGATCTTCCCAAGCGACAGCCGGCCACTCGCGGCATCGGAGAGATCGAGCCTGAGCCACTGAGCCAGCGTGGCGTTGAGATATTCGATGCGGCCATCCTCATCGGCGCTGAAGAATCCGGCCGGCGCGTTGTCGAGATAGTCGATCGCTGCCTGTACCTTGGCGAAGCTGGTCTCCTCGCGCGCCCGGTCCTGGGTGACCTCGTCGACCTGCCACACGGTTAGCGCGCCCTTGCGGCCCGAAGCCGGCTCCGGCGGCATGGGCTGCACGGAAATGCGGAACCAGCGCGGGGCGATGCCGCCTTCGTCCTCCACCTCGCCGGGCGGCGGCAGGCGGAACTCTTCTTTCAGGCGGCGCCCCTGCTGTGCTGCGCGGGCAAGCCGGAAAATGGCTTCGGCAAGATGCGGGTTGCCGCCGAAGGCGCGATCGGGCGCCGGCACGGCGGCCTCCGCGTCGAGCCCCAGCAATTCGCGATAGGACCGGTTGGCATAGAGCACGCGCCCGCCCGCATCGGCGATCAGGGCACCTTGGGGCAGATTGTCGACGAAGGCCTTGGTCAGATCGTTGCGCGCGTGGCGCTGACCGAAATAAAGAATGCCGACCGCGCCAGCGAACAGGCAGAACACGCCGACCACCGCCAGACCGGCGAGGATCGCCAGCACAAACGGCTCGGCCATCTCGCGCGAGACCATGGCAAGGCCGACAGCCGCCACGGCGAGCGCCAGTGCGAGCAGCACAACGAGGCCGACGCTGCCGTCCCGCTCGGCGCGGTCGGCGATGGGCTCGGCGTAGCGCATGGGCGCATCAATATCTGTCATGTCTTGAGAAAATACCCGATTCGATTTGTCTTGACCGGAGATTGTCATGGGCGCGAGGTCCTGTCGCGGCCCCTGGAATCGCCCCGTGCTTGAGGGCCGGCGCTCAGGGTGCAGCGTCTCGCCTAAAGTGCTGTTAAGTTCGGCTTTCGTATGGAGCCTTCCGATATGGATTTCGACACCCTCATCCTTGGCGTCGCCACGCTTCTCTTCGTCATCGCACTCTTGGCGCTCTTGGTTTGGGCGTTCAGGACGTTCTTCGGCAAGGCGAGCTCGGCGAGCTTGCGCAAAGCCCGGGAGAAGAGGCTCGGCGTGATCGAGACCGCTGCGGTGGACTCCAAGCGCACGCTCTACCTCATACGCCGGGATGACGTGGAGCACCTGGTGATGGTCGGAGGGCCCGTGGACGTGCTGGTGGAAACGGGAATCACGGGAATCAAAGGGCGTCCGCGCCCGCTCAATCCGCCCCATGATGACGTGATTATCGCCAAGACCGAAGCCCGGCCCCCGGCCGACTACGGCAAATCCTAAGGTTTTTCTCCGATTACAGTTGACTGTTGCTGGAATATCACAGCCGGTTTGGCTTGAGATGAGCGGCCGGTTGCGGTAGATAGTGAATACGGTCTTACGGTCGCCCTGATGGGCAGGCGGATGGAGTAAACGCCGGTAGTGCCAACCGCCCGTATCGTAAGGACGCCGGCAGTTCCCTGCTAATGGTCCGACACCGACTGGTTTTTGCCAGTCATGTCAGTCCCCCAAACACTTCCACTCCCCGCCCTCCAGCGGGGAGTTTTTTTGTCTCCGTTCCACGACTCATGGCGAAGCGCGGCCCATGAGCTAAGCTTGGCCTATGATTGGTCGCCGTTCGGCAGTCCTTGCCTCCCTCGCCGCCTGTCTAGCCCCGGCCTTCATGGCCGCCGCGCAGGGCGCGGACTCGATGCCGGAGGATTTCGTCTATCTCCGCGACATCGATCCTTCCATCCAACAGGACATGCGCTATGCGGGCCCGTACAACTTCACCGGTGCGCCGGTGCCGGGCTACGACGCGCCTGAATGCGTGCTGGTGCGGCAGGCCGCCGAGGCGCTGAAAAAGGTTCAGGCGGATCTCAAGCCGAAGAAGCTCTCCTTGCGGGTCTACGACTGCTACCGCCCGACGCAAGCCGTGGATGCCTTCGTGGCCTGGGCCAAGCAGCCTACCGATCCGGCCGCCAAGGCCGCGTGGTATCCGCGCCTCGACAAGGCTGCCCTGTTCCCCGACTACATCGCCACGCGCTCGGGCCATTCCCGCGGTGCCACGCTCGATCTGACCGTGATCCCCATCGGCGCTGCGGATCCACCCTCAGAGGGAAAGAGCTGCATCGCACCTCAAGGTGCGCATGCACCGGACGGCAGCCTTGCCATGGGCACGACCTTCGATTGCTTCGACACCAAGGCCAACACGGACGCGCCCGGACTGACACCGGTTGAAATCGAGAACCGCGCCCTGCTCAGCGCGGCGATGCAGGCACAGGGCTTCAAGAACTATCCGTTCGAATGGTGGCACTACACGCATCAGCCGGAGCCCTATCCGGACACCTATTTCGACTTCCCGATCGAGCCGCGGCCAAGCGGTAGTAGCGAGTGAGCGCAGTCCGGCCACAAATCGTCGAGACGGCCGTGCCGGCACGGCTCGACCGCCTGCGCTGGGGCCGGTTCCATACGCTCGTCGTCGTGGCGCTCGGCATCACCTGGGTGCTGGACGGTCTCGAGGTGACGCTCGCCGGCGCCGTGGCGGGCGCGCTCAAAGAAAGCCCCGTCCTCCAGTTCAGCAACGCGGAGGTGGGGCTCTCCTCCAGTTTCTATCTGGCGGGAGCAGTGCTCGGCGCGCTCCTGTTCGGCTGGCTCACCGACAGACTCGGCCGCAAGCGGCTCTTCTTCATCACGCTTGCGGTCTATCTCGTGGCCACGGCGGCGACCGCCTTCTCCTGGAACTTCGCGAGCTTCGCCCTGTTCCGCTTTCTGACGGGCGCCGGTATCGGCGGCGAATACACGGCCATCGCCTCGACCATCCAGGAATTCGTGCCCGCACGCTATCGCGGGCACACCGACCTCATCATCAATGGCAGCTTCTGGATCGGGGCGGCCGCCGGCGCGGGCGGCTCCATCGTCCTGCTCGACCCGTCCGTGCTGCCGCCCGATATCGGTTGGCGCGCTGCCTTCTTCATCGGCTCAATTCTGGGCTTGGGCATTCTGGCGATGCGCTCCTGGATCCCGGAATCGCCGCGCTGGCTGATGACCCATGGCCGCGCCGACGAGGCGCACGCGATCCTCGAGCGCATCGAGGACCATCATCGGGCTCGTGGCCATGTCATTCCGGATGAAGATCCCGCGCTCTTCCGGCTCACATCGCGGCGCTTCACGCCGCTTCGCGAGGTCTGGGACACGCTGTTCCACGCCCACCGCCGGCGCACGCTGGTCGGCCTTGCCCTGATGGTGGCGCAAGCTTTCTTCTACAATGCGATCTTCTTCACCTATGCGCTGGTGCTGACAGACTTCTACGGCATCGCGGCGAGCCAGGTAGGCTGGTACCTGCTGCCCTTCGCCGCCGGAAATTTTCTGGGGCCGCTGCTGCTCGGGCGCCTGTTCGATACGGTGGGGCGGCGCCCCATGATCGCATTGACCTATGCGCTGTCGGGCGTGTTGCTGGCGCTGACCGGCGCGCTGTTCGCCGCGGGCGTGCTCTCGGCCACGATGCAGACCGTCTGCTGGACCGTGATCTTCTTCTTCGCTTCGGCCGCGGCAAGTTCCGCCTATCTCACCGTGAGCGAGACGTTCCCGCTCGAGATCCGCGCGCTGGCAATCGCCTTCTTCTATGCGGTGGGCACCGGCATTGGCGGCATCGGCGCGCCGTTTCTGTTCGGCGCGCTGATCGACACCGGCTCGCGCATGAGCCTGTTCGCCGGCTATCTGCTCGGCGCCGGGCTGATGCTCGCCGCGGCGGTCATCGCCGCGCGCTACGGCGTCGCCGCCGAGCGCAAAGCGCTGGAAGACGTGGCCACGCCCTTATCGGCGGCCGATTGACTATTCGTCGCGGTAGACGCGCTCGCGGCGCTCGTGACGCTCTTGCGCCTCGACACTCAACGTGGCGATCGGCCGGGCATCGAGCCGCTTCAGGCTGATCGGCTCGCCGGTTTCCTCGCAATAGCCGTAGGTGCCGTCTTCGATGCGCATCAGCGCGGCATCGATCTTGGCGATCAGCTTGCGCTGCCGGTCGCGGGCCCGGAGCTCGAGCGCACGCTCGCTCTCCGATGTCGCACGGTCGGCGATATCGGCATGCTGCTCCGAATCGTCCTGGAGATGCTGCAACGTCTCCTTGGTCGAGCGGAGAATCTCCTCGCGCCAGATGAGCAGCTTGCGGCGGAAATAGGCCCGCTGCTGATCGTTCATGAACGGCTCATCTTCCGAGGGCCGATAATCTTCGGGGAGAGTTTTTTTCTTTGCAGTCGCCATGAGAGTCATGTCCGGACGTATCCATTCGTCGTTGGGCTCATCATCTGCTCCCCATGTCCGGCGCGGTTGGTCAGCACCCCTGCCGGGCTGCCCCGTATTTACGGAAGCGAGTCGACAAGTCAAGACGGCACTCGGGGTTGACAAGAAACAAAGCAGTGTCCGGCGCGCAGTTGCGGAATCGTCATATTTGCTAGGCAGGGCTTGGACTTGCGGCGCACATTTGTTGGGTAGAGCCGGGGGGCGAGGTACCACATGTTCCTGGCCCTTCCTTCGCCCGCGCGGGCGCGCTATGAGGCGCCTGGCACGGGGGGCATCGACTGAAAAGGACCGAACTGAAACGTGCCGCTCTCCACTTACACCTATGCCGCCGGCGACGCCGTCCGCAATATCGGCGACTTCGCCTCGGGCCTCGTCACGCCGACGGTGAGGCTCGGCGTGACCGGCCTCGCGCGCTCCGGCAAGACGGTGTTCATCACCGCGCTGGTGCACAACCTCATTGCCGGCGGACGCCTGCCTTTTTTCGATGCTGCGGCGGAGGGACGTCTCCTGCGCGCCTATCTCGAACCGCAACCGGACGAGATCGTGCCGCGCTTCGAATATGAGAAGCATCTCGCAGACCTCACCGCCGATCCGCCCACCTGGCCCGACAGCACACGGCGCATCAGCCAGCTTCGCCTCACGCTCGAATACGCCTCGACGAAGTTCTGGAAACGGCGGATGGGACGCGAGCGTCTGCATATCGACATCGTGGACTATCCCGGCGAATGGCTGCTCGACCTGCCCTTGCTGCAACTCGACTACGCGACGTGGTCGCGCGATGCGATCGCGCAGTCGCGCGTGGCGGACCGCAAGGCGATCGCGAAGGACTGGCACCAGGCGCTCGGCGAGGCCGATCCGAATGCACCGGCCGACGAAGCACGCGCCGCGACACTCTCGGACGTGTTCAAAGCCTATTTGCGCGCGGCGCGCACCGATCAGCACGCGCTGTCCACGCTGCCACCGGGACGTTTTCTGATGCCCGGCGATCTCGAAGGCTCGCCCGCGCTCACCTTCGCGCCGCTCGATGCCAAGGAGGAGGCCAGCTTCGCGCGAGGCTCCTTGTGGGCGCTGATGGAGCGGCGCTACGAAGCCTATAAGAGCCACGTGGTGCGCCCGTTCTTTCGCGATCACTTCGCCAGGCTCGACCGGCAGATCGTGCTGATCGACGTGCTCGCCGCGTTGAACAGCGGGCCCGCCGCGGTGGCCGACCTCGAACGCGCCATGACCGAGATCCTGGAATGTTACCGCACGGGATCGAACAGCCTGTGGTCCAGCCTCTTTGCACCAAGGATCGACCGCATCGTGCTTGCCGCGACCAAGGCCGATCATCTGCACCATGAAAGTCACGACCGGCTCGAAGCGATCCTGTCGCTGCTCACGGACAAGGCCTTGGAACGCGCGCGCTATGGCGGCGCCGACGTGAAGGTGCTGGCGCTGGCCGCCGTGCGTGCCACCCGCGAGGGACAGGCCAAGCGCAACGGCGAGACGCTGCCCTGCATCGTCGGCTATCCGCTTGCAGGCGAGACGATCGGCCGGCGCACCTTCGACGGCAACGAGCCCTTCGCCATCTTTCCGGGCGATCTGCCCGAAGACCCCAAGAAGGCCCTCGAAGGCTGGAAGACCGAGAACGGCGACATGCGCTTCGTGCGCTTCCGCCCGCCGGACCCGCAAGGCCTGCCTTCCGGCGGCTTCGCGCCGTTCCCAAATATCAGGCTCGACCGCGCCATCCAGGCCCTGATCGGAGACCGCCTCGCATGAACAAGACCGCGCGCCGGAAGCCCGCTTCGTTCCGCGTCGAAGACGTCGAGGTGTTCGAGCCGCCGGAGGCGATTCCGGCCACGCTTCCCGCCGAGCCCACACCGCCCGCGCAGGTGCGCACCATGCCCAAGCTCGAACGGGGCTTGCGCTGGGGCAGCATCTTCTTGGGCGCGCTTGGCGGGCTGGTCGGCCTCATCGCCTCGCTATGGCTCTACGATTGGGTGCTTCAGCTTCTCGCCCGGGACGACTGGATCGGATGGGCGGCGGTTGGCCTGGTCGGGCTCGTGATCCTGGCGCTGGTCATGATCATTCTGCGCGAGGCGGGAGGGCTGCTGCGTCTTGGACGCTTGGGAAAGATTCGCCACGAGGCGGACAGCGCCGCACGCCAGAACGACAAGGCGCTCGCGGTCGACGTTACGCGGCGCTTGAAGCGCTTCTATGCGGGACGCGAAGACCTCGCCTGGGGCTTGCAGCGTCTCGCCGAGCACGAGCACGACATCATGAATGCGGAGGAGTTGCTGCGCCTCGATGAGCGCACGCTGATCGCCCAGCTCGATCCCGTGGCCCGCGGCATCGTCGCGGCGTCCGCCAAGCGCGTCTCGGTGGTCACCGCCGTCAGCCCGAACGCGGTCATCGACATGCTGTTCGTCGGCGCCCAGAATTTACGCATGCTGCGCAAGCTCGCCACGCTCTACGGTGCGCGGCCGGGCACGCTGTCGCTCTTGAAGCTCGCGCGCATGGTGGTTACCCATATCGTGCTGACCGGCGGCATCGCACTCGGCGACGACGTCCTCCAACAGGTCATCGGCCATGGGCTGACCGCGCGGCTGTCGGCGCGGCTAGGCGAAGGCGTGTTCAACGGCGCGCTCACCACGCGCATCGGCATCGCCGCGATCGATGTGTGCCGCCCCCTGCCCTATATCGAGCAGCAGCGCCCGCGCTTCCGGGAGCTCGTCGCCGAAGTCGCCGGGATTCGCTGAGGCACTCAACTCAAGAGCTTGCAGCCGTCGACGGCGGCCGTCTCCACGCGCCCGTCGTCGAAGCGCAAGGTCACGACGATCTCATCGGCGCACGCCAGCCCACCGGCACTGATGCGGAAGCCGCTGCCGCGGTCGCTCGAGGATTGCGATTGCGGCCTGATGGCGGGCGAATTGAAGGCGTAGGACACGCCGACCAGGCGCCCCTTCACAGCAGGCGGCGGTTCCAGCCAGAGCTCGAAGTGATAGAGCGGCCGCGAGCGGTCGGCGCCCTTGATCTCCCTGACCTTGGCTTTCAGCCAGTTGCCGATGTCACCACTCGCAAGCTGGACCGGCGCGCGCGTCACTGCCGCAGGTGCAGTCTTGCCGCCCACGTTCGGCGTCCGCTCTTTGGCCGCAACAATCGGCGTGAACGGCACCGGCTCCACGGCGTCCCAAGGCAACTGCTCTTGCGCCGTGGAGAATGCAGCGAAGGAGGCTCTCTGCTTTTCGTCCTCCTCCTTTTCCGGTCGGTTCCAGATCAGTTCCTTCGGGATCTCGCTCAGGCCCGCGAGGTTCGGCTCCTCCTTGCGCGGCGGCGCGATGGTGGGCATCGGCGCCAGAGCCATGGACAAAAGCC
>NZ_JBPPND010000053.1:0-3555 GCF_051306395.1 Methyloceanibacter sp.
TTGTCAGTCGCTGGTCTCGGTAACCTTGGCGTCGCGCGAGGTGCCGGTGATGGTGGGCCTGCGGCTATTCCTGCCCGAGAGCTGGACAGATGATCCTGAACGTATGGCGCGGGCTCGTGTGCCGAAGGATAAACAGACTGCTCTGACAAAGCCGGAGATTGCTATCGAGGAGGTCGACCGCGTCATCGCCTCCGGTGCGCGTTTTGGCTGTGTGCTTGCCGATTCAGGGTACGGCTCCAGCGGACCCTTCCGTGAGCTATGGCTGGAATTGGGTGACGCGGCCGATCAGGCGGCGCGTTGGTCGGACACCGCGGTGACCGCGATGCCGTCGGTGAACTTGACGCCAGCGATGAGCATCGGCAAGCGATTTTCGCCCTTCAGCCTCCGCCAGGTCTTCGATGCGGCGATGATGAGCTTGAAGACCATGAGGCGCGCCGTCCTCTGCGACAGGGCGCCCTTTGTGCGCACCGTCCGGTGCCGCACGGTGGCAAAGACGCTCTCGATGGGATTTGCCGTTCTCAGATGATCCCAATGCTCGGCCGGAAAGTCGAAGAAGGCCAGCAGCGTCTCGCGATCCCTGGTCAGGCATTCGACGGCCTTCGGATATTTGACGGCGTACTTCTCTGCGAAGATGGCGATGGCGTTCTCGGCGCTCGCACGATCCGGCGCATCGCGAACCTCCCGCAGGTCCGCCTTCATGTTCGGCTGCATCGAGTTCGGCACCTTGTTGAGGACATTGACGAGCTTGTGCTGCCAACAACGCTGGTGCCGGGTCGTCGGGAAGATCTCGTCGAGCGCCTTCCAGAAGCCCATTGCCCCGTCGCCGACGGCGATCTGCGGGGCGACAGACAGGCCGCGGGCCTTCAGGTCGACGAGCAGCTCACGCCAGCTCTGGGCGCTCTCGCGCACGCCGACCTGGAAGCCGACAAGCTCCTTGCGGCCCTCGGGCGTCGCGCCGACGATGACGAGCATGCAGGCGGCGGCGTCTTCCATCCGCGCCTGCAGATAGACCCCGTCGGCCCAGATGTAGACGTATCGCCGGGCCGACAGGTCGCGGCGCTGCCAACGCTCGTATTCGACCTGCCATTCCTCCTTCAGGCGCCCGATCACCGACGGCGACAGGTTCGGCGCGTCCTTGCCGAGCAGCGCCGCCAAGGTGTCCTGGAAATCGCCGGTGGAGATGCCGCGCAGATAAAGAACCGGCAGCAGCGCATCGAGGCTGGTGGTCCGCCGCGCCCATTTCGGCAAGATTGCCGACCGGAAGATGATGTGGCCATCCGTCCCGGCCGCAGCGCCGCGGTCGCGTAGCTTGGTGCGGCTCACCGGCACCGGACCAATCCCCGTCTGGATCGTCCGCTCCGGGCCATGGCCATGGCGAACAAGGCGTGCCCGGCCATCGGCCAGCCGTTCGCCCTGCATCGCCGCCAGAAAGGATTCTGCCTCCGCCTCCACAGCCTGCGCCAGCAGTCGGCGGGCGCCGTCACGCAAAACCGAAGTCAGGGGATCGTCAATCTCGTCCGGGTGCTGAAAAGCAACAATGCTGCTATCTGTCTTCATGGCGTATCGCTCTCCTCGAGAGGTTCTGGCAGGCTGGTTACCCGCCTCGATACGCCGCCTTCTTCACACCGTCATCACCCACATTCCGCCATAGCTCCCGAGCTACCCAGCTACACCACTTAGCGTAATCGCGGGTGGCGCCTCTCGCATTCCGGGAGGCAGTTCCCCAACCTGACCATGTCGATGAATCGGTCAGCGCCGCAGCGCAGGAAGGAGAACTGCCATGACGAAGTATGCAGCCTTGGATGTCTCAATGGAACAGACCGCCATCTGCGTGGTCGATGAGAACGGCAGGAAGTTAGCAGAGGGCAAGGTTCCAACCGATCCTGACGCCATCAAGGAGTGGCTGACAGTAAAGGCTGGGGAGACGAAGAGGATCGGCATGGAGACGGGACCGCTTGCGGTCTGGCTCTGGAACGAATTGACGAAGCGCGGACTTCCGATCGTGTGTCTTGATGCTCGGCATGCAAGCGCCGCACTCTCGATGATGCCGAACAAGACGGACCGCCACGACGCGGCCGGCCTGGCTCAGATCGTGCGGACGGGATGGTTCAAGGAGGTCCGCATCAAGAGCCACGGCGCCTATGTCGTGCGGGCGCTTCTGTCGGCACGCGACCTTCTCGTCGGCCTCCGAGGCAAGATCGAGAACGAGATCCGCGGGCTGTTGAAGACCTTCGGCGTCATGTTCGGGAGGAAGGTCGGCGGCTTTGCCCGCCGTGCCGAGGAGATCGTCTCCGGTGAACTGGCCGCCGCGCCCGAGATCAAGGCAATCGTCGAGGCGATGTTGGAGGCCCGCCGATCCATCATCGAGCGGATCAAGGTTCTCGATGCGCGCGTTCGCGCTGCCGCGAAGCAGAACACCATGGCCCGGCTGTTCATGACCGCTCCCGGGGTCGGCGCCGTGATCGCGCTGTCGGTCGCCTCGACCTACGACGATGCTTCCCGCTTCCGCCGCTCCTCCAGCGCCGGCGCCTATCTCGGCCTCACGCCCCGGCGCTATGAGTCCGGCGAGGTCAGCCGAAACGGCCGCGTCTCGAAGCGCGGCGACAAGCTCACGAGAACCCACCTCTATGAAGCCGCCAACGTCATCCTGACACGGCAGATTGGCTTCTCATCCCTCAAGGCATGGGGGCTGAGGATTGCAAAAAGCGGCGGCTTCAAGAAGGCGAAAGTTGCCGTAGCGCGCAAGCTCGCCGTCATCCTCCACGCCATGTGGAAGACGAACGAGCCGTTCCGCCACGCCGCTGCCACAGCCTGAGGAGGAGCGTCGCCGCCCAACCCAAGCCCACTTCCCGAGATGCGTCCTGCCGGGACGCTGCGCGGATGAGGTCGCTCCCTGGCATGCGGTCCAACGGAACCGCGAACACCACTTCGACCCACCCGTTCCAACGCAAACATGCGGCGATCATTGCGATCGACCACGGAGAGAACCCTGAGCCCGGCAAACGCTGCATGGAAAAGAAAGGAGCTTGTTGACAGAGGCGATTAGAGAACGTCCAGGGACGTCACCTGAAGGGGCACAAAGAAAAAATACAGGAGGAGGAAATGAGAGCAATTCTATTTGCCTCGGTGGCTACGGCTGCCTTCGGTTTCTCATCGATCGCACAAGCGCAAGACAATCTGCAGAAGCTCGGGGCAATGCAGTCGACAGGCACAACCTCGGCCGATTTCAAACCCGTCGAGCAGACGGGCGACTATGCCGACCAGCTTCGTGCCAATCTCGAGGAAGTCGACGTTCCGGCCGGCTTCAAGATCGAGCTGTTCGCGGTTGTTCCGGATGCCCGCCACATAGCTGTCGGTCCACAGGGAGTCGCGGTTTTCGTCGGCACCCGCAAGGACGACGTGTGGGTCATCACGGACCGCGACAAGGACCGCGTCGCGGACGAAGTGAAGCGCTTCGCGCCGTCCATCGATTTCGTCATCCCGAACGGCGTCTGCTTCTCCAAGGACGGCTTCCTCTATATCGCCGAGCAGAACCGGGTCATGGTGTTCCCGGCG
>NZ_JBPPND010000054.1:0-7948 GCF_051306395.1 Methyloceanibacter sp.
TCGTCCCCAAATGAGGCCTGACGCACGCCGCCACGCAAAACCCGAGAAGTCATAAGGCCATTGTCCCGGGGCCAAGTTTCGTGAAACCCACCAGCATCTCCGACGGCACATCAATCGATCGCCCGGGGCAAGCCTTCACCCTTTGGCATACGAAGCCTGCCGGCGAAGTCCTCGAAGCGCTCGAGAGCGGCCCTTCGGGCTTGAGTTCTGGTGAGGCGGAAGCGCGCAAAGCGCTCTTTGGCCCCAATCGCCTTCCCGAATCGGCGAAGCAAAGCGCGCTGTGGCGTTTTCTTCTCCAGTTTCACAACGTGCTGATCTACGTGCTCCTGGGCGCGGCGGTGTTGGCCACGGCGATTGGCCACGTTACGGACGCCGCGGTGATCTTGGCGGTCGTCATCGTCAACGCGATCATCGGCTTTGTGCAAGAGGGCCGCGCCGAGCAGGCCCTCGAGGCGATCCGGAGCCTGATCGACCCGCACGCCTCGGTCGTGCGTGACAGCCACCGCACCGTCGTGCCGGCCGAGGACATCGTTCCGGGCGATATCGTTCTGCTGGAGCCTGGAGACCGCGTGCCGGCAGATTTGCGTCTCTTCAGGGCACGCAATCTGCGCATCGACGAAGCCGCGCTCACCGGCGAGTCGCTCCCTGTCGAGAAGGATACGCGCCCGCTTCCGGCCGACGCCCCGCTCGCCGACCGGCACTCAATGGCCTTTTCGGGCACCCTTGTGACAGCCGGTGGCGGCAGCGGCGTCACTGTGGCGACCGGGCCATCGAGCGAACTCGGCCGCATCAGCACGCTCGTCGGCACGGTCGAAACGCTGACAACGCCGCTTCTACGCCAGATGAGCGACTTTGGGCGCCGGCTGACTGCGCTCATTCTGGCCGGTTGCGTCACCGTGTTCGCATTTGCCGTTTTCGTCCGCGACTATTCATGGCCGGAAGCCTTCATGGTGGTGATCGGCCTCGCCGTCTCCGCCATTCCCGAGGGCTTGCCTGCGGTAATGACCATCGCGCTCGCGATCGGCGTCCAGCGCATGGCGGCGCGCAACGCCATCATCCGGCGTCTCCCCGCGGTCGAGACGCTTGGTTCGGTTTCGGTGATTTGCTCCGACAAGACGGGGACCCTGACCCGCAATGAGATGATGGTTCGCACGGTCCTGACGGCCGAAGGCCAGTTTGACGTTTCCGGTTCGGGTTACGAGCCCGAGGGCGTTGTGACGTTGAATGGAGAACGCGTCCAGGCCGCGCCCTATCCAACGCTGATTGAGGCAGCAAGGGCCGCCATCCTTTGCAACGACGCGGACTTGCGCCAAAGCGCAGGCAATTGGAGCGTCCACGGCGATCCGATGGAAGGAGCGCTGGTCAGCCTCGGGATGAAACTTGGTTACGATGTCGAGCTGATGCGCAAGCAGCTCCCGCGCACCGACGAAATCCCCTTCGATACCGAGCACAAATTCATGGCGACGCTGCATCACAGCCATGAGGACGGCGCGGTCTTTGCCCTCATCAAGGGTGCCCCGGAGCGCGTTCTCGCCATGTGCAGCACCCAGTGCGGACCGGCCGGAGACGAGCCTCTCGATGAGACGTTCTGGCAATCGCAGACCGATGCGATTGCTGGGAAGGGCCAACGGATGCTGGCAATCGCCCGGAAAGACCGGCCCAAAGGCCATCGCGATCTCAACTTTTCAGACGTGGAGAGCGGCGCTACGTTGATCGGACTGCTCGGACTCCTTGACCCCCCGCGCGAAGAGGTTCTGGCCGCAATCCACGAATGCCAGGAAGCCGGCATCGCCGTGAAAATGATCACGGGCGACCATGCCGCGACGGCCGAGGCGATTGCCCGCGAACTCCGCCTTTCTCCTGAACCTGTCACGATGACCGGAAGCCAACTCGACGAGCTCGACGACACGGAGCTAAAAAGTGTCGCGCGTAACGTCACGGTCTTTGCGCGGACCAGCCCCGCGCACAAGCTGCGCCTGGTGGAAGCGCTGCAGGCGGACAACGCCGTAACGGCCATGACGGGCGACGGTGTCAACGATGCGCCCGCTCTGAAGCGCGCCGATGTCGGCGTTGCCATGGGGCGGAAAGGAACCGATGCGGCCAAGGAGGCGGCGGAGGTCGTGCTCGCCGACGATAACTTCGCCTCGATCGTCGCCGCGGTGCGGGAGGGACGTACGGTCTATGACAACCTTCGCAAAGTCATCGCTTGGACCTTGCCGACGAATGGCGGCGAGGCGGCGGCGATCATCGGCGCCATCGCCTTCGGGCTGACGCTGCCCATCACGCCCATCCAAATCCTGTGGATCAACATGGTGACCGCCGTCGCACTGGGACTCACGCTGGCGTTCGAGCCGACCGAGCCCGGCGCCATGAAACGACCGCCCCGCGACCCGGCAGACTCTCTTCTCTCGGGTCAGCTCCTGTGGCGGACAGCCTTCGTTTCGCTGCTCTTCGTGATAGGCACCTTCGGAATTTTCTTCCATGCCCTCGACCAGGGCCGCTCCATCGAGATGGCGCGCACGTTGGTGGTCAACACGATCGTCGTCATGGAGATTTTCTACTTGTTCAGTGTCCGCTACGTGTACGGTGGCTCGATCACCTGGCGCGGCCTTATAGGAACGCCCGCCGTGCTGATCGGCGTTGCCGTCGTCGTGGCGGCGCAGGCCGCCTTCACCTACGTCCCGGTCTTTCAGGCCGTTTTTGCAACAGAGCCCGTGGCGCCGGCCGACGGACTGCTCGTGCTGCTTATTGGCGTAGCCCTGTTGCTCATTGTCGAAGCGGAAAAGGCCGTGTCGGCCGCCTTTTCCAAGCCTAAGACCCCGAGCGCAGCCTAAGCGGCCTTCTTCTCGATCTCCGGCGTCCACTTGCCGAGCGTGGCAAGCCCATTCATCTCCGCGCGATGCGAGAAAGCGGCTTGCGCCGAAGGCACATTGCCGGTCTTGCCAGCCCAGGCCACTTGCGGTGCGTGCTGCAGCGCCCGGCCATAGGAGAAGGTGAGATGCCAGGGGACGCCGCCGATACGGTTCATGGCGTCGAGCCGCGCCGTGGCCTCCACGTCCGACTGGCCGCCCGACAGGAAGGCGATGCCCGGCACCGCCGAGGGCACGCAGTTCTTCAACACGCGGATGGTCCGTTTGGCGATCTCTTGATCGGGGGCTTGAGTGGCGCACTCGGCACCCGGCACGATCATATTGGGCTTGAGCACCATGCCCTCGAGCTTGACCTTGGCGTAGTAGAGCTCCTGGAACACGGTCTTCAGCGTCCACTCGGTGACCGTTTCGCAGCGTTCGATGGTGTGGTCGCCGTCCATCAGCACTTCGGGCTCCACGATCGGAACCAGATCCTGCTCCTGGCAGAGCGCCGCGTAGCGGGCGAGCGCATGCGCGTTCGCGTTGATCGCGTCGTGACTCGGAATGCCCGGGCCGATATCGATCACCGCGCGCCATTTGCAGAACTTGGCGCCGAGCTCCCGATACTCGATCAGCCGGTCGCGCAAGCCGTCGAGCCCTTCGGTGATGGTCTCGCCCGGGCAGAAGGGCAGCGGCTTGGCGCCCTTGTCCACCTTGATGCCGGGGATGGAGCCGGCCGCCTCGATGACCTTGACCAGCGGCGTGCCGTCCGCCGCCTTCTGGCGGATGGTCTCGTCGAACAGGATCACGCCGGAGATGCGCTGGTGCATGGCCGTTTCCGACCGGAACAGGAGCTCGCGATAGTCGCGCCGGTTCTCCTCGGTGGATTCGACGCCGATCGCATCGAAGCGCTTCTTGATCGTTCCGCCCGACTCGTCCGCGGCCAAGATGCCCTTCCCGGGCGTCGTCATGGCCGTAGCCACCTTATTCAACGCAGCGAGGTCCATACGTCTCTCCCTCTCGAAACCCTTATGACAAGAATTACGCTCTTATAGGCCAGGATCGGGCGCAATTGCAGCCCCTGCTGTTGTCAGAGCGGCAGCTTCGCTGACCCCTTAAAAACCAGGCCCCATTCTCGCCCCGGCGTCACCCAACGATGGCCCTACGGTCTCCGAACTTCGGCCCCTTCCGCCCCCTACCAGCAAAGCTTCGATAACAAGAAGCAAGGTGGGAAAATCATGCGTTATTGGGCCTTTGCATCGCTCGTCCTCCTAGCCATTCCGGCCCAGGCGGCGGCCACCACCGTCACCGCAACCTGGTACGGCAACGAATTGGCCGGCAATCGCACGGCGAACGGGGAGGTCTTCAATCCCAACGGGCTGACGGCGGCCCATCGGTCGTTACCCTTCGGAACGTGCCTGCGGGTGAGCAATCCGAAGACCGGCAAATCGGTCAAGGTGCGCGTCAACGACCGCGGTCCCTTCACCAAGGGCGTGCACCTCGACCTCTCGGCGGGCGCGGCACGCGCAATCGGCATGCGCTCGACCCAGCCGGTGTCGATGAAGCGGTGCTAACGCCGCCTCAGAAACGCGATGACGAACAGCACAGCGATCACGATGTGCAGTATGGCCCCGGCCCACAGACCGGGGCCGCCTGCGCTCACCGCGCCGATGACGAGCACGCACGCGCCGACAACGTTGTAGAGGCCGAGACCGTACGCAGCCGCCATGCCGCCGGCTGTATCCAAGTGGCTGCGTCCGATCAGCGCGCCGACGCCAAGTCCAAAGGTGGCCGCACCGAGCAGGCGGATGAGAGCCAGCGTCGGGACACCGGCGCCGCCGCTCCCGCCGACAGCCTCAATCACCGCAAGCGGCACGACCAGCGCCGAGAGACCGAACAGGACCTCGATCACACCTGAGACAAGCATCAACGGTTTCAGCATGACCACATCCTATCCGCTCACGGGCGACCTTCGCCCCACGAGAAAATCGTCTTCCAGTCGTTCTTCATGCTGACGACGTCCCAGGCATTAGCTTCGGCGTGCTCCATCAGCGTCACGGGAAACCGGCCCACATCGGAGTCTGGCTCATAGGCGTATTCGCGGACGGCGTCGTCGTGATGGACCAGCCCCATGAAGCACAGGCCTTTGCAGTTCGCGGTCCATTCCAGCATCTCTTTGTCGCCGATGGAGTTGCCGAAGGCGAAGATCGGCTGGCGGCCGATATAGTGGTTGATGCCTTCCGCCTTGCCGGGTCCGTCGTCAAAGAACAGCAGGTCCGGCAACTTCACCAGCGTGGGGCTTGCATCCCACAGGCGGAACTCGGTCTTGCCGGCGGAACCGACGACATGCCACGGCGGAATGCCGTAGCATTGCTCCGTATAGGCGCGCATGAACTCGATGCCGCCGCCCGAAACGATGAACGTCGTGAACCCGTTGGCGCGCAGATACTCGAGCAGCTCGATCATCGGCTTGTAGGTCAGATCGGTGTAAGGCCGCTTGAAGCGCGGGTGCTTGGCCGTCTTGAGCCAGTCGCCCACGGTGTCGTTGAACTCGACCGTGGTCATGCCGCTATGGGTCGCGGTGATTAATGCGATCGCGCCCTTCTCGCCGTAGGTCAGGAGCTTCTCGGTATTGCCGTCGAGCGCCGACTTGAACGGCTCCTTGGTCTTCCATTCGGGATGCTGGTTGGAGACCGCCTTGACCCGATCGATGACGAACACGAATTGAGTGTAGAGCGGCTGCTCGACCCAGAGCGTCCCGTCATTGTCGAAAGTGGCGATGCGATCCTGCGGCGGCACATAATCCGGACTGCCATCGGTGGTCACGCGCGCGACGAAATCGAGAATGTCCGTCTTAACCGCGCTGTCGTTCCATGACGGCAGCGGATCGGGGCTTTGTGCCAACGCCGGCGGCACGGCTCCGCAGAGACCGAGCACCGCCGTGACAAGGAGGTTCCGCCAAAGCCTGATCGTCATCGCGTGCCTCCATATTCCGACTTATTCCGTCCTACCTAATCGATGAAGCCTTCGATCTGCGCCAAGGTCTCCGCCGGCTTCTCGACCATGGGAGAGTGGCCCGCGCCGTCGATCATGACAAGCTTGGCGCCCGGCACCGTCTCGAAGAGCTTCGCGCTGTCCGGTGAGATAAGCGCATCCTGCGTCCCGAAAATGACAAGGAGCGGCGGCACCGGATCGAGCGCGGAGAGTCGCGCCGGGCTTCCCTCTTCCGTCACATAGGCGACGCTGTCGTCATGGGCTTGGTGGAACACCGGGTAGGTGAGCTGCCACAGATCGGCGATGAACTTCTCCGGCCCCGGGAAACCCGGCACAAAACCTTGGCTGAGCGCCTGGCGGAGCACAGTGTCGTTCCGCAAGCGCCACAGCCCTTGACCGATAAGTGGAGACAGGGCGAGGCGTGTCTTGAGATCGAAGTCCGTCTCCGGCTTGGGCGGGCTGTCGATGAGCACCAGCCGCTCCACGCTTTGCGGATTGGCTACGGTGAACGCGGTAACCACCTCGCCGCCCATTGAGTGGCCGACGATCACCGCGCGCGTCACGCCAAGCTTGTCGAGCACGGCCTTGACCAAGGACGCCTGCCGCTCGATTCCATAGCCGGAGCCCGGCGCTTCCGTGCCGCCATGGCCGATCAGATCGAGACGGATTACGCGGTGATTCCGGGCAAGCTGCGGCGCGATCGCGTCCCACCAATCGAGCGCAGCGCCAAAGCCGTGAATGAGGACGATGGGCGGCCCCTCGCCTTCCACCTTCACATTGGCGGTGACGATGTCCGTTTCCATCAAAACGCCGCCGCTGCGCGCCATGGCGGGCCGCGTCTGCAGGCCGACCAGCATGGCATTGACCGCGAGCGCGGCGGCCATGGTCAGGACCACGACCGCCGCAACGAGAACGCGTGCCATCAGCCTATCCGCCGCTAAGGGGATGCTGTGGCAAATCTGCCTCCAGCGGCTCGCATCTCGCCGCGAAGCTTTCCTGCTCGATCATCGTCAAGGGCTATCATGAGTTCGGCGCCGAAAACACGTTCGAGGGCAACGTGGTCGCGGTGAGCTTCAAGTTCTAGCGATCCGCAGGATAGCAAGTCCGCAATCGTCAGAGTTACAAACGGGACACCAAGCCGCCCGGCTTACATATCTCGTTTGCGAATCTCGGCTATCGTCGCCACCTCTTGGAACGGATCAACGTTCCCATCGCCCCAGGAGGAGGCACGAACATGACCCTTACCCGCACCCTTTGCATGCTGACGGCCCTCGCCGCTTTACTGGCCACGCCCAGTTTGGCGCAGGCCGAAGACGCCATCAGCCATCCCGCCAAGAAATCCATCGGCTCGCACTCGAATGAAATGGTCGCCTCGCTCGCCGTGCTCAATGCGTCAGGCGCGAGCCTCGACGGCAATACCCTGACGCTCACCGGCGTCTCGCCCAATTCTATCGTCTTTGCCGACCGTCCCGTCCATGCCGCGGGGCACGTTCTCACCTCGCATTTCATCCGCGAGTGGGATGAGGGCGTCGACAGCTTCGCCAAGAGCCCGCCCAATGCCACGATTTCCGTCCTCGGCAATGACGGCGGCTCGGTGAAGGACGCCGTCGTGGTGCTGAAATCGCCGAAGCTCGACGGCGACACGCTGACCTTCGACGTTTCCGTGCTCGAAGGTGATCTTGAGGGCGCGAGCGGTGCTGCCGCGCTCTTTATCGACCGTTTCGCGGCCCATGTTCACGGGCCCCATGGCGGCCATGCCAACATCGTTGGCGGCCGGCCGGCTTGGCACGGCGCCGGGTATCGGCGGCCGGGCGTGGCCGTTGGCGCCGGCGTTGCGGCCGGCGCCGCCGTGGGCGCCGCCGTTGCAAGCCCCGGCTATTACGGGGCGCCTTGCGGCTACTACCCCTATCCGCCCTGCTATCCCTACTAAGGCACGTTTCGCCAGCGGCAAGCCGTCCCATCCGGGAGGGCTTGCTCTGGCCCCAATGTGGTTGTGAACTCATGACGTCTTGAGTGCCGGGCCGGGGCCTTAGCGTGTCCTGCCCGGCCGTCGGGAGCGGCATGACGGGAGCACGACCACAGCAACCCGACCGGAAACCGCTCGT
>NZ_JBPPND010000055.1:0-2430 GCF_051306395.1 Methyloceanibacter sp.
CTCGCACGCGAACTCATCGGCACCGCAAGCCCCCAGACCCGCCGAGAAACCCGCGAGCCGCGGCTCAAGCAGCGTACCCGCCGCGAACCGGATGACCTTGGCGAGGACGAGTTCCCGCCGGCGTCCGAGCCGCCCGCGCGCCGCGGCGTCTAACCTGGTGCTCCCGCGCTAGCCGTCGAAGGTCATGAAGTCATTCGCGAGGCTGGCGTTGGCCACCTGAGTCGAGAAGTTCAAGTTGGAAAACGGCGCCATGTACTTCCGGCGAATCGGGAACATCGGGCGATACCGCCGAGCTCGTGCGCCTTCCCGATGAGCACAATGCCTGGCGCCTGAAGGCCCGCGCGATTACGCCGCGCCGGCAGCCGAAGTTCCTAGTCGGAGCCGAGGGCAACCGCATCGTCACACCGACGATCGTGCCGGTGCATCCCGACAAATTCTTCGGGGTCTCTGAGTTCCAATTCTACCAAGACGCGCCGGGCCGCTGTGTTGTCAAGGTCGTGCTGCGGACAGGCTGCGGCGAGCCGGAAGCACGGCTCTTCGTCGGCGAGCTTCAGGGGCGCGTCGGCGCGGGAATCCGCTTCGATCTTGCACTCGTCTCCGAACTCGCGGGCAACGCGCGCGGCAAGCGCCTTTTCATCGACCAGAGGCTGAACCTCGCCGGAGTGAATGCGACGTGACCCACGCAGATGAAATCTTGGAGCGCCGCGCGCCGTCGCGCTGGCTCGCCGCGGTGCTGCTTCTTCTGGGGCTCATCGCCGCGCTCGTTGTCGGAACCGGCGCGCCGGCGAATGTGTGCGCAAGCGAGGGACCTATTTAGCTCAAACGTGGCGTGAGTATCCATGGTGGCTGAACTGGTCGCCGCTCACTTCGACGGGCGACTACAAATGGCCGCCCTACCGGGACATGGCGGAATGGGGAAGCGCCGATGATTTTTCGCGCATAAGGCGCTCGGGTTGGATTTCGTGCGCCTTTCGGTGGACCCCGGCCCGCTGCTGGCCTCAGAAGGCGCGCGCCGCGATGTGGCCGTCGGCCGGTTGGAGGAGGCCGTCCGCGCGGTGACGAGTTCGGGATTGAAAGTCGTTCTCGATCTTCATCCCGTTGGCCAGGTCAAGGCGTGGTCTCCGGAAGCAATCGAGAACGCATCAGACGAAGTGATACAGGAGCGCTACCGTTCCGCGGTCTCTTCGATTGCACGCATGCTCGAGCGGGTCGGCACGGATAAGGTCGCGCTCGAACTGATGAACGAGCCCCAATACTATCCTTGCGACGGTTCGGGCGGGCGTGAATGGGAAGCCGTGCTGACCGGTCTCGTACGTGCGGCCCGGGAGGCCGCGCCCGACCTGACGCTGGTGGTGACGGGCGCTTGCGGCGGCAATATTACCGGCCTCGTCCAACTCAATCCGGGCCGCCTGGCCGATGATCGCCTGCTGTACAGCTTCCACTTCTACGAGCCGCACGGCTTCACCCATCAGGGCACGGCACAAAGCCGCCTCGTCAAGGGAGCGCCCTGGCCGGTGACCGAGAACGAAACGGCTTTGTCGTTTGTCTATTCGGAACTTCTGGTGGACGAAAAAGACCTCACCCCGGAGGAGCGGTCAGCAAAGCTCGCCGAAATTGGCCGCTATCTCGACGAGTATGCTGCGGGACGCTGGAACGAAGACGCTCTAAGAGCCCGCTTCGGCCAAGTTCGTGCCTGGGCCAAGAAGCATGGCGTGCCTGGCAACCGCCTCATCCTCGGCGAGTTCGGCGCCATGGCCGAGAACGGGTGGCACGGCGGCGCGCTCGACGCGCACCGGTTCCTCTGGCTCGATGCGGTGCGGCGCGAGACCGATGCGCTTGGTGCGGCATGGGCATACTGGGAGTACGCAAACCCGCACGGTATGAGCCTGATGTCTCCCGACGAGACAAGGCGTCCAGACCGTATTGCGCTCATCGCCCTCGGCCTGGCGGAAGATCCCGTAAGCACCGGAAACTAGCGCAGTCCTGGACGCTCGATGCTCCGGGCGCGTGTCTCCCTTATTTCTCACGCCGGTTGTGCCGGCGAGCAGAGCCCGCAAGGTGTTTCACAGCGGCGCCCCGTGGGCCTATAGTCCGCCCCGGGAAGGAGACGTTTCGGTGAAAAAAGCTCAACCAAGGAGAAGCGTCTTAATGCGGAAATTCGGTGTCGTATTGGCTGCCGGTGCGGCCTGCCTACTTGGCTCGTTCGGCCTGACCCATGCTCAGTTCATGTTCGATCCTGCCGTCCACCATCTGAAGGACATGGAACCCCTCGTCCTCGGCTCGGAAGACAACAATTTTTACATGGAACCCAAGGAGTACCGGCTGAAGGTGGGCCAGGGCTACCGCTGGGAAATCAAGGCAGAGACGGATTTCGAGTATGGTGTCATAGCCCCTGAGTTCTTTCGCAATATCTTCATCCGCAAGATCGAA
>NZ_JBPPND010000056.1:0-5303 GCF_051306395.1 Methyloceanibacter sp.
GCAAAGGCCCTGTCGAACGGATACGGGCCAGCACCTCCACGCCGGACGCGGCGGCCGTCTCGAAAGTCTCATCGCCGAGCCAGTTGACGTCACGCAAAGTGAGCGCGCGGGCGTGCAAGCAATCGCGCGGACCGACCACGACCTCGCGCCGGCCTGCGTCAAGCTTCACCACGTAAAGCGGCTCGGGCGCGGCCACGCCGATGCCCCGCCGCTGGCCGATGGTGTAATTGATGATGCCGGTGTGGCGGCCGAGCACCCGGCCATCCACATGCACGATATTGCCGGGCTCGGCGGCGCCGGGACGCAAGCGCTCGATGACTTGCGTATAGCGGCCCGTGGGCACGAAACAGATATCCTGACTGTCGGACTTCTCGGCGACGGTGAGCCCGAAGCTTCGCGCAAGCGCGCGCGTCTCGTCCTTGGGCAAGTCGCCCAATGGAAAGCGCAGGAAGGAGAGCTGCGCCGGCGTGGTGGCGAACAAGAAATAACTCTGGTCGCGCTCCTTGTCGGCAGCCCGGTGAAGTTCCCAGCCGGCCGGCCCGGGCAGGCTCTTGACGTAATGGCCGGTGGCGAGCGCGGCGGCGCCGAGCCCCTCCGCCGTCTCAAGCAAATCGTGAAACTTGATTTTCTGATTGCAGGCGACGCACGGCACCGGCGTCTCGCCGCTCAGATAGCTATCGGCGAATTCACCCATGACCGCCTGCTTGAAGCGCGCCTCGTAATCGAGAACGTAATGGGGGATGCCGAGCGCTTCGGCTACACGGCGCGCGTCCTGAATGTCCTGGCCAGCGCAGCACGTCCCCTTCCGTCCCACCGCCTGGCCGTGGTCGTAGAGCTGCAGCGTGATGCCGACCACGTCGTAGCCCTGGGCTTTGAGCAGGGCCGCGACCACGGAGGAATCCACGCCGCCCGACATGGCGACGACGACCCGCGTCTCGGCTGGACGCCCTTCTAGGTGCAGACTGTTAAGCATTCCGGGTCAATGATGCGGCGAAGTCAGTGGCTCGATGATCTCGGAAGGGCTTGCCGACTTGGTCTTGATTATAGACGGTCTGTGACGGGCCCCGCGTGGGCTCATTTCAGCCCTTCCAGAAGGCCCAGAACATAGGCAGGGGACGCTTGAGACGCAAGGACAGAGCCCCTGGAAGACCAGTAGAAGCTCTTGGAAAGGCCTGGAAGTCTCAGTGAATTCAGCAAGTTTTGGCTATTTCCTTGCAGCTTCTTTTACCGGACAGCTTAGGCAAATCTTAAATGGGCCTCTGCTAGCTTCCACCTAGATTGAAGCTCATCGAGTTTGGAAGTGTTGCGTACGATGACTGAGCATTACAGGCCGCGTGTCAGATATGTGATTGGACCGGACGGCAGCCCGCTGACCGTGGCCGATCTCCCCCCGAAGGACACCAAGCGGTGGGTCATTCGCCGTAAAGCCGAGGTCGTGGCCGCCGTGCGTGGCGGTCTGATCAGCCTCGAGGAAGCCTGCGAGCGTTATACGCTGACCGTGGACGAGTTCCTGAGCTGGCAGCGGTCCATCGATAAGCACGGCCTGCCGGGCCTGCGCGCCACCCGCGTCCAGGACTATCGCAGTAGCTAATCGCGCCTCTGATCTGAGATCTTCGCCATGGCCGGGCTCGTCCCGGCCATTGGCATTTCTAGGAGCGGCTACTGCGCG
This sequence comes from Methyloceanibacter sp., assembly GCF_051306395.1. GTDB lineage: Bacteria > Pseudomonadota > Alphaproteobacteria > Rhizobiales > Methyloligellaceae > Methyloceanibacter. The sequence continues at coordinate 1,670 of NZ_JBPPND010000056.1, forward strand.
GCGGGCTGGGCCACGACTTCGGGCCATTCCTTGCTGCAATCCGTCTGACCGCTCTTCCAGCGATTGACGTCGAACCGCATCTTGGCCGCTTGCTGCGGCGTCATCGTGTGGTTGTTGGACGTGACGATCGTAGAGGCGCCCTGCTGGGCAAAATCGATCGTGTAGGCGAGCTTGCCCGCGCGTCCGAGATTGCGCTTGTCGTGGATCGTGATCTTCACCTTCTGCCCGTCGGGGCTGACATCTGCACGGTAGACATGGTCGGGGAATAAGGGCGCGCTCGGATTGAACCAGCAGGTTTTGATACGGCCGCCGAGCATCACATACGCATCGACCGGCTTGGCTGTCGCAACCGACATGCGGCTCGTATTGTAGGCCGGCACCGCGCCGACCGGGGCGTCAGCGGCGACGCTTGCGCTGCCCGTGGACCCGCCGCCACCGCCGCAAGCCGCAAGTCCTAGCCCCGCGGCCGCAAGCGCAATCGTAATGGCCGCCGGCCCTCGCACTCTATGTCCCCTTGAAAGCATCGTGGCGCTCAATCGCGGAAGTTCACGAATTGCAGCGGCTGCTCGATCGAAAGCCCTTTTGTATGCTCGATCACCGCCTGCAAGTCGTCGCGCTTCTTGCCCGTGACCCGGAGCTCGTCGCCCTGAATGGAGACCTGGACCTTGAACTTCCCGTCCTTGATCTCCTTAACCACACGCTTGGCCAGCTCCTTGTCGATGCCCTGGCGGATGATCGCCTTTTGCCGAACGGCCTGGCCGGCCGCTTTTTCCGGCGTCTTATAGTCGATAACCCCTGCGTCGATTTTGCGGCGCGCCAGATGCCCCTGGAGCAGCTCGTGCATCTGCTTGAGCTTCAGGTCGTCGTCGGCGTTGATGGTGATTTCCGACTCCTTCCGCTCGATCTTGGCCTGCGAGCCTTTGAAGTCGTAGCGCTGGCCCATCTCGCGCACCATGTTGGCGAGCGCATTGTCGACCTCCGCGAGGTCGGTCTTTGAGACGATATCGAACGACGGCATGGTCCCTACCCGCGCGCTTTTCCGGTTTCCGGGATCATATAGCATCTGAAGCCGGGGCCGCGAATGGCCCAGCCCCAGAACCGGCGGCGGCTCAGCTGCAGGTCAGCTGCAAGGTTGGCCGGCTAACCGGCTGCGCGGTGGGCACCCACGGCGACAAGCTCCGGCGCCGGGTTCTCGACCCTGAGCCGCTCGGAGTCGCGCTCCTGGAGAAGCTCGATCTTCTTCATATCTTCAAGCGCCTCGTCCAGGTCTCCGCGGGCCACTGCCAGCTTTGCCTCGAGGCCCGCGACCGAATTCGCCAGATTGTCCCGTCTTTGGATGGCTGCCTTGGCGAAGGTCGGATAGGCGTAGTGATTGACGTCGGAGACGCCGGCCCGCTCCTGCTCGATGGCGATCTGCCGGTCGAGATCGGTGGCCATGGTGTTGAGCTCACCGATCATGGCCTCAATATCTTCAACCTTGCGGCGCTTCTCGTCGACTTCGAAGCGCTTCAAACGGATGACTGCGTCGCGTGACTTCATGACTCGATACCCTCAGCGTACTCGGTCCCCGGTTACGGAGAACTCAATTACCATGCCAGCGAGCCGCCCTACCGGCCGATTGCCCTCAAAAAAGCAATCCTCCCGGAAGCGAACCCAAGGCCTTTACGAGGACCGGGTCCCCCTGCCCCTCGTTCCAGATCATGGCTGACAGGCCTTAAGGCTCGGTAAACCATATGGCTTGCATTTGAAGGATACGAGGACCCCAGTGGTGTAGAGATGGTTACCGGACGTGGTTAGCGCTCGCCAGAAGCTTAGCTTTTGTTAACTATTGGCCATTAATTTGTTGATTCGAATTAACCAATCTGCGTCCGACGTATTGGGTCAGGGGATAACCAGGAACTTTGAGAAGACGGGGGATTTAAAATGCGGGTTCTTCTGATCGAGGACGATAGCGCAACCGCGCAGAGCATAGAACTGATGCTGCAATCGGAAGGCTTTAACGTCTACAAGACCGATCTGGGTGAAGAGGGTGTCGACCTCGGCAAGATCTACGACTACGACATCATCCTCCTCGACATTAACTTGCCGGATATGAGCGGTTACGAGGTCTTGAAAACCTTGCGCGTCAGCAAGGTGCAGACGCCGATCCTGATCCTCTCCGGACTGGCTGGCATCGAGGATAAGGTCCGTGGCCTGGGCTTCGGCGCCGACGATTACATGACCAAGCCCTTCCATAAGGATGAGCTGGTCGCCAGGATCCACGCGATCGTGCGCCGCTCGAAGGGCCATGCCCAGTCGGTCATCCAGACGGGCGGTCTCAAGGTCAATCTCGACGCCAAGACCGTGGACGTGAACGGCCAGCGGGTGCATCTGACCGGTAAGGAATATCAGATGCTCGAGCTGCTCTCCCTGCGCAAGGGCACGACGCTCACCAAGGAGATGTTCCTAAATCATCTCTATGGCGGCATGGACGAGCCGGAGCTCAAGATCATCGACGTCTTCATCTGCAAGCTGCGCAAGAAGCTCGCGGCGGCGACCGGCGGCAAGCACTATATCGAGACGGTTTGGGGCCGCGGCTATGTGCTGCGCAACCCGGACGACGAGTCGGACACTGGCGAAGCCGCCGCCTAGCATTTTCCGCGAAGATCGAGACATTCGTAATGGCCGGGCTTGTCCCGGCCATTACTTTTTTCGGCTAGCTTCTGCCCGCCTTGAAGGCCGGCCAGCCCTCGGCTTCTGGCGTCTCGGCGACCGCAAACTCCGTCAACAGCTCCGCCAGGGTGAGCCCTCGCGCCCTGGCCCGGGCTTCCAGAAGCTCCGCCGTGGCCCGATCGAGATGCACCTCCCGGACGCTCGGATCCTTGAGGGCGACTGTCACGCCCTCCCCGCGGCCCGGGACCAATCCGGCGTTCAAGGGTCCGCGCAGTTGCCGGGCCTGACGGCGCGCTGCCGCCACATCGGGTGTCAGACAGAAGACGCCCATGATGCCACTCGGGCACCGGCATGAAGTCTGGCGACATGCCGGTGGCGGTCTCCGCCGCGCCAAGCACCAAGGCGCGAGACGCCCCAGAACGGCCGTCTTCAATTGCTCATTGAAACAGATGAGGACGTTCCTGCAGAAGATGATGTCGAAGTCTTGGCGGCGATTGTCGACGGATTCTGATTTACGTTCCGTGACCAGCGTGGGAAAGACCGCCTCGAAAGCGCTTTTGTCCGGGGGTTAGGCGGCCCTGAACAGGACCTCTTCGCCCTCGGCCTCGGCGGTGACGGTCATGCCAGCGACAGCGGCCACGCGCCGGGCGTAGTAGGGCTGAATCGAGTGGGCATCGACCTCAACCCCGTTTCCGCCCGACAACAGCGCCTTGACCTGATCGTTCAGACGCGCGGCCGTGCCCTTGGCGCTGACGGTGAAAGCGATGTCGGTGGGATCGCCCGAAATCTCAACGCTCACGGTCCCTCCGCGGGGCAGCGCCATGATGCCGAGCGCCACGAGATTGAGCAGAAGCTTGACCTTGTTCTTCGGCACCGTCAGCGGCGGCCCGTTCCACACGACCTCGTGCTTGCCGCTGCCTTGGGCGAATTCGCGCGCCACCTTCTCCGCGTCGCGCAAATCGATCTCCGCGCCTGCTGAGCC
>NZ_JBPPND010000057.1:0-3970 GCF_051306395.1 Methyloceanibacter sp.
CGTGCGGCCCGACAGGGGACCGGCATGGAACGCAACTCGAGGCACCCGGTGGCAATAGGGGGCTCTTGCTCTTCCTCGTCGCTACGAGTGGCGCGCAGGCATCGCGGCTTCATCTCACGCCGCTTTACCTCGCTAAGTCCGACTGCGAACGCAGGTTGGATCGTTGCCTGCAAGGCTGCCGCGCGGGGGCGCTGGAAAGCGGGATGTGCGTCAGTCTTTGCTACAAGGAACGCGAGTCATGCGCGGCGCCGCAGTCGGACTCGCCCCTGTTTTTGCCAAAGCAGACGCTTGGCCGTACCTCGCTGGAAGTCCGCTAGGTGCCAACAACGGTCCTGCTCAGAGCCGAAAGAGTGGCCCCTTTTGGGTGATCCGCCCCGCCTTCTCCCGCGTATACTGTCAAAGTAAGTCCGCTAAGACAAAGGCTGCTCTTTGCGCATGAGCAACGCCCTATCTTCGTCCTCTCGCCCCGGTCAAGGCGAAGATGACCAGGACCTGATCAAACGCCTCGCATATGACGGCGACCGCGCGGCGTTCCAGTGCCTGTTCCTGCGCTTCGGACCAAGGGTCAAGGCACTGATGATCAAGAGCGGTGCCGACGCCGATGTGGCCGAGGACCTCGTTCAAGACGTCATGATCACCGTGTGGCGAAAGGCAGAGCTGTACGAGCCAGCGAGAGGCAGTGTCGCCGCCTGGATCTTTACCATCGCGCGCAACCGGCGCATTGACAGGCTTCGACGCCAATCCCCTCACGCGTATGAGGACATAGACGACCTGGATTTGGAGTCACCGGATGCGGGCGGCGAGGAGACGGTGCAGGCGCGGCAGCGCAAGACCTTGGTGGTAGAGGCCATGGCGGAGCTGCCGCCGGATCAGCAGCGCGTGATCGAGATGTCATTCATCGATGACATGCCGCAGGCCGATATCGCGCAGAAACTTGGCGTGCCGCTTGGAACTGTGAAGTCCCGCATGCGTCTCGCTTACGGAAAGTTGCGGGAGCGTCTGGAGGACGTAACGTGAAGATCGCACATCATCCCGACAGGGCCACTTTGATGAGCTACGCCGCTGGCAGTCTCGACGAGGCTTTCGCGACTGTCGTCGCAACGCATCTCGCCTCATGCGCGGAATGCCGCTCCCGACTCCGCGAGACCGAGGAGATCGGTGGCAATCTGCTTGAGGCCATTGACGCGGTCCCGTTGGACGCAGCGGCGTTCGAGCGCGCCATGAGCAAGCTGAACGAACCGGTCGAGCAGACCTTGGACGAGCCCGAGCAGAGAAAGCCGTCGCTTTCCCGTCCCCTCGCCCGGCTCGTCGGGGGCGGCCTCGATGACGTTGCCTGGAAGACAGTGGCGCCTGGTGTGGCGATGCACCGGCTGCCGACCTCAAAGGCGGCGCGCGGCTCGCTGACGCTGTTGAAGATCGCCCCGGGCAAGAAGATTCCCGAACACGGTCACGGCGGCACGGAGATCACCCTGGTCCTTACGGGATCCTACCGCGATGCGTTCGGACGGTTCGGCCCCGGCGACGTCGCCGATCTCGATGAGAATGTCGAGCATCAGCCTATGGTGGATTCCTCCGAGCCCTGCATCTGCCTTGTCGCGACCGAAGCGCCGACACGCTTCAAGAGCTTCTTTGGGCGGCTGTTTCAACCTTTGGTGGGGATCTGAGTGGCTGGCGATGCCTCGCTCCCCTGGCGCACGGTGTGGATCGTGGGCGGGAGCTCCGGCCTCGGCCTTGAGCTGGCAAAGCTGCTGGATGGACGGGTCTCTGCTGTCGCCGTCTCCGCCCGCTCCGAAAAGACGCTGGAGGCTTTGGAGGCCGGGTCCCGCACGATCGCGGCCTACCCGCTCGATGTGACCGACGAAGAGGCGGTGAACCAGTGCGTGCGCGAAATCGAAGCCGCCCACGGCCCCATCGACCTCGTAGTGCTGTCCGCCGGCACTTGGGAAATCGTCAGCCCGCCCGATCTCGATGTGAACGCCTTCAAGAAATCCATGGAGGTCAACTTCATGGGGGTGGTCAATGTGCTGGCGCGGCTCCTGCCCGGCATGTCACGCCGCCAAAAAGGCCAGATCGCCATCGTCGCCTCGGTGGCCGGTTACCGCGGGCTGCCAAAAGCCGCTGCCTACGGTCCGACCAAGGCGGCGTTGATCAATCTGGCGGAGGCGCTGCGGCCAGAACTTGCCGCCGAGGGGATCGCACTCTCGATCGTCAATCCGGGCTTCGTGGATACGCCCATGACGGCCTCGAACGACTTCCCTATGCCCTTCCTGATGCCGGCCGATGAAGCGGCACGCCGGTTCCTGCACGGACTCGAGAACAAGGACTATGAGATCGTGTTCCCCCGCCGCTTGGCCTGGGCGATGAAGGCACTGCGTCTCATGCCGAATGCCTTGTTCTTTTGGGTCGTGCGGACGTTCATGCTCAAGTCTTGAGGGCACCGGCCGCCGGGCGGGTCAGCCGGTAAAGGCCGACGTCGATGACCTCGTCCAGAAATCCCGCTTCGCAATAAGCAAGGTAGTAGCGCCACTTGCGGCGGAATTCCTCCTCGAAGCCCAGCGCACCGATCTCCGGCCAGTTGGCCTCAAAGCGAAGCCGCCATTCGCGGAGCGTGCGCGCATAGGAGGATCCGAATTCCGCAACCCGCTCGAACTGCAACCCGGCCTCCTCCGCAAGGTTTGCGATGATCGTCTTCGTCGGCAGCATCCCGCCGGGAAAAATATAGCGCTGGATGAAGTCTGCTTTTCCCCTGTAGTCGTCGAAATGATCTTCGTGGATGGTGATTGCCTGAAGCGTGGCGATGCCGCCCGGCTTGAGGCGGTCGAGAATGGTGCGGAAGAATAGCGGCCACCGCTCCTCGCCCACGGCTTCAATCATCTCGATCGAGACGAGCCGGTCGAACTGGCCTTCCGTGTCGCGGTAGTCCTGCAATTCGAAAGAGCAGTTAGACAGCCCGCCCGCCTCCGCCCTCTCCTCGGCCCAGGCCCGCTGCTCATGGGAAAGCGTGATGCCAGTCACGGCGGCGCCGTTGTCACGCGCAGCACGCAGTGCAAGCGCCCCCCAACCGGAGCCGATCTCCAACAGACTCATACCGGGTTCGATGGCCAAGGATTGCAGGATTGCCTGCAACTTGGCCTCCTGCGCCTCCTTGAGCGTTGCCGTGCTCTCGCTGAAGAGCGCGCTCGAGTATACAAGTTCGCCATCCAGCCATTTCTCGAAGAAGGCGTTGCCGAGATCATAGTGCTCCGTGATGTTTCGGCGGCTACCGCGGCGGCTGTTCTGCCGCAGCAAATGCCAGAGCCGATCCACAATGCTGTGCCTGAACAGGCCGCGGCCGGACTTCTCAAGCGCGGCGCAGTTGCGGACGAAGAAGCGAAACAGACCAAGCAGATCCGAGCACTCCATATCTCCGGCAATGTAGGCGTCGGCGAAGCCGAGCGTTCCACGGCGGAGCGATTTGGCAATCACGCGATAGTTCTTGAGCCGCAGGACGGCATCGTAGGGGCGGTCTTGACCGAATGTGATCCGGCGGCCGTTCGGCAGCTCGATCATCAGCGAGCCACGCGGCTGCCAGGCGAGCCGGCGCGCGCCGACCCCAACCACAAGACGTGTCAACAGGTCGGGGCGCCGCAAGCGATCCGCTGCGAGCGTATTATCGGTCATCTTTCCTAGTTCTCTCTCGGTGTGGGAATGAAGGCGATAGCAGTCTCGGGCGGTGGCGGCCGCTTGGTCAGCCGCAACCCCTTGAGCCAGAGCTTCACCGCTTCGAAGTGGATGGCGCCCATCACTTTTACCGAAAGCCAGCCCGTGCGCAGAAGAGCGGCCGCCAGGGTTGCGTCGGTCAGATCCGACCGTGTGCCCCGGAAATAAGCCTTCAGCACCGGCCCCTGATCGTTATCGAGAGCAATGCCAATAGTGATTTCATCGCCGGGCGGCGTCACATGAAAGCTGTAACGCCCTTCCACGCTGTTGA
>NZ_JBPPND010000058.1:0-41263 GCF_051306395.1 Methyloceanibacter sp.
GCAATCACGAAACCGTCGAGAGTGCCATACACGAACTTGCCATCGGCATAGGAGCCGCCACGGTTGACGGTGTCGCAGCAAGCGCGCGGCACAGCCGACTCGTCACGGTCAGTCTTCTTCACATACGACCAAACCTGCTTCGGGTTGTCAGGATCGGTAAGATCGAGAGCCTGGACAACGTTACAGTTGGACATGGCCGGGCAGCCCGAGATCATGAACAGCATGGTCTTGCCGCCGACGTCCTTGATCACAAGCGGCTGACCTTCGTGACCGCGAAGGGCGTTGGTGCCCTGCAGCCAAGCCATCTGCAGCTTGTTCACGTTCTTGGTGGTGATGTCGGAAAGCTCGCTGTGACGCGTGAGCGCGAAATCACGACCAGGGGCAGGCCACTGGTCGGGATCAGCCATACGCTTTAGCTGCTCCTCATCGGTGTTTGCTAACGCCTGACCCGATACACCCATCGTCATTGCGACGAGGGCCCCGGCCAGAACACCATACTTCAATTTCATATCGTTCTCCTCTCCCTAGCTACTCAGTTCACCGAAACGAAAGCTGAGCTATTCTGTTTTTGCTTGGGTCTTCGTCACCCCCCTAGGCGCGATTGCCAAGAGGTCACTAAGCCCTTGCAAGTTTTCAAGCTGTCACTGTGGTTGTGGATATTGGAGGCGGCCCGAAAGCGCAGAAGCAAATCAGTGCGCCTCGCGCCCGCTCCTGGCGGCGGGTTCTCCGATGAACACATCACGCGGTGACACCTCACGAGGAATTTCAGCTTAACTCAGAGTGGGACACGGTGATTCCGCCTTGTTTGTGGAAACACGCATCCCACACATTGCCAAGCTGCCCGCTCATAATTGCCAAATGTAATGCCAATGCAAGTGAAAAGTGCTCATGGCAATGGAATCTGCCAAATCTCATTCCCCGCTTGTTGCGCTGCATCAAAAGCGCAGACCGACAAGCCCTAGCATTAAATGAAATCTTTCGGAGTTTGTGTGCAGCGCACCGATGCGTTGATCCAATGTCTGAATTCGCCGCATCGACAACACGGAAAGCCGTTCGCCGCAGAATCAAGTCGCCCGCTCACGCGCTTCCATGGGCTCGGGCGCGCTTTGCGCTTGGCACCTCGAGCCCGCTCCGAAGACCCCTGCCCCAAGTACGGCGCCGCTATAATTAATAATAAAGGCGCCCGATGCCGGAAGGCATCGGACGCCGGTCGTCTCGTCAGGGTCGCGTCTACTACTCGTAGATGCGGAAGACGTTCAGCGCGCCGCCCTGCGGGATATGCTGCAGGCCAGCGGCCTTGGTCATGGCGGTGGCACCGATGGCGCCAAACTTGTCGCTCAGATCCAGACCAGCGGTGACCGGAAGACCGATCCAGCCGCCGATGCCGGAGTAAACGCCGACATACTGCGTGCCACCCGTCTTAAAGGTAATCGGGTTGCCGATGATGCCGGAGGCGAGCTTGCGGCTCCACAGGACCTTGCCGGAGTTCCGGTCGACCGCGCGGAAGTCGCCGCCAAGCGAACCGTAGAACATCAGGCCGCCGTCGGTGACCATGGTGCCGCTCCAGTTCGGATACGGATCCGGGATCTCCCACACCGTCTTACCGGTCAAGACGTCGTACTTCTTGATCTTGCCGGTGGTGCCGGGCTTCTCGGGATACATGTACACGTTGGCGAACACGTAGACCGTGCCCTGGTTCGTGTGCGTGCGCTCCTGGGGCTCAAGCTCCATGCACCAGTTGTTGGTGGGCACATAGAACAGGTTCGGCTCCTTGGGATCGACCGAAGCGGGCTGCTGGTCCTTGCCACCCATGGCAGACGGGCAGGTAGAGACGTTGCGGCCGACTTCCAACGGCGAGTGGTCACGCACCTTGACCGGACGGCCGGTCTTCATGTCGATCTTCTCGGCCCAGTCCGTCGTCACGTACTTCGTGGCGCGAAGCAGCGAGCCGTCGGCGGCATCCATCACATAGGCGAAGCCGTTGCGGTCGAAGTGGGAGAGAACCTTCCGCTTCTTTCCGTCAATCTCCATCTCCGTGATGATGTTCTCGTTGATGCCGTCATAGTCCCACTGATCGAACGGAGTCAGCTGATAGATCCAGACCGCCTCGCCGGTATCGATCTTCCGAGCGAACATGCTGAGCGTCCACTTGTTGTCGAACTCACCAGTGTTGCACTCTTCGTGGGTCTTGTTCGGGCACCGGAACGCAGGGCTCCATAGACCCGGGTTTGCGGTGGAATAGTAGACCAGCTTGGTGTCCGGATCGTAGGAGTACCAGCCCCAAGCCGTTCCGCCGCCGATCTTCCAGTCCTCGCCGGGGAAGGTCTTGATGCCAAGTTCCTCGCCGTAAGTCCCGTAATGCGGGTTGGCTTTGTTGGTCTCCTTGGTCAAGCACACGTCCTCGTCGGAACCCGTGGTGTGGCACACCCAAGCCTCGGAGCCGTCCGACAGATTGAAGGCGGCGACGCGGCCGCGGGCGGCGAACTCGCTACCACCGAAGCCCATGAACACCTTGTTGTCGGCGATCAACGGAGCCGGCGTGATGGTCTCACCCTTCTCAGGATAGGCGAACTTGACGACCCAGACTTCCTTGCCGGTCTGGCCGTCGAGGGCGATCACAAAGCCATCGAGCGTGCCGAAGACGAACTTGCCGTCGGCATAGGAGCCGCCGCGGTTGACGGTGTCGCAGCAAGCGCGCGGCACAGCCGACTCGTCACGATCGGTCTTCTTCACATAAGACCAAACCTGCTTCGGCTGGTCGGGCTCGCTGAGATCCAGCGCCTGAACCACGTTACAGTTGGACATGGACGGGCAGCCGGAAATCATGAACAGCATGGTCTTGCCGCCGACGTCCTTGATCACAAGCGGCTGACCCTCGTGACCACGAAGGGCGTTGGTGCCCTGCAGCCAAGCCACCTGCAGCTTGTTGATATTCTTCGTGTTGATGTCGGAGAGCGTGCTGTGACGCGTGAGCGCGAAATCACGACCATGGGCGGGCCACTGGTCGGGATCAGCCATGCGTTTCAGCTGCTCCTCATCGGTATTCATTGACATGGCCTGGCCGGACAGACCCATCGTCACCGCGACGAGCGTTCCAGCCAGAACACCGAACTTCGTTTTCATATCGTTCTCCTCTCCCTAGCCGCTCAGTCACCGAAGCTGAGCTTTCTCTACCCGGGCGTTTCGCCTTCTCTCTTCGCGCGAAGGCGAAGAGACAGGCGTCGCCGGGCAAATTTCTCGGTTGCCGTTTTTGAAATTTGGAGGGCGTTGATTTGGACGAGGCGACGCCTCGTGCCCGCGAGTCCTCCGAATGGCATCGCGACATCCGAGGATCAGAACCTAGCGCAGGAGGGCACCACGCATTTCCCCATTCTGGATGGAAAGTGGCAGCCCTATCATTGCCAACTCGCGCCCTTATCTTTGCAAACTCAATTCCACGAACGCGCGAAATGTGCTGGCCGCGATTGGATAGTCCGGCAGCGCGCGCCGCCGCGGCCGCAGGCCAAATCCAACGAATTCAAGCAGATAGAGGCTAGCGCTGCGCCCTGCCGTTCGTGGACGGGAGATGCTGGATGGCGATCCGCATGAGCTCGGGCAGCGTGCGCACGCCGAGCTTGGCCTTCAACTGGGTGCAGGTGTTTGCCACGGTCTTGTAGCTGACATGCAAATGCTCGGCGATCACGCCGTAAGGCTTCCCCTCGGCAACCAGGGCAAGCGTCTGGAGCTCGCGCACCGTCATGCGGCGCAGCGGATTGGTGGTCCCGCGCGCCTCCATGAAAGCGACCTCGGAGGCGAGGTCGTGACTGAGATAGGGCCGGTTTTCGCGAACCCTCTGGAACGCCTTCTGCACCTCTTCAGGCGGAGTGTCCTTCAACACGTAACCGGTGGCGCCCACTTCGAGCGCGCGTGAGACGATGACCGGGTCGGAGTGCATGGTGAACACCAGGATCGGCGTCTGTTGATCGTGCAAGCGCAGCCGCCGGATAAAGGAAAGGCCGCCGAGCGAACCGGTCCGCATGGCGAGATCGACGATGATCACGTCGGGCTTCTGCGTACGATAGAGCCGAAAGCCATCGGCGAGGCTTTGCGCCTGCTGAATATGCTCCACGCCGACGTCTTCAAGAAGCTGACGGCAGCCTTGCAGCACAATCGGATGATCGTCGATGACGAGAACACGAGTCATGATAGCTCCCCAACCAATTCCGGCGCTCGTGTGCGCTCTTTGCCTTCCCTCTGAACGGGTATCTCTACCCTAATACTCGTCCCCTTGGACGGCGCGCTTTCGACGACGCAAGCACCGCCGAGCGAGCGCACGCGCTCGGTCATAGTCGTGAGCCCAAAGCCCGTGGGCGTTGACGGCGCCATCCCCTTGCCGTCGTCGGTCACGGTCAACTGAACGGTTTCAGCGGCGCGCTTACGGCCGTTCGTGCCTGCCACATCCTTCTCGGTGAGTTCCACCGTGATATTCGCCGCATGACCATGCCGGATGGCATTGGTGATCGCCTCCTGGATGCAGCGATAGACGGTCAGATCGACGGGCTCGCCATAGGACTTAGCAAGCTTGCCGAGCTCGGTGTGGATCTGGGTGTCCAGATGGCGGCCCTGAAGCCCGGCGGTGAGTTCCGCGATGAGCTCGGCGAGCGTCACGCGGCCGAGCGGTCCGGGGCGCAACTTCTTGATCAGCGCCCGGTTCATGGCCTTAAGCCGCTCGGCGATGGAGAGAATCTCGCCGACGCGGCGCGAGATCTCGACCGTGCGCTCCTTAGGCAACCGATCGGCGATGGTCTGGATCGAGGAGGCATTGGCGGCGATGCCGAACAGGCAGGGGCCCGCCTCGTCGTGAAGCTCGTTGGCGATCTCGCGGCGCTCTTCTTCCTGCACGGTGATGAGCTGGCGGTAGAGCCGGCTGTTTTCTTCACGCGCCATGTCCAACGCGCCCGCCAGGGTGTTGAAACGGTTGGTAATGGCGGCGAGCTCTTTCACCTTCGACGGCTTCAGCCGCGTCGTATAGTGCCCATCCTCCAGCAGCAGCATGCCCTTGGAGAGGTTGGCGAGCGGGTCGAGCACGCGGCCGAGCACGACATAGAGAATAATGAGAACGAGCGCGTTGATCCCGAGCCAGACGACGGCAAGCGAGGCGAAGTCCTGCCACGCTTCGGCGATCTCGTCGGCAGGCTCGCCGAGAACGACAATGGGGTTTGCTTTGCCGGCGACGACGCGAACCTTGCGATTGGCGATCTCGGGCCGCACGAGGGCCGCAAACCAGGCAGGCGCATAGGGCTCGGCGCTCGAATCCGCTGCGTGCGGCGACACGATGTTGAGCTGGCCGGAGTCGTCCATGAACATGATGCGCACATGCCGCAAGTGCTTAAGTTGCAGAGGCAGCTCCTGGTTGAGCTGGTCGAGCTTGCCCTGCGCGGAGAGGTCCTTGAGGGTCGCGGCGACAAAGCGCTGCGCCACCTCGAGCGAGGCCTCCATCTCAACCTGCGTGGCCGTACGGGTGTTGAAGATCGAGACCGCGCCGGCAACCAGGGCAGCAAGAAGATTGATCGCGGCTACCGCGACAAGGAGCTGCGTTCGGACCGGGCGGTCATACCAAAGCTTTTGCAGCACGCCTCGAAAGTCTCCACAACGAGAGGCGCCTCACACCATCGACGTGGGCACCATGCAAGGGCCGTTCCTATTTTGCTTTAACGCGCCCACAACCGCCTCCCAAGCACCAGAACTTCTTATTGCAAGTTTGGCATCGGGAGCCGCCAAAAAAAGCAGTCGAGGCCGGAAGTGGCGAAATAGCAATGGCAGGCGTGGAAATAGCATTGCAAGAAGTTCCCGCCCACTATTGCGAAACTACCCAGAGACGGTTTTGGACTAGGCGACTAGCCTGATCGAAGCTGGCTCGTAGGCCGTTTGCGCGAGTTTGCCCGTTTCATCACGGACCGAGAGCCTCGATCTCGACCGCTTGCTGCCGGCCGCCCTGCAGTGTCTCCTTCCCATGAGCTGCGGGGTCCGGGACGCCAAGCCGTCGGGCGGGGGTGCGGCGGGTTTCCCCCGCACCCCCCTCGCCCGCTCTCCGGCGCGGCCGATCAGGCCGCCGCGGGAACTTGGCGCCTTGTAAGGGAAACGCCCTTCACGACCGCGTAAATCACGGGGATCACGATAAGCGTGAGGAGCGTCGACGACACCATGCCGCCAATCATCGGTACGGCGATGCGCTGCATCACCTCCGAGCCTGTCCCGTGGCTCCACATGATCGGCAAGAGCCCGGCCATGATGGCGGCCACGGTCATGATCTTCGGCCGCACACGGCCAACCGCACCCTCCATGATCGCCTCGTACAGATCGGCCAGGGTGAACGGCTTGCCTTCGCGTTCGCGGCGCGCCTTCAAGTCCTTCAGCGCGCTGTCGAGATAGATCAGCATGACGACGCCGGTCTCGGCCGCGACGCCGGCCAGCGCGATGAAGCCCACCACGGCGGCGACCGAGAGATTGAAGTCGAGCCACCACATCAGCCAGAAGCCACCGACCAACGCGAACGGCACGGACAGCATCACGATGAGCGTCTCGGTGATGCGCCTGAAATTGAGATAGAGCAGGAGGAAGATGATCAGAAGGGTGACCGGCACGACCATCTGCAGACGCTTCTTGGCGCGCTCCAGATACTCGAACTGCCCGCTCCAGGTCACGTAATAGCCGGGGGGAAAATCCACGTGCGCGGCGACAGCTCTCTGCGCGTCGGCGACGAAGCTGCCGATGTCCCGGTCGCGGAAATCGACGAAGATATAGAGCGCGAGCTGCGCGTCCTCGGTGCGGATCATCGAGGGGCCTTGCGATAGGCTTACCTCCGCCACCTCGCCCAAGGGGACCGTGCCACCGCTCGGCATGGGGATCAGCACCTCGTTGGCGATGGCTTTCGGATCGTTGCGGTAGTTGCGCGGATAGCGGACGGCCACGTTGTAGCGCTCGCGCCCTTCGACCGTGGTGGTGATCGGCTGAGCGCCAAGCGCGGTAGAGATAACGTTCAGCACGTCGCCGACCATGAGGCCGTAACGAGCAAGCTGCATGCGATCCGGGTCGATGTTCAGGTAGTAGCCGCCGATCGCGCGTTCGGCGTAGGCGCTCGTGGTGCCGGGTACAGTGCGCACGGCCGCCTCGATCTCCCGCGCGAGACGTTCCATCTCGGCGAGATCCGTGCCGAAGACCTTGACGCCGACCGGCGTGCGGATCCCGGTGGACAGCATGTCGATACGGGCTTTGATGGGCATCGTCCACGCATTGGAGACGCCGGGAAACTGCAACGACTCGTCCATCTCCGCGATCAACCCGTCGATGGTGAGCCCATCGCGCCACTCGCTTTCCGGCTTCAGGTTGATGACCGTTTCGATCATCTCCATCGGCGCGGGATCGGTCGCGGTCGAAGCGCGCCCCGCTTTGCCCCACACGGACTCCACCTCCGGAATGGTCTTGATGATCTTGTTCTGTGTCTGCAGCAACTGCCCCGCTTCGGTCACTGAGATGCCCGGGAGAGTCGTCGGCATATAGAGCAGGGTGCCTTCATTGAGATTGGGCATGAACTCGCTGCCGAGCTTCGAGGCGGGCCACAGGCTCGCGGCGAGCACTGCGAGCGCGATGACAAGCGTGGCCGCCTTGAACCGCAAGACGAGGTCGATCACCGGCCGGTAGATCCAGATAAGGAAGCGGTTCACCGGGTTCTTGCGCTCGGGCAGGATGCGGCCGCGCACGAAGACGACCATCAGCGCCGGCACGACAAGCACGGAAAGCAGCGCCGCCGCCGCCATGGCGAAGGTCTTGGTGTAGGCCAGAGGCTTGAACAGCCGGCCCTCCTGCGCTTCAAGGGCGAAGATCGGCAGGAAGGATACGGTGATGACGAGCAAGCTGAAGAACAGCGCCGGCCCGACCTCGACCGCCGCCTCGATCAGGATCTCGGTGCGCGGCTTGCCTTCGGGGGCGCGCTCAAGATGCTTGTGCGCGTTCTCGATCATGACGATAGCGGCATCGACCATGGCGCCGATGGCGATAGCGATCCCGCCGAGGCTCATGATGTTGGACGAGAGCCCGAGCGCCCACATGCAGATATAGGCCATCAGCACGCCGAGAGGCAGCGTGATGATGGCGACCAGGGCGCTGCGCGCGTGCAACAAGAAGACGAAGCAGACCAGCGCGACGATGATGCTTTCCTCGATGAGCGTCCAGCGCAACGTGTCGATCGCGCGGTAGATGAGATCCGAACGATCGTAGACCGCCTCCACGCTCACGCCTTCAGGTAGGCTCGGCGCGATCTCGGCAAGCCGGTCCTTCACATTCTGGATGACCGAGAGGGCGTTCTCGCCAAAACGTTGGAGCGCGATGCCGGAGACGACCTCCCCCTCGCCGTTCAATTCGGTGATGCCGCGCCGCTCCTCCGGAACGAGCTCGATGCGCGCGACATCCTTAAGCAGCACCGGAACGCCCGCGTCGTTCTTCACGACGATCTGCTCGAGATCCGATAGGCTTTTAATGTAGCCTCGGCCGCGCACCATGTATTCGCGCTCGGAAAGCTCGACGGTGCGGCCGCCGACATCCATGTTGCTCTCGCGGATGACGTCTCTGATTTTTTCGAGAGGGATATTCAGCGCCTGGAGCCGCCGCGGGTCGACGACGACGCTGTACTGCTTGACGAAGCCGCCGACGCTCGCGACCTCGGCGACGCCTTGCGCTTTTGCCAGCCCGAACCGGACATACCAGTCCTGAAGCGTGCGCAGCTCGGCGAGGCTCTGCTGCGTGCCACGCACGACGTATTGATAAACCCAGCCGACGCCGGTAGCGTCGGGGCCGAGCTCGGGCGTGACGCCCGACGGCAGATCCCGCGCCGCGGCGCTGAGATATTCCAGCACCCGCGAGCGGGCCCAATAGATGTCGGTGCCCTCTTCGAAGATCACGTAGACGAAGGACACGCCGAAATAGGAGAAGCCGCGCACGACGCGTGCCTTGGGCACGGTGAGCATGGCGGTCGTCAGCGGATAGGTGACCTGATCCTCGACGACTTGAGGCGCCTGGCCCGGATATTCCGTGAAGACGATGACCTGCACGTCGGAAAGATCGGGAATCGCATCGAGCGGCACATTTTTGACCGCGTAGATACCGGCCAAGGCGATGAAGACCACGGCAAGACCGACCAGGAAGACATTGCGGGCCGACCAGCGGATGATCTGGGCGATCATTGCGGCGTCCCCTGGTTGAAGGCTTCCAACGCCGCTTTCAGGTTGCTTTCGGAGTCGATGAGGAAGGTGGCGGAGGTGACGACCTCCTCGCCCTCGGAGACGCCGTCCAGGATTTCGACATAGACTTTACCGCGCCGGCCGGTTCTGACTTCGCGCGGCTCGAAGCGTCCCTCACCCTTGGCGACGAGCACAATCTTGCGCGCCCCGCTGTCGATGACGGCATCCGAAGGCACCGCCATGACGGCGGGCGCGTCGGCGCCGGGTTGAAAGACCACGTCGGCATACATGCCGGGCCGCATCCGCCCGTCGGGATTCGGCAGCTCGATGCGGACCGAGACCGTCCGCGTCTCCATCTTCCGCATATGTGGATAGATGAAGGTCACCTTGCCTTCGTGCGGCGCATTGGGGAACGCCCGGAGCGTCACCTCGACGGGCATGCCGACTCTGATGTCGGCGATGTCGGCCTCGGCGACTTCGGCGATCACCCAGACATGCGAGTTATCGGCGATGCGGAACAGCTCGTCTCCCGCCTCGACGAATTGGCCCTTGATGACGTTCTTCTCGATCACGTGGCCAGATGCCGGTGAGGGCCAATCGAGTGTCCTGAGGTTCTCCTTGGTCTTGAGCACCTCGTCGATGCGCTCCTGGGGCACATCGAGGTTTCGCAGTTTCTGGATAGCGCCTTCGACGTCCCGGTTGGTGCCGGTCCGGCCTTGCGTGCGCAAAGAAACCAGGAGGTCGACCTGCGCCAGTTGAATTTGCGAACTGTAGAACCGGAACATCGGCTCGCCCGCCTTGATGTGCTCACCGGTCTTGTCGACGAATAGATCTTCGATGTAGCCGTCCGAGCGGACGGTCACGATCCATAGCGTCGACTCATCGTGCTCGACGGTGCCTGTGGCGCGAACCTCCTGGGTGAGGGCTTTCCGGCTGACCGTCTCGGTCCTGACACCGCTGCGCTGAACCTTGGCCAGGCTCACCTTCACGGTGCCGCTGTCATCGGCCTCATCCGCATAGACCGGGATGTAGTCCATGCCCATGGAGTCCTTCTTCGGCACTTTCGAGGTGTCGGGAAGCCCCATCGGATTCCGGTAGTAGAGTATCTTGCGTTCGCCATTGGCGGGCTCGCCGTGTTCCGTCGCCGTCATGCTCATCGGCTCGGGCCGATGGGCATACCAATAGCTGCCCGCGGCTCCGGCCAAGATGCCGGCTGCCAAGATGGCCAAGCTGCTTAGACGCGTCATGATTTGCGTCTCCGAATCCTCGTTGCGTGGCCCCTGCCGTATTGGGCAAAGGAGATCGCGCCGTTGCTCGCGAGCGGGCGCTCACGCGAAACGGCGTTGCATCAACTTTGAGGAGTCAGACGCGTGGAGGGGGCGACGGCGGGATGTAGGCCGGCGAGCGCGCGCTATCGGGGGCGCGCGCAGTGGTGTCGACGAGCAAAGGCACCGTGGCCGAGGCGATTTCCGCAGGCATAACCGCGCTCAGAACCAGACCAAGACAGAGACATTTGCCTCCACACCCGGGATGGTCGGCGCAAGGCCCCATCCCGTCATGGCCCATCCCGTCATGGCCCATCCCGTTATGGCCCTGGGCGTGATCGGCCTCCGCCGCACCGGCCTTCTCGCCAATCTTGGCGTGATGGTTTTCCGCCGGATCGTGCGGGGCTTGGGAGGAAGCAGCGTGCTTCGCACAGTCGGACTGCGCGGCAGCTTGGGAACCGCCGGGGGCGGCCATAGCGGCGCTCACGCTCGCCGCGGGAAGGGCGGCCACCGCGAGGGTCAGAATAGCGACGAAAATCGTGCGTAACCTGCTCATGCTGACCGGAAGTATGTGGTCCTGCCTCTTAACGTCAAGTGACAGAGCCGTGAGCGGGAAATTTTGAGCAAATTCGTGGTCTCAAAGGGTGTGATGCTTAACAGCTCAACGCTATTGCCCTTAGCGAAGCCAGTTGCCCTGATCGTGGGCAATTGCGGCCATTAACGGCTGCGGCAAATCGCTTCTGTCGTCGGTTTGTCATGAAATCACTAAGGAGGCGTCCTAATTCAAAGAGGAACTCCTAAAAGTCTTCAGCCATTGAGAGGGTCGCGCTCGCCGCATGACGGTTCGCAATCTTGAAGATGCCCTGCGCCCACGCAGCGTCGCGGTGATCGGCGCGAGCGACGAGCCCGGTTCCGTGGGCCATACGCTCACCCAAAACGTGCTTTCCGGCGGTTTCGAGGGCCGAGTCTTTCTGGTCAATCCGCATCACGGCACGATCGCGGGCCGCGACTGCTTCAAATCCGTCGAGGCGTTGCCCGAGGCGCCAGAACTTGCCGTCATCGCCACACCGCCGGACAGCGTGCCGCCCATCATCGAGGCGCTCGGCAAGAAGGGAACGCGCGCGACGGTCGTTATCACCGCGGGCTTCAGCGCCGCGCTCAAGCAGGCCGTACTGGATGCGGCGCGGCCCTATTGTCTCCGCGTCATCGGGCCCAACTGTTTGGGCATCTCGGTACCGGCGCTGGGCTTGAATGCAAATTTCGGGTTGAACGCACCCAAGTCCGGTTCGCTCGCCTTCCTGTCTCAGTCGGGCGCATTGATGACGGGTATCCTCGACTGGGCCTCCGCACGCGATATCGGCTTCTCCTATGTGGTGTCCATGGGCGACATGGCGGACGTGGACGTGGGCGATCTGCTCGACTTCCTCGCCGCCGACGTCTCGACCAGCGCCATCCTGTTGTATCTCGAGACGATTCCGGCGGCGCGCAAGTTCATGTCCGCGGCGCGCTCGGCCGCACGCGCCAAGCCGGTGATCGCGATCAAGTCGGGCCGCAACGCCGCGGCGGCGAAAGCGGCGGCAACCCATACGGGCGCGCTGGCCGGCACCGACGCCGCGGTCAGCGCCGCCTTCCGACGCGCCGGGCTCGTGCGCGTGGAAGAGCTGGAGGAGCTGTTCAACGCCGCGGAGACGCTAGCGACTTTGCAGCCTATCGCGGGCAACGAACTTCTGATCGTCACCAATGGCGGAGGCGCAGGCGTGCTCGCCGTCGACAATCTAATGCGGCTCGACGGCAAGCTTGCCCCTGTGGGCAAAGATCTGGTGAACGCGCTCGACAAGGTGCTGCCGGCCAACTGGTCGCGCGCCAACCCGATCGACATTATCGGTGACGCGAGCCCCGAACGTTACAAAGCCACGCTCGACGCCGTGCTCGCCGAGCCGAATGCAGACGGCATCTTGGTGATGAACTGCCCCACGGCGCTCGCCTCCTCGACGGACGCCGCGCAGGCGGTGCTCGATGCCATCGCGCAAGCCCCGCACCCGAGAAAGGTCCCTCCGATCCTCACCAATTGGCTCGGCGAGGACGCGGTCCAGGAGGGGCGGCAGAAGTTCCGCGCTGCGGGCATCCCCACCTACGAATCGCCGAACGACGCCATCCAGGGCTTCTTCTATTTGTGGCAATACACCAAGGCCCAAGAGTCTTTGATGCGCACGCCGCCGAAGAGCACGGGTCACACCACGATTGCCGACGAGGCGGCCCGCTCGATCATGCGTACGGCGGTCCGCGCCGGGCGCACGCTACTGACCGAGCCCGAGTCGAAGGCCGTGCTATCCGCGTTCGGCATTCCCACCGTGGCCACGCGCGTCGCCGCCTCGCCGGAGGACGTCGCGAACATCGCCCATGCCCTTCTCAAGCAGGCGGAGTCGGTGGTGGTGAAAATCCTCTCCGACGACATTTCGCACAAATCCGACATCGGCGGTGTGCGCCTTGGCTTGCGCTCACCGCAAGAGGCGCGCCATGCCGCGGAGCGCATGCTGGCGCGGGCGGCGGAAGCCTGTCCGCAGGCGCGCATCCAAGGCTTCACCGTGCAGCCGATGATCGTGCGCAAACAGGCGCATGAGCTGCTATTGGGCGTCTACGAGGATCCGCTGTTCGGCCCCATGATCCTGTTCGGCTCCGGCGGGACCGCGACCGAGATCATCAACGACACGGCCGTGGCGCTGCCGCCACTCGATTCCAGGCTGGCCCTCGACCTCATGGAGCAGACGCGCGTTTGCCGGCTGCTCGAAGGCTACCGCGACCGGCCCGCCGCCGATCTTGCCGGTATCGCTTCGGCGCTGGTGCAGCTCTCGCAACTCGTGGTCGACTGCCCGGCGGTGAAGGAACTCGACATCAATCCGCTGATTGCCGACGAGACGGGCGTGATCGCACTCGATGCCCGCATCCGCATCGACCCGGACCTGGTGGAAAAGGACGGGCCTAATCCGCGGCTCGCGATCCGGCCCTATCCGAACCAATGGGAGCGCTGGACCGAGACCATCGACGGCGAGCGCATCATGATCCGTCCGATCAAGCCCGCCGACGAGCATCTCTACGCCGATTTCGTCGCCAAGCTTTCGCCGGAAGATATTCGCTTCCGGTTCCTGGCGCCGCGCAAAGAATTCTCGCACAAGTTCATCGCACGCTTCACCCAGATCGACTACGCGCGCGCCATGGCCTTCGTGGCTCTCAACAAGGACGAGACCGAACTATATGGCATCGCGCGCCTCGTTGCCGATCCCGACTACACGAAGGGCGAGTACGCCATCATCGTGCGCAGCGACCGAATTGGGACCGGCCTCGGCTGGCTGCTGATGCGCAACCTGATCCGCTACGCGGAGCGGGAGGGGCTACAGGAACTGACCGGAGACGTCTTGGAGCAGAATACGCGCATGCTCGAGATGTGCCGGGCGCTGGGCTTCGAAATTTCCGCCGACCCGGAGGATCTGTCCCTCCGCAAGGTGCGGCTGAAGCTCCCCGTCCCTATCCAGGACGCTGCTTAGCCCTTGCCAAGTGCGTAGCCAGTTCGTGGTCGGGCACGTTGGTGAGGTCTTTCTGAAGGTCGCTGACAACGATCCGCGCCACGGGCCCGGCAAGCTTGCGTTTCAGCTCGGTGAGCACGCCGGCCGGCGCCACCAACATCAGTTCGCCGAAAGCGCCGCGCTCATGCTCGCTCGCCAACTCTTCGGCGACCAGGCTGACGAAGTCCTCCTTGGCCGCCTCTTTCGGGTCCTGACGGGGCTCCATAGCCGAACGTCCTGTGGTGGCACTCTCCATCACGCGTCCTGGCCTGTCGGTGCCGAGATCACGGGCGCGGCTGTGGAGGTCCTTGGAGACGAAGCTGGCTACAGTACGAAAAGCGCCGTTCTCGTCACGCTCAACGAACCGCGCACGTCCCCCGTCGGCAATCGCGTACCAGAGCTTCGGCTTCTTCATCACTCCGTCTCTTGGTCTTTCAAGCTCATGATATAGGCCGCCAGATCCTCCAGCTCGGACTTGGTGATGGGGATCACGGGCATGGGATGCTTGGGCATCACGATCTTGGCCATGATCGAGCCTTCCGTCTGACTTTGCAAATTGCCGATCTCATGAAAGCTCGGCACGTCGACGTTGACCTGCTCCTGGGTAGCGGAGACGAGATGGCAGTTGGAACAGAGGCGCTCCGCCAGCACCTTGCCGTATTCGGGATCGGGCGCGCTGGTGAACGGCCCGGCGAGGCTCACACTTGGGCCAGCTAATGCGAGCGCAAGTGCGAGGACGACCCTCATGGAGACCGCGCGCATCAAGCCGCCAACGCCTCGAGCTTGGCCATGTCGCACACATTCACGCGGCGCGCGGACTCAAGCTTGATGACACCCGTCTCCTTGAGCTCGGCGAACATGCGCGAGACCGTCTCCAACGTCAGACCGAGGTAATCGGCGATGTCATGGCGCGGCATGGCGAGTTCGAGGATGCCGTCGGAGTGCGAGCGGCGGGCCATTTCCACAAGGAAGGCGGCGAGACGTTCGAGAGCGTTCTTGCGGCCCAGAAGGAGCAGATGATCTTGCGTTTGGCGCAAACCGATCATCGTCCGGTTGAGCAGTTCATGGACGAAGCCGCTCGAGGCGGTCGCACTCAACAGGCTGTGCCATTTGAAAGCGACAACCTTGACCGGCACGATCGCCTCGGCGGAGGCATGATGCACGTCGTCGACCTCGAAGCCGAACATGTCGCCGGGGAGATGGAAGGCGCTGATCTGACGGCGGCCGTCGGGAAGAAGCTTGGAGACGCGGATCACGCCGGACACGAGCTTATAGACGTAGCCCGCCTTCTCGCCTTCGGCGAAGATCTCAGTGTTGCGCCCGAAGTTCATGGGCACGCTGGACGGCAAGAAAGATTCCGGCTCGCTGCGAAACGCAGTGGGCGGCGGTGCCTGGTCCAGTCGTGTTCGTTCGATGATGGGGGTCGGCGTCAGCATGATGAGTGATCCTCCCGGAGATCAGTTGCCCGACGCCATAGTTACGCGCTGCGGCGCGCGCGAAAAATCGTGACGGCTCCCTAAGGGAAACTACGTAGGCAAACGAACGTCCACTTTAGGACGGGCGCATGGTCCCGCGCGAACAGCCTCTTTTCTCAAGGACTTGGTGGATCGTGTCGAACAAGATCCCGCCCAGGAGCGGCGTCTCGACCACCTCGGTCACGCCGGCTGCTTCGGCTTTGGCTAGGACACGTTTTGTGGACTGGGAGACCATCAGGATGATGGGCATGCCGCGCGCGACGAAGAGTTCGGCGGCCTCTTCCTCCACCCGTGAGAAAACGTCCTGATCGAGCACCAAGCAGGCGCCGCGCACGCATGGCGCGTTCATGGCCGGAAGCAGCGAGTGCTCATCGCAAAACCGGGTCTCGTAGCCTTCCAGCTCCAGAGAGAAGCGCAGGCTGTCGGCCAAGACGCCATCGCTGACTGCAATGAGTATGGTTTCGGCCTGCGCCACTTCGACCTCCCCCAAACGCATATCGCAGCCCCGCCTCAACTCATCCTTGCGATGACAAACTATGCGGGTTGCAGGGGGAAGCTTTGAGCTAAGTCAAATCGACGCGGGGCTTCGGCCGCCTGGTTATTTGGGGGCGTCGCCGGCGATGGGCACATGTGCGAGAATGGCCATGCGGATCAGCTCGGATAGGCTCTTCGCTTCCATCTTGGCCATGAGATTGGCGCGGTAGACCTCGACGGTGCGCGGGCTGATGCCAAGCGCGGCGGCGATGACCTTGTTGGGCTGGCCCGCCACCAGGCCTTCGAGAACCTGGCGCTCGCGCTCCGAAAGACTGTGAAGCCGCGCCGTGACCGCCGCGAAGTCGCCGTCGGGGACCCCCTCGGTCCTTTCGAGCGCCGCTTTGACCGCATCGAGAATGGCCTGCTCATCGAACGGTTTCTCGATGAAGTCGACGGCGCCCGCCTTCATCGCTTCGACCGCGAGCGGTACGTCGCCGTGGCCGGTAATGACGATCGCCGGCAAGCAAGGCGCGCGCTCCTTAAGGCAGTGCAGAAGCTCGATGCCGGTGATCTCGGGCATGCGCACGTCGGTGATCAGACAACCGCACTGCACCGCCTCAAGCCCATCGAGGAACGCCTTCGCGGAGTCGTAGAGACGCACCGCCAACCCCGCCGAGCTCAGCATAAAGGCCAGCGACTGACGCACGGCTTCGTCGTCATCGACGATATGCACGACAGGATTTTCGACCATCAGTCCTCGTTGCGCCCGGCCGGCTCCAAAGTGAAGCGAAACACGGTTCCGCCGCCCGGATTTGGCTCGGCCCACATCTTCCCGCCGTGCGCCTCTATGATGCGTCTGGAGATCGACAGACCTACGCCCATGCCTGACGGCTTTGTGGTTACGAATGGTTGAAACAGGCGATCGCCAATCGTCTCGCTCAGACCTTGGCCGGTATCGGCCACGTTTACTTGGATCATGCCGCCGCCCACGGCGGCGGTCGTCACCAGCAGCTCCTTGCGATCACACTCATGCATGGCCTCGATCGCATTGCGCATGAGGTTGAGCAGTACCTGCTGAATCTGGATCTTCTCCACTAGAACCGTATCCGTGTTGCTTTCGAAACGGAACAGCGTCCTGACTCCCTCCTCCTGAGCGCCCACCAGCGCCAGCGCGCTCGCCTCTTCGATGAGCTTGCTGAGATTCTCGGGCCGCTTCTCGACCTCACCGCGGGCAACGAACTCGCGGAGCTGGCGGATGATCTGACCGGCACGCAGCGTTTGCTTGGTGGTCTCACCGAGCGCGTCACGAACCTTGGCAACGTTCTCGCCCTCGACTTTTTCCAGCAATCTGCTGCACCCCTGAAGGTAGTTGGAGATAGCCGAGAGGGGCTGGTTAATTTCGTGCGCGAGCGTCGAGGCCATCTCGCCCATGGCCGTTAAGCGCGACAATCGCGCTAGCTCCGTCTGGAGTTCCTGCAATTGGTGTTCGGTCTCCTGCCGTTCGGTGAGATCATTGATGAAGCCGGTGAAGAACCGGCTTTCGCCGGACTGCACTTCGGCAACCTCGAGCTTCATGGGAAAGGTCGAACCGTCTTTACGCAGACCGGTGACGACCCGGTCGATACCGATGATGCGCTTCTCGCCGGTGGCCAGATAACGCGAAATATAGGCGTCATGCTCTTCGCGGTAGGGCGAAGGCATCAGCAAAGAGACATTCTTGCCGACGACCGCAGCCTCTCGATGGCCGAAGAGCCGCTCAGCTGCTGCATTGAATGACTGGATCCCGCCTTTTTCGGTGATGACCACGGTCGCATCGGGCACCGTGTCGAGCACCGATCGCAGATGCGCCTCCCGGGCGCGCACATCCTCTGCGTGACGCCTGCTGCGGATGCGTGTGCGGCGGAGCAGTTCGCCCAGCCACGAAATTCCGAGGCCAACCATGGAGAAGACCATCGTCTCGAGGGCCACGGTCGGGGGAAGATCGCCCTTGCCGGTAAGAATGAGCCCCAAGACGGCGAAAATTGTGGTTGCAAGCAGCCCTGGGCCGACACCGCCAAAGCCCGCGGCGACAACCACACCGGGGATGAAGATGAGGAATGAGGCGCGGCCTTGAAGCCAGGGGTACAGGCCCCAGGCGAGGAGCGCCGAGGCGACCACCGCGGCGATCGCCACCCCATAATGGACGCCGCTCGTGTGCGGATCGGCCAGCGCGCGGCGGAAGCGCTCGATCCTACTTTCCGGAGGTTTGGTCAGTGGGGCGTGCATGGCGAAAGTCTAGCCTCCGGTGCCGGGGCACGCCCACTCAATTTCCAGGGGGCCCGGCTATCGCAATTCTGTTAGCTCTGTATTGTTAGCTCTACCGATCCTGCGACACTGGCGCAGAGTCCTTGTCCTACCGGAGGAGACCATGGCCACGACCGACGCCGAAATGCCAGACCACAAGGCTTTGCGCGAAGACCTGCAAGAGATCGCCGCGCGTCTCGCGAATTTACGGTCGGACATCGACGGCTTGATGGGCGCGGCGGGCGCGACCGCCAGTCATCAGGCCGAAGCCCTCCAGGACAAAGCGAGCGAGGCACTGGCGAACTTCGAGGGCGCCGTGCAGCGCGAGCCTCTTAAGTCGCTCGCCATCGCGCTTGGGGCCGGTTTCGTGCTTGGGATCGTTCTCCGCCGCTAGAGCCTTTGGGCGCCGCACGCGCCGGCTCAATGGTTCATCAGCACGGCGACGTCCGTATTGCGCAGGACATGGAGCGTCGCGCCGCCGAAGATCCATTCGCGCCACCGCCAATGCCCATACCCGCCCATGACAAGGAGAACGCCGCTGCCGGCGGCCGTGAGCACGGCATCGCCGACCCCACGCTCACCCAGCGGGACCGTTTCCATCTCGACGGGAAGGCCGGCCATCGCGAGATAGCCTGTCACGGCGGAAGCGGTATCGTCCTCGCCGTCCTCGGCGATGCTGATCAGCCTGACGCGCTTGGCGGCTTCGAGAAACGGCGCCGCGGCGGCGATAGCCCGAACGGCTTCAGGAGCGTCCTTCCATGCAATCACCACGGTCTCGCCGATCGGCGTACCGGCCTCGTCCGGCATGATGAGTATCGGACGGCCCGAGTGAAACAAGGCCGCATCGCGCGCCGGCTCGAACATCCCGCCTTCTCTGGCGGCGATGCTGGGCAGTACGGTGAGATCGGAGACTTTGGCGCGCTGAGCGACGGCGGGGCCGACCAGGCCTTCGACGGTGAGAAGCTCCGCCTTGACATCGGGATGGGCGCCGAGCGCTTCCTCGAACCAGTCCGTGGCCCGGCGCTCTTCCTCATCGACCTGCTTCCTCGCGACATCCTCCAGCTGGCCGAAATAGACGGGGCTCAGCTCCGTCGCATAGGGCAGCCGCTGGGAGGGAGGCGGACAGGGATGCAGCACTTCGAGCGCGCAGCCGAAGCGCTTGGCGAGCCCGAAGGCCGCAGTGCTGCATGCCACGCTGGTGCCGGCTGAGTCGATCGGAAGCAGGATTCTCACAGGTTTCACGGCGCTTCCTCCCACGGGTCCGGGCGTCTCCGGCAAGTTCGCCCCTTTTCGCCCCTTGCGGGTGAAACCGCGTTGACGAACCTCAAAGAACGCTGTCGCCTTTTCTCCGCATTCTGGCGCACAATATGTCCCAGGCGTTTTTGAAGACAGTAAAGATAAGAAAGAGGCGCTTTATGCAGATCCCCTTGGAAGTCAACTTCCGCAATATGGACCCCTCGCCCGCCGTCGAGGCGCGCATCCGCGAGAAGGCGGCGAAGCTCGAGCGCTTCCATGACCGCATCATCGGTTGCACGGTCGTGGTGGAAGCCCCGCATCGGCATCACCACAAGGGCAAGCTTTACAGCGTGCATATCGATATCAGCGTCCCCGGCAAGGACTTGGTCGTGGACCGGGCCAAGCCGCTCGATCATTCCCACGAGGATGTCTATCTGGCGGTGCGCGATGCGTTCAACGCCGCGGTGCGGCGTCTTGAGGACTATACGAGCAGGATGCGCGGCGATGTGAAGACCCATACGGCTTCCGCCCCGGACGGCCCCGCCTCCCCCGCGGAGTAAGCGTCCGCCTCAAGCCTTCCAGAAGGCTTTGACGTCGGTGAAGCGCTCATAGGCGCGCTCGGCCTCTTTGATCCATTTCTCTTCTTCATCCGGGCCGGTAGCGGGCGCGGCGAGGCGCGCATCCATTCGATCCTCGCCGTCCGCGGCCAGAAGCGCGCGCCGGGTGGCGATGTCGTTGAGCGTCCCAAGTGCATCCTGAAGACATTGCAGCGCGACGAGCGACTTATTCTGCCGCTTGGCGCTCTTCTTGCCCGTGAAGGTCGCGGCGAAGAACTCCGTGGCATAGCGCAAGCGCTTGGCGCGGATGCGCAGCTTGTGCCGCTCAGCCGCGTTGAGGTCGCGCAAGTCCTTTCCCTTTTTCTTGATCGTGCGCCGCAACTTCGAGAGTTTTCCCGCGGCATAGCCGGTGACCGAGTCTTCGGCTCGCGCGGTGTTCTCCCAGTCACCGATCTCGATCCAAGCGCCAAGATCGAGCAAGGCGCCGCGGAAGCGGCCGGAGCTCCCTGCCTCGAAGGCGCGGGCATAGGCCGCGGCACGGCGCTCCATGACGTCGCGGTAGACCGCTTCCAGCTCCGGGTCGTCCGGATGCGCCGCGCGCTGCGGCTCCAAGATGTCAGCGGCGAAAACGTCGAGATCGCGCGCCGGTCCGAGTTCGCCGCCGATCCACTTCAAGGAATCCTCGACGACCTCGAGGTTCCGGTCGGCCACCACCTCGCCAAACAGCGTGATCGCCGCCCGCAGACGCCGCAGGCCGACACGCATCTGGTGCAGCGCCTCGGGCCGGCCGTCACGCATGGCGGGCGCGTTGACGATAACCTGGCGCAGACAGTTGCGCGCCACGGTACGGAAGGCTTGCGCGCAGTCCATCTCGGGCGTGACCGTGACAGCCTGGGCCTTCTCGAACGCATTGTCGCCGTCGTCGAGAAGCTCGAACCCGCGCTCCGCCTTGGTCTTGACGCCGAGCGTGAGCGGCACGGTCTCGGCGAGGGTCTTGGCCAGCGAGAACAGCGCGCGCCTGTCGCCCGACTTGAGCTCGAGCTCCAGCTCGCAGATCGGCGCCGCCTTGATGCCAGCGGTGATCTCGCCTTCGTCTACCGCCAGTTCGATTTCCGCGCCCTCGTGGTCCAGCTGGTACGCCTTACGCCGAAACCGTGTGTGAAAGCGCGGGGACAGTGCGGCACGCAGCTCGGCGGTGAGAAGCGGCTCGAGGGCGGTGTCCGCGGCGGCGTCAAGATCCGGCGTATGCGTCGGCAGCGAGCATTCCCATTCGTCCCGCTCCAGGAACTCGCCCGCCCCGCGCGCGGTCTTGATGGTCTGCACATAACCGTCGCCGGTCGCACGCACCCGCAAGAAAACGCCCGCTTTGCGAAGCACATCGTCTGCGGTGTCGTAATAAATGGAGATCAGCTCGCGGACATTCGGTGCCCCCGCCGCTTCCAGGATGGGATGCGCCTCGATCAGACCATGATCGGACGGATCGAACGTGAGCTTGAGCTCGATCTCTTTTGCCTCGCGCTCCGGCTTTCCCGCTGCCACACTCTAACTCCCGATGAATGCGAGCCGGCTTCGTCCGCCCGCTCGTGTGCCGCCGGAGATACCCTGGCGCTGGGAGGGGAAAGACCTACATCTGACTGTCACAATCAACCCCGCAGGCCTACGCGGGGTGCGGCGCGCAAACGCAGCTTCTAAGGTGAAAGTGTGACAGCCGATGCGGTCAGGCGGAGCGCGCCCGATCGGGCCGCACCACGGCTGGGGCTGGCCGCAAGCGGGACGGCGAGGTACGGATCGCGGTGCATTGCGCGGCGAGGAACATGTCCTCGTCCGATTCGAGGAAAGCGACCTGATTGCGGCCTGCGCGCTTGGCGACATAAAGCGCCGCGTCGGCCCGCCGAAACAGGCTCGACAGATCCGCATCCACCTCCGTGTCGGTGGCGACGCCCACGCTGACCGTCGCTCCAACAGCCAGACCGTTGACGAACGCGGCCGAGCGGGAAAATGCCCGGCGCACGCGCTCCGCGGCCTCCACAGCGGCCGCCGCCTCGACACCGGGGAGGATGGCGGCGAACTCCTCGCCCCCCAA
The DNA here is from genome assembly GCF_051306395.1 of Methyloceanibacter sp. GTDB lineage: Bacteria > Pseudomonadota > Alphaproteobacteria > Rhizobiales > Methyloligellaceae > Methyloceanibacter. The sequence continues at coordinate 22,149 of NZ_JBPPND010000058.1, forward strand.
ACGCCCGACGATGCTGTTGACCTTGAGGTTCTTCTCCGCGGTCATGGCGAAGACCTTGAGCACCTCGTCGCCGAGACTATGGCCATAGGAATCGTTGGTGTCTTTGAAGTGATCAAGGTCGAGGATCAGCACCGAGACCGGCGTGCCGCCCAGGATGCGGCGTTGGGCGACGGCATCGGCCACCTCGAACAACGCCCGCCGGTTCGGCAAGCCCGTGAGGCTGTCGGTCAGCGCGTCGACACGCTGCTCCTGCTCTTGCCGCTCTTTTGCCATGGCCAGCACGACAAAGGCCAAGGCGGTCCGGAGCAGTAAGGTGATGAGCATGACGATCGGGAACCAGCTGCTGAAGAACACCGCGCCGACTTCCGGGATCGGATTCATCACGATCAACGGGAGCCAAGACAGGAAGCTCGCACTGGTCAGAGCGAGAAGCAGGATCGCAAGCCAGCGCGAAGGCAATTGCTCACCGTTGTCGTAGGCAAGCTCGGTGGCGGCCGCGAAGCTGTAGGCTGCGGTCAGCACGCAGACCAGCATCAGCCTGTCGTTGAACGTCTCGACAAGGCCCGTGCTGGCCGCCAGTAGCAAGACAACCGGTCCCACAAAGATATAGAGAAGGCTCGAGTCGCGCTGCGAGAATTCGCGGCAGGCCCGCCACTTCACGCCGGCCCCTAGGATCATCACGGCTTGGCCCAGCACCAAGGCGTCCGGGAAGCCGCTTCGAGAGACGTTGGCAATTACGATCCCGACACTGATGAGTAGCATGGCCAGGCCCCACATGCCGACGAAGGACGATCCGCCTTGGCGCGCCCAATTGAAGACGAGCACAAGGCCAAGGACCGCGTTGATCGCGATCGCCACGATCGAAATCGTCGACATGTCGAGGTGCATGGTCTCTCGCTTGGCGGGATTGAACTCGCGGGGACCGTAGCCGTTAGGTGCTCTCGGTAGGCTTTATGCTACCGCGACATTTTCTAGAAAATTTTAGCAATGGACCTGCGGGACGCGCGCGGACTGCACCTGCTAGCCGTCGCCGCTCTTCACCGCCCGAAAGAACGCGGCATTAGGGCAAAACGGCTGGGGCTCCGCCTCGCTATGGCCGGCAAGCCACTCGCGGCACAGACGCTTGCTAGCACAGCCGTGGCACTTGGCTCGCGCCCTGACATAGGACTGCCCGCCATCCAAATCGATGGCAGCCAGATGATCGACGCCGGTGACTTGCATCATGTCGTCCATGAGAACGGTCTGATGAAAGTCAGCAAGCTCCGGTTTGGGATCCTTCATGACTATCCCCCTGCCCCTCTTGGGCACGCCGACGCGCACCTGGCTCGCAGGTAAGCGCGGGGGAACTTTCGCGGCCTTGAGGCAAATCAAGACGGTGCGGGCTTTGCCCTAGGCGCCCTTTTTGGCCCGCTCGATACCGGCGCGGATGAGATCGCCCGCCTCGGCGTGCTCGGCCCAGCGCACCACCTTCACCCACTTCCCCTGCTCCAGGTCCTTGTAGTGCTGGAAGAAGTGGCCGATCTGCTCCACTAGAATCTCGGGGAGGTCGCGGTAGCTCGTGACGCGCTTGTAGAAGGGGTGCAGTTCGTCGATCGGCACGGCGATGACTTTCTCGTCAATGCCTTTCTCGTCCTCCATGAGGAGCGCGCCGATGGGACGCGCGCGGATGACCACGCCCGAGGCGACCGGCGTCGGGGCGATTACCATGCAGTCCACCGGATCGCCGTCCTCCGAAAGCGTATGCGGGATGAAGCCGTAATTCGCCGGATAGAACATGGACGTGTGCAAGAACCGGTCGACGAACAGCGCGCCGGACTTCTTGTCGATTTCGTATTTCACCGGCGATCCACCTTGCGGGATCTCGATGATGACGTTGACTTCATGCGGCGGATTGGCGCCGACGGGAATGTTAAGCAGGCTCATGAAAATCCGATCTCCTAAAGCTCCGCGGCCACGGCGCGTTCGTCGAGCGCAGCGGTCTTGATCAAGGCGAATACCCGCTCGCCGCAAGCAAGTCCAAGCTCGTCGATGGCTTTGCGCGTGGCGAGGGCGAAAAGATGGCCGTGGCCGTCGAGGTCGATGGCAACACCCGTGAGCGGCCCGTCGTCGGTCTCGAGCCCGCCCACGGTACCAGAGAGTGTATTGCGGATGCTGGTATCGCGGCCGGCCCCGCGCGCCAGGGCAATGTCGGTCGATTTGACCACGATGCGCACCTCCTGCCCCGGCGTTCCGGCGCGGCCGACGAGCCAGATCTTGCCGGCCGGATGGGAAATCTCTGTGAGCCCGTAATTCTCGTCGATGGACGACAGCGTGCCGGTCACTACAGAGGCACGCGCGAAGCGGCTGAGGCCCGCTGACTTCAATGCGGGGCCCAGCGCTTCCTCGACCGGACCGATTGCGGCGACGCGGCCGTTTTCCAGCACCACGACCCGCGCGGCGAGACGCGTGACCTCCTCCACCGCGTGGGACACGTAGACGATCGGGATGCCAAAGGCATCGCGCAAGGATTCGATCAGCGGCAGAATTTCCAGCTTGCGCTCGGTGTCGAGCGAGGCGAGCGGCTCGTCCATGAGCAGAAGCGCGGGCGACGTCAGGAGCGCGCGACCGATGGCCACCCGCTGCTTCTCGCCGCCGGAGAGGAGCGCCGGCTTCCGCCCGAGCAGGTGGCCGATGCCGAGTGTCTCGACGACCGGATCGAAGGCCACGCGGCCCGCGGCCTCTCCAGCGAACCAGCGGCCGTAGACGAGGTTCTGCTTCACCGTGAGGTGCGGAAACAACCGGGCATCCTGAAACACGATGCCGATCCGCCGGCGATGGGGCGGTACGAAAACGCCGGTCTCGGTGTCTACCAAGGTCCGGCCATCGAGCACGATCCGCCCGCGATCCGGGCGGGCGAGTCCGGAAATCAGGTTAATGGTCACGGTCTTGCCAGCGCCCGAGCGGCCGAACAGGCAGGTAATGCCCGCCTCGTTCTCGAATGCGACATCGAGATCGAAGGCGCCGAGCTTGAGCGCCACATCGACGCCGATCATGAAAGGGCCGTGCCGGTCATGGACCTCGCTTAACCCGAAGCCCGCTGGCCGTCCAGGAGCCGAAAGTCGTAGGTCCGGCCTTCCGGGGCTGGCAGTCCGCATAAGCAGGCCCTTGGGCAGCGATTTCCTTTGGAGCGCAGAAATTCTGTTTATCGTCGACAGTGTCCCCGGCGTGCTCAGGGCGCGGAGCGACGCGGCCTAAATCGGGCCTTGCGGACTATTCACACCAGGGCCGGTTCGGCTAGAACGGAGCCCAGCCATCCCCATAACGAACCCAAGAGGAAGCCTCATGCGTTCCGTATTTGCCGCATTCTCTCTCGCAATCGTCGCCCTAACCTTCGGTGCCGCGGCCGTCCACGCCGAGAAAGTGCGCTGCCAAGCCATCCGCGACTCGGCCCAGTGCGTCGCGGAGCCGAGCTGCTGGTACGATGCGGCCAACAACAAGGGATGTCTCCCGGGCCCGCGGCCTGACGAGGATCGCTGCGCGGTGCATGGCGGCGAGTCCGTCTGCAACACAAGCTCGTTCGGTTGCGCCTGGAATGCCGCCGAGAGCAAGTGCGCGGCCAAGGCCGAGTAAGAGACCCCCGCGCCCATGATCGAGCTGCTCAGAGGCTTTCCCAACAATGTCGTGGCGATCAGAGCCCACGGCGAGGTGACCAAGAAGGACTATGACGAGGTCTTGATCCCCGCCGTGGAGAAGACCTTGAAAACGCACGACAAGGTTAGAATCCTCTACGAGCTCGGTCCGGAATTCGACGGCTACGACGCGGGCGCGGCCTGGGAGGACTTCAAGGTCGGCATGGAGCACTTCTCCCGTTGGGAGCGGATCGCGGTTATCACGGACGTCGAATGGATCGGCCTCGCCACGCGCCTGTTCAGCGTCTTCCTGCCGGGCACCATCCGCGTCTACCCTCATGCCGAGGCCGCCAAAGCGCGGCTATGGATCACGCAGGCCGCATAAGCCGCAGAGCCTACTCGTGGCGCAGCGCGTCGATGGGATTGAGCTGCGCGGCCCGGCGCGCGGGGAAATAGCCGAATACGATTCCGATCAAAGCCGAGAAGGCGAAGGCGATCACCACGATGCTCGGGTCGAGCACGAAGGGGATGTTCATACCGGCGGAGGCAGCGCCCGCAAGGGCCAGCCCCAAGAAAACGCCGACCGCGCCGCCGAGCAGGGACAGCACCACCGCCTCCACGAGGAACTGCATCAGCACTTGGCTCTCTTGCGCGCCGATGGCGAGGCGAATGCCGATCTCGCGCGTACGCTCGGTCACCGACACCAGCATGATATTCATGATGCCGATGCCGCCCACCAGCAGGCTGACCCCGGCCACGGCACCGAGGAGCGCAGTGAGGACCCCGGTGGTCGCGGTCTGGGTATCTGCGATCTGTTTCATGTCGGCGACGCGGAAGTCGTCCTCCTCGGCTCCGGTAATGCCGCGCCGCTCGCGCAAGAGCCGCTCAATGTCCGCCTGCACTTTCGACGTGTCGACGCCGTCCAGGGCCGAGACATTGATGGTGTTGATATCGGTGTTGCCCGCGATACGCCGGTGATAGGTGCGCAGCGGCATGAGCACGACGTCGTCGCGATCGGTACCGAAGCCAGACTCGCCCTTCTCCTCGAGCACTCCGATCACTTCGCAGGACACATTGCTGACCCGGAGGCGCTTGCCGGTTGCGTCGGTGGAGCCGAACAGTTTCTCATGGACCGTCTGGCCGACGATGCACACGGCGCGACCGCTTCGCGTCTCGCTGTCGAGGAAATTGCGGCCTTCCGTGAGTTCCCAATCCTGCGTGACGACGTAGCTCGCGTCCGTGCCGATCGTGCCGACGCTGCGGCTTTCGTTGCCGTACACCACGGTCGTTGATTGCTGCGCCATGGGCGCTACGGCCTTCACGCCGCGCAATTGCTCGCGCAACTCGGCGATGTCGCGGGCGTCGAAAGGCTTCGCGGTGGCGCTCGCTCGCCCCGGTCCCCATTGCCCGGGGCGGATGAACAGCACATTGCTGCCAAGCTTAGCCATCTCGATCTTGACCTTCTCCGTCGTGCCGTTGCCGATGGTGACCATGGCGATCACGGCCGAGACGCCGATGACGATGCCGAGCAGAGTCAGAAAAGAGCGCAAGGCGTTGCGCCGGACCGCCTGCACCGCGAGCTTCAGGGTCTCGTAGAACATCAGGCCGCCTCCTGCGTACGGCTGTCGCTGGCGATGCGCCCGTCGAGGAAATGCACGACGCGGCCGGCATATTCGACCATCTCCGGCTCATGCGTGACCATTAGGATGGTGATCCCCTGCTCGCAATTGAGCCCGACGAGAAGCTGCATGATCTCGTGGCTGGTCTTGGTGTCGAGATTGCCGGTCGGCTCGTCGGCCAACAACACCGCGGGGCTGGTGACAATGGCCCGCGCAATGGCGACGCGCTGCTGCTGGCCACCGGACAATTCGCCGGGCGTGTGCCGCGCCCTGCCTTGAAGGCCCACCCGCTCCAGCGCTTCCATGGCCAGGGGCCGGCGTTCGGCGTGGCGCATGCCGCGATAGATGAGCGGCAGTTCGACATTCTCAACCGCGGAGGTGCGGGCCAGCAGATTGAAGCCCTGGAACACGAAGCCGAGATAGTTCCGCCGCAGGAGCGCCCGTTGCTTCCGGTCGAGTCCGCCCACGTCTACGCCCTTGAACTGATAGACACCGCTCGTGGGTTGATCGAGGCAGCCGATGATATTCATCGCGGTGGATTTGCCGGAGCCAGACGACCCCATGACCGCGGCGAACTCACCCTCCTCGACGGCGAGATTCACGCCGTCCAGCGCACGCACTCGCGCATCGCCTTGTCCGTAGATCTTCGTGACGTCGCGCAGCGCGATCAGCGGCGACGCTTTTGTCCTAAACGGCTTGGTCATCGGCGATCACCTGGCGGTTTCCGTGTCGACGATGACCGCCTGGCCGGGTGCAAGGTCACCTTGCCTGATCTCGGTGCGCTTCCCGTCTGTCGCGCCCACGGTGACGGCCAGCTCTTGCGGCCGTCCGTCACTTAGGACCCAGACCTTGCGTTCCGCGCCCGTCGGCTCCCGGGGGCTGCTTGCCCTGCGCAGGCGTGGCGGACCAGGCATCAGCTTTTGCAGGAAGTTGCGCTTGTCCACCGCTTCGCCGCTCGGCGGCGAGAAGCGCAGCGCCGCGTTCGGCACGGTCAGCGCATCCTGCACGTGTGCGACCACGATTTCCGCCGTGGCCGTCATGCCGGGCCGCAAGAGCAGTTCGGAATTATCCGTCGTGAGTACCGCCTTATAGGTGACGACGCCTTGGACAACTTCGGAGCCGTAACGCAGTTCCCGAATCTCGGCGGTGAACGTCCTGTCGGGATACGCGTCGACCGTGAAGCTCGCCTTCTGCCCTTCGCGCACGCTGCCGACGTCGGCTTCATCCACGTCAACCTGGACCTCCATCTTCGTAAGGTCCTCGGCGATGGTGAACAGTACCGGGGCTTGAAGCGACGAAGCCACTGTCTGGCCCGGCTCTACGACGCGGCTCAAGACCACACCCGTAATAGGCGAACGGATGACGGCCTTCTCCAAATTTGTCTCGTTGAGCGCTAGATCGGCGGTGGCAGCGGCCACATCGGCCTTAGCGCTTTTCAGCGCGGCGAGTGCACGTTGATGCGCAGCCTCGGCCGTCTCCAGCTGCTGCGCGGCCCCCACTCTCCTGGTGACGAGCTGCTGCTGCCGGTCCTGTTCGAGCCTTGTCTCCAGAACGGTCGCTTCGGCCTCGCTGACCTTGGCTTCGGCGGCCTGGAGCTTGGCCCTTGAACTGTCCGCCGTCGATGAGAGTTTGTCGGTATCGAGCTCGGCGAGCGTCTGTCCCGTGGTGACGGCGCTGTTGTAGTCCACAAGCACGTTGCGCACGATGCCGGAGAGTTCGCTCGAGATCTCCACCTCGTTGGTCGGCTGGACGGTCCCCGTGGCCGTAACCGCAACCGTGAGGTCGCCCTTGTTGACCGGCTCGGTGACATAGCGGGCGCCGCTATTGGAGCCGCCGGTTCCGAAAATGGCGTAAAGGAGTACCGCCACGCCTGCGAGCGCCGCGAGGACGAGCTTGGAACGGTAGCGCCCAAGCGTCGTTTTCGGCTTGTCGAGTCCGAGCACGGCCTCGATATCGGCCTCCACCCTCTCGGCCTTCACTTTATCAGCCTTGACCGTGCCGGTTTGCACAAATTCATTCATCCCGACCCTTCTCTTCCTTCTCGGGCACGTCGTATGGGCGGCCCGTCGCGGCCCCGACGTGACCTCAAATTAGGGTCGCAAGACGCGCCTTGCTGGAGATTTTTGTAACGAAACCGCGCGTTTCGGTGCCCCGGAAACGTTTCGACACAAATCTCTTGCGCGCGAAACATTTCGAAACGCTGCAGCCCAATCCCGGCAACGATCCGGCGCTAGCCTCTGCTGCAGATCAGGAGGATTCGCCAATGAATGTCGATCTATGGGTTGCCGCGCTGCGCATCTTAGCCGCCGTGCTGGTGATCAGCGTCGTTTGGCCGAACCTCTTTGAGCCGCGGCGCTGGGCGCGCCACCTGGACACGAAGGCCGACACGAGGAGGGCCGCACGATGACTATGTTTCTATGGACCATGGTACTGACGTGCTGGAGCACCGCCGCTTTGCTGGTCGTTTCGATGATCTACCCAGACCTGTTCCTGTGGGTCCGCCTCGGCGCCCTCGACGACAGTGCCGACAGGGACTGTCAGGCGCCGGCCGGCGCCATGGTCGCCGAACGCTGAGAGAGAACCGGCGCGCCCTTGGGGTCGAGGATGCGGTAGCCGAGTAGCTTCACGCCGTCGTTGATCAGGAACCATACCAGCGCGTAGCCCCAGACTTCGGCGCGGGGCGCACATTGTCGTAAGCGATGGAGAGGATCGCGCGTCGTTCCGCCGGAAATCGGCGCCGCGGCTGTGGATATGATGGACAAGATGTTGGCGGTCGCTGCCAATTCGCAGTTTCGTGGCGCCTGCATGCAGTATTCTTCAGCGCGGCGAGCGCGATCAGCATGCCTTAAGCTCACCGCCTACCTCCTCACGAGGTCAGCAAAGACCCAAATCCTCTATTAGAAGCGTACGTCAGTTCTAAGACTTGATCCGATTGCTTCATCTTATATTGAGACCGGCACCGTAAGTCGGCAGCAACGAAGGCCGCCGGCGGCGGCAACGCAAACCTGTGGAGCCCCGGGTGACGCGCGACGAACACCAAGGTCCTCTCACGCTCGCCTTCGATGTCGGGGGCAGCCATTTGAAGGCGGGCATGCTCTCGCCGAAGGGGAAGATGCTCGATGGCCCGAACCAAGTGGCCACGCCCCACCCCGCCGTTCCGCAGGAGGTGGTCGAGGCGCTGACGGGCCTCGCCGAAGGGCTCGGGCCGCATGACCGCATCACCATCGGCTTTCCGGGCGTGGTGCGTGCCGACTATGTGGTCACGGCGCCCAATCTCGGCACCGAGCTGTGGCAGGGCTTCAAGCTCGCGGCGGTGCTGCATGAGCGGCTGAAGAAGCCGGTGCGCATGATCAACGACGCAAGCGTCCAAGGGTTGGGCGCCATCTCGGGCGACGGCTTGGAGTGCGCGATCACCATGGGGACCGGGTTTGGATTTGCGCTGTTCGACAACGGGCGTCTCGCCCCGCATCTCGAGATGAGCCAACACCCGATCAAGACCAACACGACATACGATCAGTATCTGGGCGAGAAGGCACTCGAAGCCATCGGCCCCAAGGAATGGAACAAGCGCGTACGCGAGATCATCGGCATCCTCGCCACGGTCACCAATTACGACATGCTCTATATCGGCGGCGGCAACGCGCGCTTGATCGAAAAGCCGTTGCCGGACACTGTGCGGACGGTTTCAAACGAAGATGGTATCACCGGCGGCGTGAAGGTCTGGGATAAGGCGATGGACGCGAGCTTCACCGGTGTGTCTTCGGCCTTTGTGACGGTGGCTTGAAGGAGTAACGGCGGTGGCGCAGGCCCCAGACGAGCTCGACGAACTGGCGATCAACACGATCCGCACGCTCTCGATCGACGCTATTCAGAAAGCCAATTCCGGCCATCCCGGCACGGTCATGGACGCGGCGCCCGCCGCTTACACCCTGTGGCAGCAATTCCTGCGCTACGACCCGAAGGCGTCGCATTGGATGAATCGCGACCGCTTCGTGTTGTCGGCGGGGCACGCGTCCATGCTGCTCTACAGCCTGACCCATCTGGCGGGGATCGAGGCGGCCGAGACCTCATACCAGGAGAAAGGCGGCGAGGCGGTAAGCCTTGCCGACATCGAGTCCTTCCGCGAGGAGAACAGCCGATGCCCCGGCCATCCGGAATATGGCTGGACCACGGGCGTCGAATCCACCACCGGACCGCTCGGCCAAGGCGTGGCGACGAGCGTCGGCATCGCCATGGCGGGGAAGTGGCTGGCGGCGACCTACAACAAGCCGGACTTCGAACTGTTCGACTTCAATGTCTATGCGCTGTGCGGCGAAGGCTGCCTGATGGAGGGCGTCGGCAGCGAAGCCGCCTCGCTCGCCGGACACTTGAAGCTGTCGAACTTGTGCTGGATCTTCGACAACAACAACGTGACCATCGACGGCCACACCGACATCACCTTCACCGAGGACGTGGCAAAGCGATTCGAGGCCTATGGCTGGAATATTCTGCATGTGACGAACGCCAACGACCTGGCGGAGCTGGCCAAGGCGTATAGCGACTTCCTCGCCACGGAGGACAAGCCGACGCTCATCGTCGTGCACAGCCATATCGGCTACGGCTCGCCCGGCAAGCACGACACGCCGTCCGCCCACGGCGAGCCGCTCGGCCCAGACGAAGTGCGCCGTACCAAGGAATTCCTCGGCTTCGATCCGGACAGGTTCTTCGTCGTGCCGGACGGCGTGCGGCAGCACTTCACCACCCATATGGGCCAGCGCGGCGCGGATGCGCGCGCCAAGTGGGAGGCGCTGTTCGCCGACTACGCCAAGAAGCATCCCGACCAGGCGAAGCAGATCGAACTGATCCGGGATCGCGAGCTGCCGCAAGGCTGGGACAGTGACATTCCCGAGTTCCCGCCCGACGCCAAAGGCATTGCGACCCGCGAAGCCTCGGGCAAGGTGCTGAACGCCATCGCGGCGAAGGTGCCTTGGGTGCTGGGCGGCGCGGCGGACGTAGCCGGCAGCACGAAGGTGATCCTGGACTATCCGGACGCCGGCGAGTTCCAGCCTTATGGCGAGCTCGGCGACTATGGCGGTCACAATCTGCGCTACGGCATTCGCGAACACGCCATGTGCGCCCTTGTCAACGGCATGGTGCTGACGGGCTTGCGCGCCTACGATTCCTGCTACCTGATCTTCACAGACTATGCGCGCGGCGCGATCCGGCTCGCCTCGCTGATGGATCTTCCCGTGCTGCATATCTGGACGCACGATTCCATCAGCCTCGGCCAAGACGGCCCGACGCACCAGCCGGTCGAGCAGCTGGTTTCCTTGCGCGCGGTCCCGGGTCTCATGGTGATCCGCCCGGCGGACGCGAATGAAACGGTGGAGGCCTTTCGGCTGGCGATACCGCATAAGAGCCGCCCCGTGGCGCTAATCCTGACGCGCCAGGCCGTTCCCACCTTTGACCGCTCGACGTTCGCGCCGGCGAGCGGACTGGCGAAGGGTGCCTACGTGCTTGCCGATGCGCCGGATGGGAAGCCGGACGTGATTCTCATCGGCACGGGCAGCGAGGTGTCGCTTTGCGTTGCGGCGCGCGACATGCTCGCCAAGGACAAGATCAAGGCGCGAGTCGTCTCAATGCCTTGCCGCGAGTTGTTCGATGCGCAGGATGATGCCTATCGTGAGTCCGTTCTGCCCTCGTCCATCACGGCGCGGGTCACGGTCGAAGAAGCCTCGCCGATCGGCTGGGACCGCTATGCGGGACCCAAAGGGATCGTGCTCGGCATGAATACGTTCGGCCTGTCGGCGCCGCTGAAGGTCGTCTCGGAGCATTTCGGGTTCACGCCGGAACGGGTCGCGGCCGCGGCCAAGATGGCGCTGGGTCTTTGAGAGTCTTTCCGCGTTCCGGCGTGCCGGAGCGTCTCACGGCTGCAAAACGAGGAGATGAGCGATGCAACTCGGCATGATCGGCCTCGGTCGAATGGGCGCCAACATGACCGTGCGGGCAATGAAGGCCGGCAACGACATGCACGTCTATGACACCCACGCCGACGCGGTGAAGGCGCTGACCGATAAGGGCGCCAAGGGCAGCACGGAGTTGAGCGACTTCGTCAAAGGCCTCGATAAGCCGCGCGCCATTTGGATGATGGTGCCGGCGGGTGCGGTGGATGCGGTGGTCGCCGAGCTCGAGCCGCTGCTGGAGTCTGGCGATATTATTATCGACGGCGGCAACTCCTATTATCACGACGATCTGCGCCGGGCTAAGGCTCTGAAAGAAAAGGACATCCACTATGTGGACGTGGGCGTGAGCGGCGGCGTGTGGGGCCTCGACCGCGGCTATTGCATGATGATCGGCGGCGAGGACGACGTGGTCGCGCGGCTCGATCCGATCTTTAAGGCGCTGGCGCCTGGCGTCGGCGAGGCGGCGCGCACACCGGGCGCTTCCGGCGAGCCTTCGGCCGCCGAGAACGGCTATCTCCATTGCGGGCCGAATGGCGCCGGACACTTCGTCAAGATGGTGCATAACGGCATCGAGTACGGAATCATGGCCGCCTATGCGGAAGGGTTGAACATCCTCAAGAACGGCAATGTGGGAAAACGCAAGCAAGAGACGGATGCCGAGACCACGCCCTTACGCAATCCCGAGTACTATCAATATGACATCAACCTGGCCGAGGTCGCGGAGGTGTGGCGGCGCGGCAGCGTGATTGGTTCGTGGCTGCTCGACCTCACGGCGAGCGCGCTGCGCCACAGCCCCGACCTCGCCAATTTCGAAGGCCGCGTGTCCGACTCCGGCGAAGGCCGCTGGACGCTGCAAGCGGCGATCGACGAAGGAGTCCCCGCGCCGGTGATCTCATCGGCGTTGTTCACACGCTTCGCCTCAAGAGGTAACGCAGACTTCGCCGACAAGCTAATGTCGGCCATGCGGTACGAATTCGGCGGTCACCTCGAGAAGAAGGCGCCATGAACCAGTCGAACGGAGGCGAGTCCGACGCGCTGGTCTTTTTTGGCGCGACCGGCGACCTCGCCTATAAGCAGATCTTTCCGGCACTGTTCGGCCTCGTGCGCGACGAAGGCTTGTCCACGCCCATCATCGGTGTTGCCAGAGGCGGCCGGGGACTGGACTGGCTCAAGAAGCGGGCCGCCGACAGCGTCAAGGACCACGGCGGCGATATCAAATCCGCTGCGTTTAAGAAGCTCTTGGACCACCTCCAATACGTGGACGGCGACTACGCCGATTCGGAGACCTTCGCATCACTGCGCAAGGACTTGGGTGACGCCAAGCGTCCCCTGCACTATCTCGCCATTCCGCCGACTCTCTTCTCGGAAGTCGCTTCGCAGCTCGCCAAGTCGGGATGCGCGGAGAACGCACGGCTCGTGGTCGAGAAGCCGTTCGGACGCGACCGGAAGTCGGCCGACCAGCTCTCCCGCATCCTCGACGAGTACTTCTCCGAGACTGACATTTTTCGCATCGATCATTATCTCGGCAAGGAGCCGGTGCAGAACATCCTCTACACGCGCTTCGCCAACTCGATCTTCGAACCGCTGTGGAACCGCAATCACGTGCGCAGCATCCAGATCACCATGGCGGAGAATTTTGGCGTGCAGGACCGCGGCGCGTTCTACGACGAGGCTGGCGCGATCCGCGACGTGCTGCAGAACCACATGCTGCAGATCCTCGCCTCGCTGACCATGGATCCTCCGACGGGACAGGAGCACGAGGCCATCCGCGACCGCAAGGCGAGTCTGCTGAAGTCCGTTCGTCCACTCAGCCCCAACGACCTCGTGCGCGGCCAGTATGAAGGCTACGAGCAGGTTCCCGGAGTGCACCCGGGCTCGACGGTGGAGACATATGCCGCCGCCCGGCTTGCCATCGACAGCTGGCGCTGGGAGGGCGTACCTATCTATATCCGCACCGGAAAATGCCTGCCGGTCAGCATTGCCGAGGCCGTGGTGCAGTTCAAACGGCCGCCGCGGGAAACCTTCGGCGAGATCAGTTCGGTCGGCTGCGGCCATATGCGCTTTCGCATTCAACCCGACGTGACCATCGCGCTCGGCACCCGCGTCAAGGTTCCCGGCGACCGCATGATCGGCGACGACGTGGAATTGATCCTGACCCGGCAGCCCGCGGGCGACAAACCGCCTTATCAACGGCTTCTCGGCGACGCCATGCAAGGCATCAGCGATCTCTTCACGCGAGAGGACATCGTCGATGCGGAATGGCGCATCGTGGATGGTGTGCTCGGCAACGTGACGCCGGTTTATCGCTACAAGCCGGGATCCTGGGGACCGGACGAGGCCGAGCAGCTCGTCGGCGCGGATGGGCGCTGGCTCAATCCCAAACCCGCCTAGACGTAAAGATGCCCGAGACACACCAGGTGGTCTTTCTCTTCGACGTGGACAACACGCTGCTGGACAACGACCGCATGAAAGCCGACCTGGGCGACCATGTGAGTGAGATGTTCGGCGAAGAGGCGCGGGACGATCTTTGGGCGCTCTACGAAGAGGAGCGGGTCAAGCACGGCTATGCCGATTTTCTCGGCACGCTGGAGAAGTTTCGTCTCGCGCATGTCGACGACCCGCGCGTCTTGCGGCTCGCCAACTGGGTGATGGACTACCCCTTCATCGAACGGCTTTATCCGGATGCGCTGGGCGCCGTTCGCCACGTGCGCAAATGGGGCCTGCCGGTGATCCTCACCGACGGCGACGGCGTGTTCCAGCCGCACAAATTGGAGCGGGCAGGTTTACTGGACGCTTTTGGAGGCCACGTGCTCAATTACGTCCATAAAGAGAAAGAGCTCGACGCGGTACAGCGCGCCTATCCGGCTAAGCACTATGTGCTGATCGACGACAAGCTCAGCCTGTTGGATGCGGTGAAGAAGGCCTGGGGCGACCGCGTAACCACTATTTTTCCGCGCCAAGGTCACTACGCCAAGGACGCAAGCACCCTGACCAGCTTTCCGCCGGCCGATATGGAGATCGCGCGCATCGCCGACCTGATGGAGCACGATTTCTCGATGCTTCAGCCGGCCTGAGGAGGAGATAGACCCGTGAAAGCAACCGAAGCCCTGCACGATCTGGGGCAAAGCCTGTGGATCGACGATATCACCCGCGACATGCTCGATAGCGGCACGCTCAAGAAATATATCGACGAGCTCTCGGTGACGGGGCTCACGTCGAACCCGACGATCTTCGACAACGCCGTCTCCAAGAGCGACAGCTACGACCCGGAGATCAAGCGCCTGTCGACGGCAGGCTATACCGGCGAGGCGCTGTTCTTCGAGCTGGCATTGCAGGATCTGTCGCGCGCGGCGGATCTGTTCCTGCCGATCCACGAGCGCACGGCGACGGTGGACGGGTTCGTCTCGCTCGAGGTCTCTCCCCTGCTCGCGTACGACACGGAAGCCACCGTTGCCGAGGCCAAGCGGCTCTACGGGCGGGCGCACAAGCCCAACCTCTTCATCAAAATTCCCGGGACCAAGGAAGGCCTTCCGGCCATCGAGGAAGCGATCTTCTCGGGCATCACCGTCAACGTGACGCTGCTGTTCTCCTCGCAACACTGCGTGGCCGCGGCCGACGCCTACATGAAGGGCCTGGAGCGCCGGGTCGCCGCCGGCCTCGACCCGGACGTGCGCTCGGTCGCCTCCATCTTTATCAGCCGCTGGGACAAGGCGGTGATGGACAAGGTGCCGGACGCCTTACGCGACAAGCTCGGCATCGCCGTGGCGCATCAGGCCTATCGCGACTACCGGGCCATGCTCTATTCCGACCGCTGGCAGCGGCTCGCCTCCATGGGCGCGCGTCCGCAGCGGCTCCTGTTCGCGAGCACCAGCACCAAAGACCCGAAGGCACCGGACACACTTTATATTGGGGCGCTCGCCGCGCCGAACACCGTCAACACCATGCCGGATAAGACGCTGCTCGCCTTCGCCGATCACGGCAAGCTGCAAGGCGTGTTGTCACCCGACGGCGGCGATTGCGAGGACGTGCTCGCGGCTTACGAGAAAGCGGGCATTTCGGTGTCCGACCTCGCGGCGCAGCTTCAAAAGGAAGGCGCTGCCTCTTTCGTCAAGTCGTGGCAGGACCTGCTGCAATCCATCGAGACCAAGACCATGGCGCTAAGCTAGGGAGGCCGAATGCCCACACTGATCGAGACCCCGGCCTGGCAGGCCCTCGAAGCGCATCACGACAAGATCAAGGACGCGCATCTGCGCGCGCTCTTCGCCGACGACAAGAACCGCGCCGCGAAGTTCACAGCGGAGGGCGCAGGTCTCGTGCTGGACTACTCGAAGAACCGCATCACCGAGGAGACGCTTGCGCTCCTGATCGACCTCGCCAAAGAGCGCAGAGTCGCCGAGCGGCGCGACGCCATGTTCCGCGGCGATGAGATCAACGTCTCGGAGGACCGCGCCGTGCTGCATGTCGCCTTGCGCGCGCCGCGTGGCGAGGTGATCGAGACGGACGGCCACGACGTGGTGCCGGACGTGCACACGGTGCTCGACCGCATGGCGGCCTTCGCCGACAAGGTGCGCAGCGGCGCCTGGAAAGGCCATACGGGCAAGCGCATCAAGAACGTCGTCAATATCGGCATTGGCGGGTCTTATCTCGGACCGGAGATGGCCTATGTGGCGCTCCGCCCTTATTCCGACCGCGACATGACCTTCCGCTTCGTCTCAAACGTGGACGGCGCTTGTTTCGACGAGGCGACGCGCGACCTCAACGCGGAAGAGACGCTGTTCATTATCTCCTCCAAGACCTTCACCACGCTGGAGACCATGACCAACGCCGCGACCGCGCGCGCCTGGGCCGTCGACAAGCTCGGGTCCGAAGACGCGGTGGCCAAGCATTTCGTCGCCGTCTCCACCCACACAGAAGGCGTCGAAAAATTCGGTATCGACACCGCCAACATGTTCGAGTTCTGGGACTGGGTCGGCGGCCGCTATTCCATGGATTCGGCGATCGGCCTTTCGACCATGATCGCCATCGGGCCCGACAACTTCCGCGACCTGCTCGCTGGCTTCCACGAAATGGACGAGCATTTCAGGACGGCGCCGCCCGAGAAGAACCTGCCCATGCTCATGGGGCTGCTCACGGTCTGGTACAACAACTTCTTCGGCGCGCAGACGCTTGCGGTGCTCCCCTACTCGGAGCACATGAAGCGCTTTCCCGCCTACCTCCAGCAGCTGCAGATGGAGAGCAACGGCAAGCATGTGGATCTTGCCGCGGCGCATGTGAATTATCAGACGGGCCCAATCATCTGGGGGGAGCCCGGCACCGACGGACAGCACTCCTTCTATCAGCTGATCCATCAGGGCACGAAGCTGATCCCGTGCGATCTCATCGGCTTTCTCACGCCGTTGAGCCCGCTTGCCGATCACCACGATCTGTTGATGGCCAATCTGTTCGCGCAGGCCGAGGCGCTCGCCTTCGGCAAGACGGCGGCCGAGCTGACCGCCGAAGGCTCATCACCGGCACAGACGCCGTTCCGCG
This sequence comes from Methyloceanibacter sp., assembly GCF_051306395.1. GTDB lineage: Bacteria > Pseudomonadota > Alphaproteobacteria > Rhizobiales > Methyloligellaceae > Methyloceanibacter. Next base: position 38,847 of record NZ_JBPPND010000058.1, read on the forward strand.
TGACCGAAGGCAATCGTCCGACCAACATGATCCTCGCTGAGAAGCTCGATCCCAAAACGTTGGGGCGGCTGGTGGCGCTTTACGAGCACAGCGTATTCACTCAAGGGGCCGTCTGGGACATCGACTCGTTCGATCAGTGGGGCGTGGAGCTCGGCAAGGTGCTCGCCAACCGCATCATCCCCGAGCTCGAGGCCAAGACCGCGCCTAAGCTCACCCACGACTCATCGACCAACGCGCTGATCGAACGCTACCGCAAGCACAAGTTCTCGTAGCGCGGTTAGGCGGCAACACGGCCGCGCATGGCCGCGTCCCGGATCGCCTTGATGTTTTCGGCGTAATGGGCATCGCTGAACACGCCGGAGCCCGAGACGAGCGCATTTGCCCCTGCCTCGACCACGAGCGGCGCGGTCTCGACATGAATGCCGCCGTCCACTTCGATATGGATCGGCCGGTCACCGATCATTTTCTTGATGGCGCGGATCTTATCGAGCTGAAGCGGGATGAAGGTCTGGCCGCCGAAGCCCGGGTTCACCGTCATCACCAGGACATGGTCGACCTTGTCGATGACATATTCGATCGCGCTCTCCGGCGTGGACGGCGTGAGGCTCACCCCTGCGTGCTTGCCAAAGCTCCTAATGAGCTGAAGGGAGCGGTCAAGATGCGGCCCCGCTTCGGCATGCACGGTGATCTGGTCGGCGCCTGCTTTCGCGAACGCTTCGATATAGGCGTCGCAGGGCGCAATCATCAGATGCACGTCGAACGGCTTCTTGGTATGGGGCCTGAGCGCCTTCACCACGTCAGGGCCGATCGTGATATTCGGCACGAAGTGCCCGTCCATGACGTCGATATGAATCCAGTCGGCGCCGGCTTTGTCCACGGCGCGCACTTCATCTCCCAACTTGGCGAAGTCGGCGGAGAGGATCGACGGCGCGATGATGATCTCGTGGGTCATTGACACGGGTACTTTACGGCCCTCTACCTTGCAGCGCCCTTAACTTTCTGCCCCTATCGTGCGGCCGATTTCACGAAAGAGGGCCACTGCCATGACGCCAGCTTTTGGAACGCTTCGGATCTGTGAGGACGCAGCGGACCTGGCCCGCACGGGCGTCGCCTATCTCTGCGATCTCGCCGCGCGCCGCGAGGACCGCACGATCGTCGCGCTGTCCGGCGGCAGCACACCGAAGCCGCTTTATGAGCATTTGGCCCAAGAGCCGATTAAGTCGCGTCTGCCCTGGGACCGGGTGCATTGGATCTTGGGAGACGAGCGCTTCGTCCCGCCCTCCGACCCGGCCAGCAATTACGGCATGGCGCGCGCGGCGTTTCTCTCGCATGTGCCGGTGCCGCCTCAGAACGTGCATCCAGTGGAGACCGACGGCGTGACGCTCGATGAGGCGGCGCGGCGCTACGAGAAGATGCTGCAGGGTCTCTATGGCGCCGACACGCTCGAGCCCGGCCGCCCGCTGCTCACGCTCACGCTGCTCGGCCTCGGCGAGGATGGCCACACGGCCTCTCTTTTGCCGGGGGAGCCGGTTCTCAAAGTACGCGACCGCTGGGTCGCGCCGGTGCCGAAGGGCCGCACGGAAGAGCGCGTGACCCTCACCTACCCCGCGCTCGATTCAAGCCACGTGGTCGCGTTCTTGGTATCCGGTGAGGGAAAGCGCGAGATCCTCGACAAGATCCTGTCGGGCGATGACAGCTTTCCCGCCTCTCATATCCGGCCGGTGGGCGAACTTATCTGGTTCGCCGACCGGGCCGCCGCGGGGCGCTGGGCTAGACATCCTTGATGACATACCGGTCCGTCCCATGCGGCCGACTTTCACTTTCCGCAACGGAACGTTAGACTTGCTCAACGGTTTGCCCTTAAGCCCTGCACGCTAGGCCAAGAGCAGGCACCCAACTCCATAGAATGGTTGAATTTTGACTCTCCCCGCCGAGAAACGCGCAAATCATTGGATACCGAGCCGCGCGAGCCTTGACGCGCTCGTGCGCGGCGAGCATGGCGACCCGTTCTCGATCCTCGGGCTGCATCGCGGCCGCGCCGGTGCGTCTCTCTGCGTCTTTCTGCCGGGTGCGGCGTCCGTCACGGCCCTCGACCCCGAGACGGGAGAGGAGGTCGCGCTCGAGCGGCTGAACAAGACGGGTGTGTTCGGCGCGGAAGTGCCGGACGGATTTTCACAAAGCTACCGCTTGCGCGTCGCCCGCGACGGAGAGACGGCGGAGATCGACGACCCGTATCGCTTCGGCCCCATTCTCGGCGAGCTCGATCTCCATCTCTTCGCCGAGGGCAATCATTTGCGCCTTTACGAGAAGATGGGCGCCCATGCCATCACGCATGAAGGCGTGGACGGCATCAGCTTCGCGGTCTGGGCGCCGAACGCCACGCGCGTCAGCGTGGTCGGGCCGTTCAACGACTGGGA
>NZ_JBPPND010000059.1:0-3718 GCF_051306395.1 Methyloceanibacter sp.
ATGGATAGCGCCGAGAATGCGCTGCACCTCGGCATGGGAGAGCGTCTGCGGCAGACGCTTCTGCTTCGGGAGCCGGATCTTTTTTTGGGTCTTCAGGAAATCGAGTGGGTGGTTTTGGTCGGATTCTGTCCGCCGGCCAACGGCTGGAGGAGATGATGTGGACCGCTCGCCGTTGCGTCTGCCTGCCTGGGGGTTGGCCGCTCAGGCAGTGAAGAGGCCGTCGGATATGTGGACGATCCGCTTCGCGGAGCGGCTGCGCTTCCCCCGCGTTCCGTGACTTGGATGACTGGCAGCCTGGCAACGCGGGGAAATGCTCACCTTCGCCCACATACCCGCCAGCCCTGCCACAACCCCGATGAGCTTCGAGAGGAGGGAGAAGAGGAAGACCAGCGATCGCGGCACGCGCTGTCGGCGCGCTGCGAGGCTCAATGCCGCGGCAGCATGCAGGTGAGGACCTTGAGGCGTAGATACTCCTCGTCGCGCAGGCCATAGGCGCGCCGTTGAAAGACTCGGATCTTGTTGTTGAGGCCTTCGACGAAGCCGAGCGAGACCTTGTTCTCGGGCTTGCAGTAGGCGGCGATGCCGTCCCAGTGTCGCTCGATCATGTCGGCGAAGCGTTGGTAGGGCTCGAGCCGCTGCCACTTGAGCTTGGCGCGCCAATTGTCGAAGAAGCGGCGCGCCCAGGTCTCGCGCGTGTAGTCCCAGAGCTGGCCGAACTCCTCCTTCAGGAGGTAGGCGGTGTTGAGCCGCTTGTTGGCGGCCAGCAGCAGCGCGAGCGAGCGCTTGCCCTCCAGCTTGAGGTTGTCGTGGCGCGACAGCAGATTGTACTTCTGGCCCTTGATGAAGCGCCGATCCTTGCCGCTGACGCGGGCGTATTCGGCCTTGCGCACCTTGTCGAGCGCCTCGCCGAGATGGCGCATGATGTGGAACTTGTCGAACAGGATCGCCGCCTGCGGGGCACGCTGGTTGGCGACAGTGCGGAACGGCTTCCACATGTCCATCACGGCGAGCTCGACCTTGGCGCTCTTCCTGGGGCCCAGCCAGTCGTAGAACTGCGCCATGCTGGCCTCGGAGCGATCCGCGCCGCCGAACCAGATCGCCCGCCGGCGATCGAGGTCGCTGACCACGATGCGATAGCTGTGGCCCTTGCGGATCGAGATCTCGTCGATCCCGATCGCGCGCGGTCCGGGCATGCCGGCGCGCCCGAGCTGGGCCCGCATGTACTGCTTGTCCAGCGTCTTGACCGTGTCCCAGTCGAGCCGGAAGTCCCTGGCGACATCGCTGATCGACGCTTCCCGGCAGCGCCGCCCGACCTCGTGCGCGAAGCGCTTGGTGAAGTGCGGGTTGTCGGCCAGGAAGTCTAGGCGCTCGCGCTTCACGCCGCCACAGTTGCGACAATCGAGGCGCCGCACCTCCAGCTCGAGCCGTATCCGATGGCCTCCACTCGACAGGTCGCGGACTTGGCGAACCCGCCGATCATACCAGCCCTTCTGCACCTGCCCGCAGCAGCCGCACACGGTTTTTTTGAGCGCCGATGCAGACTGACGATGCGCACGTCCGGCTCGCCGAACACGCCGCGCACGAACTCATCCGGACGAAAGCCTGCAAACCGATATCCATCCGACAGGCGACGCCGCCGCTTCCGATCCTTGCCCATCCCTCAGCGTGACAAGAATCCGCAACCATCAAAGTCCGGAAAGCCCACTATCCACAAGCTTCTTGCTGTGTTCCCCTTCCAAAATCACCCACTCGATTACCTGAAGAGGCATAAAATAAAAGTCTCCTCGTGCAACCGCTGCCGCGCAGACCCAATACTTCGGCCGCTATTCCGGTGTCGTGTTGAGCCGGTCCGGGTGGAAGCGGTCAAGTGTGTGTGCTGCCGAACTATGCTCTAATTGCTCAACCCATTCGGTTAAAAAACTCGTAACTGCCCAGGTTGTTTCCTGGCACCGTGATTTTTAGCAGATTTTCCTGGACGCGGGAATCGCGTTCCGATTCAAGAATCGGATGGTCGCTGGATCGCCAGATGTTCCGTCCCGTGAAGAACTGATCGCGCTGATCGAGGCGCAGGCGGCGCAAATCGCCGCGCTTATGGCTCGGGTTGCGGAACTCGAGCGCCGGCTCGGCCTGAACAGCTCCAACAGCGGCAAGCCGCCGTCGAGCGACGGGATGAAGAAGCCGGCGCGGGTGGCGAGCCTGCGCGAGCGCTCGAACAAAAAGCCGGGCGGGCAGAAAGGCCACGAGGGCGAGACTCTCCGGCAATCCGCCGCCCCCGACGCGATCGTCGATCATTTTCCGTCGATCTGTTCTGGATGCGGCGGAGCCTTGACGCGCGGCATGGCGCTCGATCACGCGGCGCGTCAGGTGCACGACCTGCCCGAGCCGCGCCCGCTCGTCGTCACCGAGCATCGCGCGCATGTCTGCCAATGCGCGGGCTGCGGCGCGCGAACGCGGGGCGCGTTTCCCGACGGCGTGAACGCGCCCGTGCAATATGGCGCGCGGATCGCCGCCTTCGCGATCTATCTGACGCACCAGCAAATGCTCCCGCAAAAGCGCCTCGTCGCGCTCATGGCCGATCTGTTTGGCGTCAGGATCGCCGCCGCGACGATCGAGGGCATGAGCCGCGCCTGCGCCGTGCGCCTGAAGGGCTTTTCCGAAACAGTGCGCGGTCTCGTCGCCGGCGCGCCGGTTAAACACATGGACGAGACCGGCTTTCGCATCGGCGGCAAGACGCAATGGCTGCACGTGGCCTGCACGGTCCTGCTGACGTTCTATCGCACGTGCGCCAAACGCGGCTCCCTGCTCGCCGGCGTCGCGGGGATTGTCGTGCACGACCACTGGAAGCCCTATTACACGATGACCGGCGTGCTGCACGCGCTGTGTAACGCGCATCACCTTCGCGAGTTGAAGGCGCTCGTCGAGATCGAGAAGGAGGATTGGGCCCGCCAGATGCAACGATTGTTGCGCAGAGCCTGTCACGCCGCCAACCTCGCGCGCGACGCCGGCGTGGCTCTCAAGCCGGGCCTCGTCGCATGCATCGAGCGTCGCTTCGACGCGATTGTCGCGGCGGGCCTCGCCTTTCACGAGGCGCAGCCGCCATTGGCGCGGGCCGTAGCCAGACCCGGCGGCAAAACCCGGGGCCGCGCGCCGCGACGCACCGGACACAATCTGCTGCTGCGCTTGCTGGCCCGGCGAAGCGACACGCTGCGCTTTCTGCGCGATCCCGCCGTGCCCTTCAGCAACAACGAGGCCGAACGTGACGTGCGCATGATGAAGCTGCGCATGAAAATCTCCGGCGGCTTCCGCTCGCCCGAAGGCGCCGCCGACTTCGCGACTATCCGCGGGTTCCTCTCAACCGCCAGAAAGCAGGGCTGGAACATTATCGGAGCACTGACCCGTGACCCGGGGGATCTCGAAAAGGCCCTACGCGCGGCTTAAAATCACAAGGAAACCTGGGCAGTTACGGTTTAAATGCTTAGGGATGATATTTGACATTGCGGGTGAGTCCAAAAAGCTACAATTTGCACTTTTGGCCTCCCCTTTCTGCAGATGTACTTACTGCATCCCGATTGCTAATATCTTGAGTGCCATGGTCCAGGTTTCGAACTTGCCTCGGCTGATGGCCACGAACGCCCTGATGATTGAGTGTCTTGCCCGCAACCAACGCCTCTAGACTTGCCCGGATCGACGGCCGCCGCCTGCGTAGCGAGCGAACCAA
>NZ_JBPPND010000060.1:0-3341 GCF_051306395.1 Methyloceanibacter sp.
CTTGCCGAGAAGCTTGTTCTAGCGAGCCCGGCGCCACGCGCCGGCATCGTGCCGCCCACCGGGCCTGAGAAGCAGCTCTGCAAAGACCTTATGAGCATCGGGCCCTTCTGGACGCGCGCGCTCGATCCGAACTTCGAGCTCGCGTGCCACTACACGCTGAACCTCTTGCCGAAGGACGAGCAGCGGCGCGTGTTCGATCGGTTCGGGCCGGAGTCCGGCCGGGCCTTGTTCGAGCTGTTCTTCTGGATGTTCGACCAGACCGGTGCGACGATTGTCGACACGGTCGCGGTGCGTTGTCCGCTGCTGTGCCTGTCGGGCGCGCAAGATAACATCGTGTCGTTGGAGACCGCCAAGGCCACGGCGAGCGCGTATCCTCAGAGTGAATTCTGGACGCTCGACGATCACGCCCACATGCTGCTGATCGAGCCCGGCGCGGAAAAGATCGCCGGCCGCATCGCCGACTGGCTCGGTTAGTTCGCAACCTTTAGCGCCACGGTCTGCGGCGTCCGTCGCGAATATGCACGATCCAAGCGTCACCTTCCTCGACAATCCAGTAAATCAAGTACGGATACCGGCCAATCGGCAGCACGCGCACGTCATCTTCACCCGCGGGGCGCCCACAGTCTGGAAAGCTGCCGATAACTTCTATTGGCGTCCAAAGTGCGCTTGAGGTTTCGAGCGCCCTGTAAGTTTTGATCGGCTAGGTATTCGATGATCGTTTCGAGGTCGCCGCGTGCTCGCGGCGTATAGCGAACTCTCATAGACCGAGGCGCTGCCAAAGGGCGGCAATGTCCTCCTCAGGCACTGTCTCGCCGCGCCGCGCCTGGTCCAGTCCCTCGCGAACGGCGGCCCTCGTTTCATCGTCGAGCTCGCCGATCCGGGACAGCTCCTCGTCGGCCAGGGCGAGAATAACAGCACCAAGCACGTCTTGATCCTCGGCCGGGAGCGCCCGGATCTTCGCGATCGCCTTGTCCAAGATCGTGGTCATTGCCTGACTATAACATACCGTTGGTGACGAGGCCCAGTAACGCTAGCCCTCGATGGTTGGTTCGTCCTCGCCGCGCTTGGCGAGAATGCGCATGGCGCGCTGGATGGGCGCGAAGGAGCGGCGGTGATGCGTGCACACGCCATGCTGCTGGACGGCGCGGGCGTGTTCGGGCGTGCCGTAGCCCTTGTTGCTCTCCCAGCCATAACGCCGGTAACGCTTCGCGAGCTTCACCATGATGCGGTCGCGGGTGACCTTGGCGATGATCGAGGCTGCCGCCACCGATAAGGAGATGCCGTCGCCGCCGACCACGGCGCGCGCCTTGCCGGGGAAACGCTTCGGGATCAAATTGCCGTCGATCAGGGCTGCGGCTTGCGGCACCTGCAGGCCGCGAAAGGCGAGGCGCATGCCCCAGAGACTCGCTTGCAGAATGTTGTCGCGGTCGATCCGCCCGACCTGGCCGATGGCGATGGCGACGCAAGCCGTGGCCATGATCTCTTGGTAGCGGTCCTCGCGCGCCTGTGCCGTCAGCAGCTTCGAATCGTTGAGCCCTTCGGGGATGCGGTCGGGATTGAGGATCACCGCGGCCACGACCACCGGCCCGGCCCAAGGGCCGCGGCCCGCCTCGTCGATGCCGGCCACGGGCAGTCCGTGCAGATCCATCATCTCCGCCTCGAGATCGAAGCTCGGGGGGCAAGGAGGGGGGAGCGATTCAGCGGGTAGTCCCATAGCCCGGGACTCTCCGACAAATCGTGCGCCCCATGCAACAGCGCCGGGCTAGGGCAGGGCGGCTCTTGTGGAAAAACCTAGAGGAGATTGAGCTGTTGGCCGGGACGGATGGGCGGCGTGAACAGATCCGTGCGCAGCGCCTGACGCTTGTCGAGGCCCAGCCGCTCGGCGGCCATCTGGAAGCGGCGGCCGATCATCCAGGCGTAAGGCCCGTCGCCTTCCATGCGCTCGTTCCATTTGGCCTCGTAGAGCTTGCCACCGCGCGTCTGGCGCATCAGCGACAGCACCCGGTCGGCGCGGTCGGGGCAGTTGGCCCGCAGCCACTCGACGAAGAGATCGCCGATCTCGAGCGGCAACCGCAACAGAACGTAGCCGGCCTCGGAGGCTCCGGCCACGGAAGCGCGTTCCAGAATGCGCTCCATTTCAGCGTCCGTCAGGCCCGGGATCACCGGAGCCACCATGACGGAAGCAGGCACGCCCGCGGCGCTCAATTTTTCCACCGTCTCCAGCCGCTTTTCGGGCGTCGAGGCGCGCGGCTCCATGGCGCGGGCGAGCTTGTGGTCGAGCGTGGTCACGGACAGCGCCACTTTGACGAGGCCGCGCTCGGCCATGGACTGCAAAATGTCGAGATCGCGCAGCACCAGCGCCGATTTGGTGACGATGCCGACCGGATGGTTGGTGGCGCTCAAAACTTCGAGGATGCGCCGCATGATGCGGTAGCGCCGCTCGATGGGCTGATACGGGTCGGTGTTCGAGCCGATGGCGATCATGCGCGGGCGATAGTTCGGCTCGGCGAGCTCGCGCTCCAGCGCCTGGGCCGCGTTGGTCTTGGCGAACAGTTTGGTCTCGAAGTCGAGCCCCGGCGACATGCCGAGAAAGGCGTGGGTCGTCCGCGCGAAGCAATAGATGCAGCAGTGCTCGCAGCCCCGATAGGGATTGATCGAGCGGTCGAAGCCGATATCCGGGGACTGGTTCTTGGTGATGATCCGCCGCGCCGGGATTTCCTGCACCTCGGTCTGAAGCGCCTCCAGATCGCCCAGCGTCTCCCAGCCGTCGTCCACAGGCTCATAGGCAATCGGCTCGAACCGGCCGGACCGGTTGGTCTGGGCGCCACGGCCATGCCTGCGGCCATAGGCGACGCCCGCGGCCTCGTGTGGGGCGCTCTCAAATTCGCTTGGTTTTCTCAGGGCCACGCTCATGCCTGCTATATAGGATCGGATACGGAACAAATCAAGAACATAGTTCCATGGTCGCGTGCGAGGTGACGATTGCCGCGTGAAAGGCAAACGCTATAGTCCGCCAATGATTTCCGTGGTCATCCCCACCTTTAATGCTGCGCCCACTTTGGTTCACACCGTGTCGGCGCTGGTGCCCGCCGTGGTGGATGGGGTGGTTCAGGAGGCGATCATCGCCGACGGCGGATCGACCGACGATACCCATCTCATCGCCGATGCCGCGGGGACGCATCTGGTGGAATCGGAACGAGGCCGCGGCAACCAGCTCGATGCCGGCGCGGCCATCGCCAAGGGGGATTGGCTACTCTTTCTCCATGCCGACACCGTGCTCGAGCCCGGCTGGGCGGAGGAGGCGGCGAGCTTCATCGAGCGCGTGGGGAGCGGACGCCGCA
>NZ_JBPPND010000061.1:0-8449 GCF_051306395.1 Methyloceanibacter sp.
TGCGCTGACGGGTCTCCCGAACCGCCGGCGCTTCCTCGAGGAGTTCAACAGCAGGTCGCGCGGCGCCGGTCACGGCGAACGCTGTGCCATGTTCGTGATTGACCTGGACCACTTCAAGCCGATCAACGACCTCTACGGCCATCGCTTGGGGGACGAGGTGTTGCGCGTCGTCGCCCAGCGCCTGACCGATATCGTCGAGGACAGCGGCGTCGTCGCGCGGCTCGGCGGCGACGAATTCGGCATCATCATGACCGTTACCGACGATGACGAGCTGCCGCTGCGTGTCGCACGCCGCATCGTGCATGACGTCCCCAGACCGATCAAACTTGCCTCCCTGTCTCTCGAGGTCGGCGCCAGCGTCGGCGTGGCGATCCACGACCAACACCCGGCCGGCGACGAAGTGGCGAGCCGCGAGGACAGTCCGGTCGAAACCGTTCTCCGGCAGGCCGACATGGCCATGTACCGGGCCAAGACAGAAGGCCGCGGCGGATACCGCTTTTTTGACAGCAAGATGGACGAGCGGCTTCAGCAGAGGGTCCGGCTGGAGCGGGAGATCGAGGGCGCCGTGCGGCGCGGGGAAATCATCCCCTATTACCAGCCGCTCGTGGATCTCCATACGCAAGAGACCATCGGTTATGAGCTTCTGGCGCGGTGGCGCCATCCCGAATTGGGCGTGATCGATCCTTTGGACTTCATCCCCATTGCGGAAGACACCGGTGCGATCGGCGCTCTCACCGACTCCCTGCTCACACAGGGCCTCCGCGATGCCAGGAGCTGGCCGCCGCATATCTATCTGTCGGTGAATCTATCGCCGAAGCAATTCGCCGATCCGCTGCTTGCGCAGAGAGTCTTGGCCATTCTCGCTGAGGCGGGCTTTCCGCCCAAGCGGCTCGAGATCGAGATCACCGAGACGGCCGTGGTGCAGCGTCTGGAGGAAGCCAAGAGCACGCTCAAGTCTCTTCGTAACCTCGGCGTGCGCATCGCTCTCGATGATTTCGGCACAGGCTATTCAGGCTTGCATCACCTGCGGGAGCTACAGCTCGACACCATCAAGATCGACCAGTCGTTTATCACCCACATGCTGCAGGACGCCGACGACGAGAAGCTCGTCGAGGCCATTGTAGGCCTGGGGCGCGTATTGGGCCTGCGCACCACAGCCGAAGGGATCGAGACGAAGGACGTGCTCGACAAGCTCATCGCGCTTGGATGTGATACGGGCCAGGGCTTCTTGTTTGGCAGGCCGGAGCCCATGACGGCGGCAGCCGTGGCCGAAGACCTCGCCCGCAGCGCCTAGCTAGCGCGGCGCCAGCACCATCACCATCTGGCGGCCTTCGAGCCGCGGCTCTGATTCCACCTTGGCGATCGTTGTGGTGTCCTGCTTGACCTTGTTGAGCAGTTGGGTGCCGAGCTCCTGATGGGCCATCTCGCGGCCGCGGAAGCGGAGCGTCACCTTGACCTTGTCGCCTTCCTCGAAGAAGCGGTTCATCGAGCGCATCTTCACGTCGTAGTCGTGCGTGTCGATGTTCGGCCGCATCTTGATCTCTTTGATCTCGACGGTGCGCTGCTTCTTGCGCGCCTCGGTAGCCTTCTTCTGCGCTTGATATTTGTACTTGCCGTAATCCAGGATCTTGCACACCGGCGGCTCGGAATTGGGCGAGATCTCGACAAGATCGAGCCCTGCCTCTACCGCGCGCGCGCGCGCGTCGGTAATCTCGACCACACCGACATTCTCGCCGGTCGCGTCAATGAGCTGGATGTTTGGAGTGTCTATGCCCTCGTTGATACGGGGGCCTCCCCTCTCGGGGCCGAGCTTCATGGGCCGTCTTACGATGTCTCAGTCTCCTTTAATGAGCAGGCGCCCTCGCCGCGGCGAGGCACGGGGCGCGGAATAGCGAATTCCAAGATCAAACCTTCTATAGATGGCGATTAGGCCTGACAAGTCGCGCCGTGAGGGCCAAGCCCCGATCCCTCAACGCCCTGTGGCATCTTCGGCCCTTGTGAGGCTGACTGCCATTGCCGCGTAAAGCGCCGCAAGTCCGGCCAACGCCATCAGCCAGCTTTGCCACAGTCCCCAGGCGAAGGCGAGGATCATGACGAACGCAGCAATGTGGGCCAGCACGTAGGCTTGGCTCGCGCGGGGCAACCGGCCGACGGAGACGATCACGGCCGCGCCCGCCACTATGAAGAGAACGGCGCCGACCGCGCCCAGCTCGTACCAGGTCTGCAAGAAGGCGTTGTGAGCATGCGGCCCCGCACGCCAGCCAAATTCCTGGCCCGACTGTTTGTCCTTGCTCGGCTTCTGCCGGTCTTCCCGGTCAAGATCCATCCTGCGGGTGGAGGTGGCGCCGATGCCGAAGAAGGGCGCCTCCGGGACCTGCTCGGCCGTGTAGGCCCATAAGGTCACGCGCGTCGAGGCGGAGTAAGGGAGCCAATCCGCCTGATGAAGTTCGGCTTTGTAGGCCATCGTGGCCAACGGCACGACCAGGATGAAGGCAAGGCACCAACCGGCCAGCAGGGCACGCCGCGCGAACACCGGCCAAGCGAGCGCGACGGCGAAAACAATCGCGCTCAGCAGGATGCCGACCTTCGAGGATTCATGGGTGGACAGAAACACCGAGGCCAGCACGCCGAGAAAGAGCGCCGCGAGCCCCAGCAGCCGCGTCTGTCCGCCACCGCGCACGGCGAGGCACAGAAGCGCGGGCCACAGCATCAGGAGCATGACCGTGACGTTGCGATTGAGCTCGAAGGCGGCGATCCGGAGCACCTCTCCGTCCTTGATGACCATAGCCTTGGCGCTCTCGGGCCGCGTGAACGGCAAGAAGTTGTAGAGCGAGATCGTGAGGAAGCGCCCCGTGGCGGCCTCGAGCAGGATAAAGGCGACGCCGACTGCGAGCCCGGCCAGAAACGCGGTGGTGGCGATCCGGATCTGCGGCTTCTGCCAACTGGCGAGGGCGCGCCAGGCGCCAAAGCTCATCGCCACGACGAGCGTGAACCAGACCGCCTTACTGACGGCGCGCGATGGGTCCAGCGACCACGACGCATTGACGAACAGATAGACGGCGGCGGCGGCGAACAACACCAGCATAAGATCGAACTGAAACAGTGACTTAAGCCGCTGCCCATGGGCCAGGGCAAGGCCTACGCAGCCGGCGAAGAGGAGTATGAGCGCGGGAACGGTGGTCTTGGGCGCCAGGAGTGTGACGAACGGCGCCAGGAAGAACAGCGCGCGAATGATTCCGGGCTCTCGCCGGAGAGCGACGTTGACCAGTATCCCCATTGAGAAGTCCGATGCCCCGCCTGGACCAGCGTGATCGTCTAAACGGTGGTGGCATAACACTTCGGGCGGAGGCCCGAAAGCGTTTCTCAGGCGGGCGCGGCGGGATCGCCGTGCATGACGGGAACCGGGCCCTCGAAGCTGCCCCACCGCCGTTGCATGCGGCGCAGGATCTGGTTCACGAAGCGGCTGGCCTCGCTGCCGACGAAGCTCGAGGCGCCGCGCTCGAGTGCGACAGGGCGGACGGCGCTCGTGTCATGCCGTGCATCGTGCCACGTCTCCCACAGCTTCTGGTCGATCAAGTTCTCCGCCCGGATGCCGGCGACGACATCGTCGGGAACCAAATCCAAGGTCAGCGGCGTCCACCCGGCTCCACGCGCAAGCTCGGTCAGCTGATTGTGCGGCCGGGCGTTGGCCGAGATGCCGAGCCGGTCGCTCAGCGCGCCGAGGAAGTCGTCGCAGAGCTGGTAATCGCCCACGAACCAGAAGGTCGACAGGAACGCGTTGACGAGTTCGTACTTGTCTTGGTCGGACAGGCTTGCGATCTGCGTCCAAGTCAATTCGAGGAAGTTCTTGAGGACGTAGTGCGTGATGAAGTTGCGCTGCATCGCACCGTACGCCACCTCGACGCCGTAAGGCTGCATGCCTTCGGAGAGATACCGCGTCATGCGGTAGTTGTAGTAGGAGACGAAATGGCTCGCGGGATCGCGCAGCAGCAGGCTGCGCCTGATCAAGCGCCGTTCGAAGAGCCGATCGACGGAGATGCCGAGGAAATGCCCGCTCACCACTTGCGCCCTGCGAGGGTCGGGCAGATCGGAGCAATCGTACCGGGTGACGAAGCGTCCGAGCCCCCGGCGCTTCTTCATGCGGTGATAGGCCGACTGCGGCAGGGAAAGCGCCAAATGGCGATCGATCGTCCGTCCGGCGCATTTGGGGATATGGTACACGAAATGGACCGGCGTGGCCCCGGCCCCGCGGTGTGGTCTCCCCGACAGAGCCGGCTCGTGTGACATTACCCCTACTGACATGGCTACAAGAATGACCCCGCCATACTTAACAATCCCTTTAGTCGTTGGTTCCAGATGCGCATGCGGCCACAACACTGATTTCTGACATCAAGCCAGCGGCAGGCGGCGGGATCAGGGCAAAAACGCGGCAAGATTCCCGCCTCTAGCGCGACCGTGCCGCGAGATCTGTCCCGAGCAGTTCGTCGTACACCGCAAGCGTCGCCCGCTGCATTTCCTGCAAGGTAAAGTGGCCGCCCACATGGGCGCGTGCTCTTGGACCGATTGCCGCACGCGCCTCCGGCGACAGCGTCAGCGCCTCAACGAGAGATGCCGCAAGCGCCGCGGAATCGGCCGTGGGCACCACCCAGCCGGTGAAGTCGGCGTTGCCGGAGGCCGGTATCACGTTTTCGGGAGCCGCGCCCACGTCTGTCACGATGACCGGGCAGCCGGCCGCTTGGGATTCGATGCTGGTCCGGCCGAAGGTTTCCGCGCTGATCGAGGCGATGACCGCCACATGGGCCAGCGCGAAGGCCGCAGGGATATCGTCGCAATGCCCCACGAGGCGTACGCGGTCTTGTAGGCCCGCGGCCTGGATCTGTGCTTCGAGCTCGTTGCGGTAGCTGTCGCGGCCCTGGTCGTCGCCGGCGAGGATGAAGACGGCATCGCTGAGCTGGTTCGCCGCAAGCATCTTCTGCGCCGCCTCGATGACATAGCGTTGGCCCTTCCAGTTCGTAAGTCGCGCCGCGTGAAGGACAATTGGCTGTCCTTCGGGCACGCCCCAGGCGACGCGCAAGGCTTCCAGACGCGCAGGTGCAATCGACTGAGGCTCAAATCGCGAAAGATCGATTCCGCGATAGATCACGCGCATGCGTTCCTGCGGCACGTGGTGGCGCGCGGCGATGAGCGCTGCGGTGTAATGCGAATTGGCGATGACGCGGTCGCCGCGGGCCATGACGCTGCTGTAGAGCGTCTTGAACGGCACGCGGCTGCTATAGGCGCCGTGATAGGTGGTGACGAAGGGCCGCTTGGTGCGGCGCGCGGCCAGAAACGCGCTCCAGGCCGGTGCACGGCTGCGCGCATGAATCAGCGTGACGTCGCGTTCCTCGACGATTCTCGCGAGCCGCCGCGCATTGGCGAGGATGGTGAGGGGGTTCTTGCTGGCCATGGGTAGCGGAATGATCTCGCCGCCCGCTTCCCTCACCGCTGTTGCCATCCGCCCCCCTTCGGTGGCAACCAGGGCGCAAGCGCCGGCGCGTGTGAGCGCTTGCACGATCTCGACGGTCGATTGCTCGCTGCCGCCGGTCTCGAGCCGCGGCACGGCCTGCAATATAGTGACCTTTGCCATGGGCCTCGTCTTCCGCGAAAAACGTATGGACTGCCAGCGCTAACCCCGATGGATCATCAAGAACCACAATTCCTCGAACTTGGCCAAGGCCAGAAGCGCCGCCGCATCGCTTATCGCTTCGACGAGGGCAGCGATGAGACGAGCCCGGCCGTCGTCTGGCTGTCGGGCTTCATGTCCGACATGACGAGCACCAAGGTCGGTGCCTTGAGCGATTGGGCCTATGTGCAAGGCTACGCCATGCTCCGCTTCGACTATTCCGGCCATGGCGTCTCCGAAGGAGACCTGCTCCAGGCGTCCGTCGGCGATTGGCTCGAAGAGGCCACCGCCATGCTCGCGCTTGCCGGTGAGAGGCGCTTGATCCTCGTCGGCTCGTCCCTAGGCGGTTGGATCGCGTTGCTGCTGGCCGGCGCGCTTGCCAAGTCTCGCGACAAACGTCTCGGCGGCCTCGTACTCATCGCACCCGCCTGGGACATGACCGAAAAGCTGATGTGGGAGAAGATGTCGGCCAAGACGCGCGCGAAGATCGAGACGGAGGGCGTCTTCTACGCGCCGTCCGATTACGACGATCCTTATCCCCTCACCAAAATCCTCATCGAGGAAGGCCGTAATCATCTACTCGCCGAAGGCGATATCGATGTGGCCGCGCCCGTACGCATCCTCCAAGGCATGCGCGACGAGGACGTGCCGTGGCCGCACGCGCTTGCGCTGATCGATCTCTTGAAGAGCGACGATGTGGAGCTGACGCTGGTCAAGGACGGCGATCACCGCCTGTCGGGACCGGAAGACTTACGCCGTCTGGAGCGCACCGTCGGCGCACTCATCGATCGGCCTCCTCCCGCGGCATGAGTGAAACGAGTCCTTCGCGGAACGTGGGGTAGCGCAGCTCCACGCCGAGCTCCGACTTGATCAGCGCATTCCCGATGCGCCGGCTGCCTTGATAGAAGCTGCGTGCCATCGGTGAAAGATCGGCCTCCTCGAAGGCGATCTCCGGTGGCGGCTCGATGCCGATCATCTTTGCCGCATGGGCGACGACATCGCCGGGTGCGGCCGGTTCGTCGTCGGCAACGTTGTAGATCGCGCCCGCGCGGGGGCGCGCGATGGAGGCTTCCAGTACGCGCGCAATATCCTCCACATGGACACGGCTGAACACTTGCCCGCCCTTGTTGATGCGTCGCGCCGTGCCCTCCGCGAGTTTGTCGAACACGCTGCGGCCTGGGCCATAGATGCCGGCGAGGCGGAATACATGCACCGGCACGCCGATCTCTTCCCCGAAGTCGAGCCAGGCTTGCTCGGCATGCACGCGCGCCTCGGTGCGCGGGCTGTTGGGCTTCGGGACCGTCTCCTCGTTGACCCAGCTCCCGCGCTGGTCGCCGTAGACGCCCACGGTCGACAAATAGCCGATCCACTCGAGCGTGCCGAGCGTGGCGATCTCGTCGCGATAGCTGGCGAGCACGGGATCGCCTTCCGGCCCCGGCGGGATCGAGTGCAGCAGATGCGTGGTGCCTTGCAGCAAGCGCGGCAGGGCCGCATTGCGCCTGTCGCCGATGAACTGCGTCGCCTCATAACCGTCAGCACGCAGTTGGCTGATCTTCGGCTCCTCGCGCGCGGTGCCGGCAATGGACCAACCTTGCGCGGCGAGACGCGAGGCGAGTTCCTGCGCCGAGAACCCGAGGCCGAAGGCAAACAAGCGGCTCACGCGGCGATCTCCAGCCACTCGTCGCGCACGGCGGGATCTTCCTCGGCCGCGACGCACGCTTTGCGCAAGGCCGCGTGGCGTTGGGGCGCAAGACGCGACAGCGCCCACACGGCCATGGCCCGAACCAGTGGAGAGTTGTCGGAGAGCAGCGCCTCCACGTGCGGCACCAGCGACACGTCGCGAGAGTTGCCCGCGGCGATTAGCACGTTGCGGACGAAGCGGTCGCGCCCCGTGCGTTTGATGGGCGTGCCGCGAAAGCGTGTGCGAAAGCCTGCGTCGTCGAGTATGAGCAATTCCGCAAGCGGCGGATTGTCGGCTTCGCCGCGCACCGCGAGCTTCGCGTCACGCGAGCCTTGCGCGAACTTGTTCCACGGGCACACGGCGAGGCAATCGTCACAGCCGTAGATGCGGTTGCCCATCTGCGCCCGGAAGCGCGCCGCGATATGCCCTTTGTGCTCGATGGTGAGATAGGAGATGCACTTGCGCGCATCGATCTCGTAAGGCGCGGTGAAGGCCGCCGTCGGACACGCATCGAGACAGCGCCGGCAGGCGCCGCAATGATCCTGCTCGGGCATATCCGCTTCGAACTCGGCGGTGGTGAAGATCGAGCCGAGAAACAGCCACGAGCCGAACTCTCGCGACACCAAATTCGTATGCTTGCCTTGCCAGCCAAGCCCGGCCTGCGCCGCGAGCGGCTTCTCCATCACCGGCGCGGTATCGACGAACACCTTCACGTCGCCGCCCGCGAGCGCCTGCACGTCCCCCGCAAGCTGCTTGAGCTTGGTCTTGATGACGTCGTGGTAATCGGCGCGCTTGGCGTAAATCGAGATGGCGCCGCGCGACGGCGCATCGAGAGCGGCGAGCGGATCCATGCCTTCGCCGTAGTTCAGGCCCAGCAGGATGACGCTCCTTGCCTCGGGCCATAGTGCGCGCGGGGCCTTGCGGCGGTCCGCCGTCCCGGCGAGCCAGCCCATGTCTCCCTCACGGCCCTCCGCGAGAAACGCATCGAGCGCGGCGCCGACCCCGTCCGGCGCATCGGCCGAGGTGAAGCGCACGGCGTCGAAGCCGAGCGCCTTGGCTTTCTCCGTAACCTGCGATTTCAGCGCTTGCGCCATGCCCACTCTCGG
>NZ_JBPPND010000062.1:0-2240 GCF_051306395.1 Methyloceanibacter sp.
GCGGCGGGTCGTGCTTCTCGGCCTTGTCCTCGCAGGCCTTCTGCGTCTCTTCGTCGGCCGCGGTCACCGGGCTTGCGGCGAGCGTAAGCGTCAGGGCGCAGGCGGCGGCGAGTCCGGTCATGCCGGCCATGGCGTTCCGTGTCATCAGACGTCTCCTCCAGATTGTGGCGCTACGCAATCATAGCATCCGAGGAGAACCGTCGACCAAGCGGGTGATTTGGCCGCTAGAACACCCCGAGAAACGACAGGACGATGGCGATCACAACGACCAAGCCAATGAGATAGATGATATTGTTCACTCGGCCCTCCATTCGGCGCACGGGTCACGGCGGATAGCGCCCTCGACATTGAAACCTACACATTTTGCGGTATTGCCGCCTAATTTGCTTCCGCTTGACTCCATCGCGTTCACGAAGGACTTAGGTTAAGGGCGCTTGCGGGCTGTGCGCTCGCTCCGCGCGGGCGTAATTTCTCCCCCGGTCTAGGCTAAGAGACTGCTTCGTGCCGGAGAATCGGCACCTTATGGAGGAGACCTCATGACCAAGCTGTTCGTTCTTGCCGGTTTGGCCGTGCTGCTCGTGTCGGGCACCGCTACAGCGGCCACCATGTCGTCCGGGCGGCCGTCCGCCGTCTTGACCAAGAAGCAGTGCAAGACGGTGTGGAACGCCGCCGTCCCGGACGGCCGCTATCTCGACCGCGCCAATGCCGCGCCCTTTATCGTCAACTTCAAGCTCGCCGACGGCCCCGACCAGGACGGCCGGATCTCCAAGCGCGAGTTCAAGAAGGCGTGCAAGAAGGGGCTGGTGAAGTACCCCTTCCGGTAGCCTCGGGAGGACAATGGGACGCCGCTGCTGCGTCGTCCCACACGTGATCTAGCCGCCCTCTTTGCGCATGCGGAGCAGCCAAAGCACCGCAAGGAAGATGAGCGAGCCGACGACGGCCGCGAGCACGTCCCGCAGCGAGATCGAGACCGACTCGAGCCCCGAGGCGATATTGAACACCCGGAAGATCGCCCCGCCGATCAGCGCGCCGACGAGGCCGACGCCGAGGCTGGTCCACCGGCCGAGCCCCTCCCATTTGGCGGTCACCAGCATCCCTGCCAGAGAGCCGGCGAGCCCGCCGATCACCAGCCATACGATCAAGTCGCTCAAAGTGACGGACATGGTCATGCCTCCATAGCGCGGCCGACCATCATCGGCAGCAACAGATAGGCCCAGCCTGTCATCACGAGATTGATACCGACGAGCAGGCCGATGGCCCAGGTCGCAGAGCTCGGCAGATCGAACAGGATGAGAATGCCGACCGCGAGCGCGACGAGGCCGGCAAGGAGCATCCACACCCAGCCGTCGAGCGGCCGCATGCGGAACGCCATGGCGATCTCGATGACGCCTTGGATCACGAACATCGCCGCCAGGAAGATGGTCAGCGTGACGATGCCCGTCAGCGGGAAGAAGGCGAGCCAGCCCCCGCCGACGAGGAACAGAAGGCCCATCAGGAGATCGAGGAAGAACTCACTCCAGCCCTTCACCGAGAAGGCGTGGACGATCTGCACGATGCCGCCGATGAGGAACAACCAGCCTAAGAAGATCTTCGTGGCGATCGTCGCCATGAACGGAAACGCGATCGCGATGACGCCAAGCACGATCAAGAGAATGCCGAATATCGTGAACCAGGTGCGATGCTCGGAAATTGCCGTATGCGCGGCCATGACCGCTCCTCCCCCGTTAGGCCCGCTTTATTGCGGTGGCGGCGCAGAATAGCACGGCTGGCCCAGGCACGGAGGAAGCGCCGGCTCTACGCTGTGGAGAAGGGCGCCGGGAGGCCGGCGCCCTTTTCGCGTCGGATCCTGAAATGGCCCCCTAAACTAGCCCCTCAAGACGGCCGGACCGTCTTGCCGTTGGGCTCGGCGGCAGAAGAAGCGCCGCTGCGCTCCTCGATGGCCTGGCCGAGGCACCAATCGGCCATCTTGAGATTCTCCTTGACCACGTCGGGGTGGCCCGCCTCCGTGGCCCGCTGGATGAACTTCTTGGCTTCGTCGACAAAGTCCATGGAACCCTCCTCCACACTGCCCTCTCCGGGCGCTCTTTCCGAGATGTGTGCGGGCGGCCCAATCCGGAAGACCTCCCAGCGGCTCGCGGGTCTGAACTCCGTCATCTAGCGTACGAAGTTCCCGCGTCCCGTGCCTTTGCTTCAAGGGGACGGGCCCACATGCTTCGTTGCTGGGGGCGTTCAACAGCCCC
>NZ_JBPPND010000063.1:0-2017 GCF_051306395.1 Methyloceanibacter sp.
GCCGCGTCAGGCTGTGACCAAGCCCGCGTCGTCCACAAACCGAGACTGCTCAGCGACAACGGATCGAGCTACGTCTCTGCCGATCTCGCTGAATGGCTCGACGACAACGGCATGAAACATGTGCGCGGCGCACCCCACCATCCGCAGACCCAAGGCAAGATCGAGCGCTGGCATCAGACTTTGAAGAACCGCATCCTGCTCGAAAACTATTGCCTTCCCGGTGATCTCGAGGCCCACATCGGCAACTTCGTCGAGCACTACAATCACCGCCGCTACCACGAGAGCCTGAACAACCTCACCCCGGCTGATGTCTACTTCGGGCGAGGCCAAACCATCCTGGTGCAACGAGAGAAGATCAAACGCGATACCATCCGCAAAAGACGATTGCAGCACCAAATGAAAGCCGCTTAAACTTCAAACCAGATGAGACGAGAGCCTCCGCTCGATCACACCGCTAACTGTCTCAAAGCATTCGACGACGGACAGCGATGCCTTCCTTGCGGCAGAGCTCGGCGGTGCTGTCCTCGCCGCGCAGGCCATCGAGGACGATGCGGATCTTCTCCTCGGCCGAGAAGTGCCGCCTAGACCCCATGTTCGCCGTGTGAGGGCTGGCGGCCCGCCCCGCGGCAAGCTCCAATCGAGGGTTGCGCCGGAGGACCGGCGCAGAGCCTCAAGCATGGGGGACGGGCCAGATGAACTCTACCACTTACGTTGGACTTGATGTGCACAAGGCGACCGTTTCGGTCGCGGTTGCCGAGGGCCGGCGCGGCGGCGAGGTGCGTCACCTCGGTGTTTTTCCGAACCGGCCGGACCACATCGCCAAGCTGGTCGAACGGCTCGGCAAGGGTCGACGGAAGTTGAGCTTCTGCTACGAGGCCGGTCCTTGCGGTTACGGTCTCCATCGGCAACTGACGGGGCTCGGTCACGACTGCATCGTCGTTGCCCCGTCGCTCATTCCGATCAAAGCCGGCGATCGCGTGAAGACGGATCGGCGCGACGCGATCATGCTGGCCAAGCTGCACCGGGCCGGCGAGCTGACGAGTGTCTGGGTGCCTGATGATGCGCACGAGGCGATGCGTGATCTCATCCGCGCCCGGGCGACGGCGGTGCGGGTGCTCGGTAAGGCGCGCCAGCATCTGCAGGGATTTCTCCTGCGCCATGGCCGCATCTATCCGGGCAAGAAAGGCTGGACCGGCGCCTACCGGCGCTGGCTCGCCCGCGTCCGGTTCGACCATCCCGCTCAGCAGATCGTGCTGCAGGACTACATCCACGCCGTTGAGGATGCCGAGGCACGGGTCGAGCGCCTGGTCGCGCAGATCGAGGAGATGCTACCCAACTGGTCGATGCGGCCCGTCGTCGAGGCGGTGCAGGCCATGCGTGGCGTTGGCCTGATCGTGGCCGTCACCGTCGTTGCCGAGGTCGGTGACTTTTCGCGGTTCCAGAACCCGCGCCAGTTGATGGCGTATCTCGGAATGGTACCGTCCGAGCATTCGAGCGGCGCAACGGTGCGCAAGGGTGGGATTACCAAGGCCGGCAATGCCCTGGCCCGTCGCGTCCTCATCGAAGGGGCGTGGACGTACCGCATGCCGGCGCGCGTCAGCCCCAAGTTGCACGCGCGTCTGGAGGCGCTGCCCAAGATCGTCCGTGATATCGCCTGGAAAGCACAAGTGCGGCTATGCAATCGATATCGCCGCCTCGCCGCGACCGGCAAAGCAAAGACCGTGGTCACCACGGCGATTGCGCGCGAGATGGTCGGCTTCATCTGGGCGATCGCGCGTCAGGTGAAGGAGACAGCTGTCACAGCGTGATCTGCCGATCACCCAAGATGCCTGCCGCTGGAGGCGGGGCACGGTTGGGGAACCCTCGCGACCTGTTATGAGCCGGCACTGCCGATGCTCGTCCTCTAGACCGAGGCAGCCCCGAGACGAAACCACGGTCATGCGGTAACCAACCCGCGCATGAGAGCTTGCTCAACCGTCGTCTTCCGTCCCGCCTCCTGCTGCAGGCACCACGATCT
>NZ_JBPPND010000064.1:0-3352 GCF_051306395.1 Methyloceanibacter sp.
CAGGCTGCTCGGTGACGATTTCCGGAGCCCGGTCCTCGAGCTTGGCTTGGATCAGCTCCCACACGGCTTCACGGTATTCGTCCTTGAACTGATCGGGCTCGAACTTGCCGGCCTTGCGCTTAATGAGCTCCGTGGCGAGATCGAGCCCTTCCTTGTCGACTTTGACCTCGGGAATCTCGTCGAACAGCGTATCCGCCGAGCGGATCTCGTTTTCATGACGCAGCACTTCGAGCAGCAGGCCCTTCTCGAAGGGCTTGATGGCGGCGATGTTGCCGTGGCCGCGCAGGATGAACTGCCCGACGCCGACCTTCTTCGTCTCTTTGAGCGCGCGATGGAGCAGGACGTAGCCCTCGTCGGCCATGTCGCCGTCGGGCATCAGGTAATAGGGCGTCTGGAAGTAGCGCGGGTCGATCGCGTCCTCGTCGACGAAGCGCGCAAGATCGATGGTCTGCTTCGACTCGAGCTTCAACTCGTCGACTTCCTTGGGGTCGATCAGGACATATTTGCCCTTCTCGTACTCATAGCCCTTGGTGATCTCCTCATTCTCGACGGGACCCACGCTCGGCGCGATCTTCTGGTAGCGGATGCGCTCTCCGGTCGGCTCGTGGATCTGGTGGAAGGCGATGGACCGCTCCGACGAGGTCGCGGCGTAGAGCCTGACCGGGATATTGACCAGCGACAGCCTGAGATAACCGGTCCAGAAAGCGCGCGGTGCCATGGGCCTTACTCCTCGAAAAACGCGTAAAGCCCGCCCGGGGAGCCACTGCAAGGCCGCTCCAGGCACGGGGGTTCCGATCCTCTCCCTGGATTTCGAACGGAAATCGCGGGGTTCGGGCTCAGCCTCCTATCTTATAACCGTTTTCCTTAAGCATAAGTTCGAGCGCTTCTGGGAAGGCCACGCGCTTGGTCTCGCCCGGACAGTCTCCAGCCTCGTCGCGTTTCACGTCACACACGTCGAGCCCCCAATCGGTCTCGCGGTCGTAATACTTAAGCATCAGCTTCCACGCCTGCTTGCCCTCGCCGAGCCTGATCTTCTGAGCCACATAGCCCGCCAGGTAGCCGTTCACTTCTTGCTCGGGCACGCCGACGATCATGTTCTTGAGCCAGGCGGCATGTGCACGCTTGAAGCGCGGCGCGGCGCTCACATCCTTGATCTCGCCGTCCTTGAGCGCCAGCACCTGAAGCGGCGCCTGCGAGCAGGCGTAGCAGGCAAACGCATAGAGAAAGGCATTGTCCCGGGTCTCGAACTCGAAAGTGCCGTCGCCATCGAGATCGAGCGCCAGCATCGGGCCGCCGTCGAATTGCCCGACATCGACCGTGGACCACTCCGTGCTGTCCGCATTACTGGTAACAACGCTCGTCGCCGAGCAGCAATGGGCGCCTCCGGTGAAGAACGACACCACCACCTCCGGAAAGGCGTTGCCGGGGTCGAGCTCGGCGATCTGAATGCTGACCGGCGGGTCTGAAACCCCGGCACCCGGGCCCTGAAGCGTGGCCACGACGCGCGGCCCGGCCGGGACTGGAGGTTCGGCGGCGGCACCCCCGGCCTCCTCCTCGCCGATATCGCCTGCGCCTTGCGGCTGATCCAGGTCAGACGCCGTGGTCTCGGTCCCCCCGGGCGCCGCGGACTGGGGGTTCGGATCGTCGAAATAGACGGTCACCACCGCCCTGCGCGATGCCGTCTCGCCAAGATCGAACTCGCCTGGAAGCATCGCCTCCTCGGGAATGTCCTCCAAGGGAATCTCACCCTCCGCCAGGAGCTCGTCCCCGGCGGGGTCCTGCACCGGGGCGTCGTCGGCGTCGCCCGGCAGGTCATTGGCGCTCGGCTTTTCTTCCGGCTGGGGCTCTTCCTCGACATAGGTCAAGGTCACGCGCAGTGGACCGAACGAAATTTCGTCATCGAGGGGCGGCAGGCCATCCTCGCCCCCGCCCACCACGATCTTTGGGGATTTGTCGACCGTGCCGATCTCAGGCGCCGTGAGATATTTGGCATCGGCCGCGCGAACCGCCTGGCCGAGGCTCGGCTCCGCAGCGGAAGCGACGGCCATCCCGGCGACGCCAATGGCCCCGAGAAGGGGTAAATAGAGGTAACGAATTATCGACATTGCGCTGCACACTTCCAATCCGGCAAACAGATGTTGACATGACCTTGGCAAACTCTAACGCGGTGTCCGGTCCGGCCCCAACCGATTGGGGCTGGCACGGTTACCGGCAGCAGCCGCACTGCTTGCAACCATTTGTGTTAGGTGATTGCTTGCCGGCGCGGTTGATCTTCTTGGGTATTGAGCCCCCCAAAAGTGGCGGTGGATAGACATGAACGCGCGTGACGACCAACCGGAGCTTGCGCCTGCCGCCGTCATCACCGGCGCGACGCAAGGGATCGGACGCGCGCTTGCCGAGGAGTTCGCCAAGCACGGCCACACGCTTCTGCTCGTGGCGCGCAACGAAGCGGCGCTGGCCAAGACCGCGAGCGAGATCGCGGCTGCGCACGACGTCCCGGCTCACTATGCCGCCTGCGATCTTTCCACGCTGGAAGGCTGCAATCAGCTCGCCGATGTCCTGCGCACGAAAGGCCTCCATTGCGAATCTCTGGTCAACAACGCCGCCATCATGACGGCGGGTTTCTTCCAGGACCAGGACCGGGAGGAACTGCTCAAGATCGTCGATCTGAACATGCGCGCCGTGGTGGATCTGACGCGCCGCTTTCTGCCCGACATGCTGGCGCGCGACAAAGGCGGCGTCCTCAACGTCGCCTCGTTGGAAGGGTTCATGCCAGTGCCCTATCAGGCCACTTATGCCGCCACCAAGGCGTTCATGATCTCGTGGAGCCGGTCGCTCGCGTGGGAAGTGTTCGGCTCGAGCGTGCGCATCTGTGTCGTCGCGCCCGGCCCGATCGAGACCACGATGCACGAAAAGGCCGGCGCCGAGTATTCGCGCTACATGGTCTATTTTCCCCGCATGACCCCGGAAGCGATGGCGGAAGCCGCCTACCGGCGCTTCATGCGCGGCAACTGGGTGATCATCGAGGGCTTCCTCAACCGCGTCGTTGCCGCAAGCGTCCGCTTCATTCCGGGGATCATGCTGATCCCCGCCGTCGGCTGGTTCTTCCGAGTGCGGGACGCCGAAGGCAATCTGCAATGGCCGAAGGGTTGGAAGGCGCCGACCGGGCAGGACGCCGGCAAAGGCGACTGAGGCAAAACGCCTCTGGAGAGGCTTGAAGTCTTGGAAATGGTGGAGCCGGACGGGATCGAACCGACGACCTCAGCAGTGCGATTGCTGCGCTCTCCCAACTGAGCTACGGCCCCGAGAAGCCCGCATTTAGGGAACCGCCCCCATCCCTGTCAAGCAAGGG
>NZ_JBPPND010000065.1:0-2612 GCF_051306395.1 Methyloceanibacter sp.
CATTCGCCTCCGCCGGCGCGGTGGGCCGCACCATCAACACGCTTCAGCGCGCCTTCCTGCTGCGGTCGTGCTCGGACGCCTATTACGAGACCCGCGTGCGCCCCTGCCTGCTGTTCCAGATCAAGCGCTGCAGCGCGCCCTGCACCGGCGAGATCTCCGCGGAGGCCTACGGCATGCTCGTGGACGAGGCGTTGGCCTTCCTGCGCGGCGAGAGCGACGAGGTGAAGCATCGCCTGCACGCGCTGATGAACGAGGCGAGCGAGAACCAGGACTACGAGCGCGCCGCGAGCTTTCGCGACCGGCTGACCGCGCTCTCTCACATTCAGTCGCGCCAGGGCATCAATCCGCACACCGTGAAGGAAGCGGACGTCTTCGCCGCCCATCAGGACGCGGGACAGACCTGCATCCAAGTGTTCTTCTTCAGGAGCGGCAACAATTGGGGCAATCGCGCCTACTTCCCGCGCGCCGACAAGGCGCTTCCGGCCGAAGAGGTGCTGGAGTCGTTCATCGCCCAGTTCTACGACGACAAGCCGCCGCCCAAGCAGGTTCTGCTATCGCACGAGATCAAAGGCCGCCGCCTACTCTCAGAAGCGCTCGAATTGAAGGCCGGGCACAAGATCACGGTGACCACGCCCCAGCGCGGCGAGAAGCGCGAGTTGGTCGACCATGCCCTGGTCAACGCGCGCGAGGCGCTCGCCCGGCGGCTCGCCGAATCCGCTTCGCAAGCGGCGATCTTCGCGCGTCTCGCCGAGGTGCTCGATCTCGACGAGGCGCCTGAACGCATCGAGGTCTACGACAACAGCCATATCTCCGGAAGCAACCCGGTAGGCGCCATGATCGTGGCGGGGCCTGAAGGGTTCATCAAAGCGCAGTATCGCAAGTTCAATATGAAGGGCGAAGACCTCGCGCCCGGCGACGATTACGCCATGATGCGCGAGATGCTGAACCGCCGCTTCAGCCGGCTGGTCAAGGAAAGGGACAAAGACCAGGGCGAAGGCTGGGCCGCACCGGATTTGGTGCTCATCGACGGCGGCCCGGGCCAGCTTTCCGCGGCTCACGCAGTGCTCGACGAACTCGGCCTGCCGGATATCCGCATCGCCGCCGTGGCCAAGGGCCCGGACCGCAACGCGGGCCGCGAGCGCATCTATCTTAAGGGAAAACAGCCTTTGCTTTTGGAACCGCGCGACCCTGTGCTTTATTGCATTCAGACGCTCCGGGACGAGGCGCACCGCTTTGCCATCGGCGCTCACCGCGCGCGGCGCAAGAAGGGCATCACCGCCTCGCCGCTCGACGAGGTGCCCGGCATCGGCCCCGCCCGCAAGCGTGCGCTGCTGCAGCATTTCGGTTCGGCCAAGGCGGTGAGCCGCGCCGGCGTTGCCGATCTCGAAGGCGTGGGCGGCATTAGCGCGCAGATGGCGAAGGCGATCTATGATCACTTTCACGAACGCGGTTAGTTGAGTTGAACGGATAGGACATGGCGGAGCAAGGATTGGCAGATCGGCGGAGCACGCCCAAAGGACATTTCGGTAGCCTGCCGAACATCTTGACTTATGGGCGGATCCTGGCGATCCCGGCCCTCGTCGCCTGCTTCTTCGTGACGGCGGACTGGGGCCGCTGGCTCGCCATGTGGATCTTCATCGCCGCCGGCGTCAGCGACTTCCTCGACGGCTACCTCGCCCGCGCCTGGCAGCAGCAGAGCGCCATCGGCAAGATGCTGGATCCCATCGCCGACAAGTTGATCGTCGCCGCGGCGCTGCTGATGCTCGCCGCCGACGACACCATCGCCGGCTGGTCGCTGTGGGCCGGGGTCATCATCCTCTGCCGTGAAATTCTGGTCTCGGGCCTGCGCGAGTTTCTCGGCACGCTCGCCGTCAGCGTGCCGGTCACCGCCCTCGCCAAATGGAAGACGGTGGTGCAGATGGTCGCCATCGGCTTTCTGCTGGCAGGCTCCGCCGGCGACAAGATCTGGCCCTATACGACGCTGTTCGGACTGAGCCTGTTGTGGATCGCGGCGATCCTGACGCTCTATACCGGCTACGATTATTTGCGGGCCACGTTCCGCCACGTCATGCCCGAGGGAAAGTGATGCGGCTCCTTTACTTTGCCTGGGTCAAGGAGAAGACCGGCATCGCCGCCGAGGACATCGAGGTGCCGGGCAACGTCTCAACCGTCGCCGAGTTGATGACCTGGCTGAAGACGCGCGGCCCTGAGTTCGCCCACGCCTTCGAGCGGTCAGAAGTGATCCGCGCCGCCATCGACCAATCCCATGCGCGGCCCGACGCGAAGATCGCCGGCGCATGCGAGGTCGCCTTCTTCCCGCCGGTCACCGGAGGCTGAAGGTGATCCGCGTCCAAACGGAAGACTTCGACATCGGTGCGGAGATCGCCGCACTCAAAGACGGCCGAACCGACATCGGGGCCATTGTCAGCTTCACCGGCACGGTGCGCGATGCCGACGGCACGGTCAGCGAGATGGGGCTGGAGCATTATCCCGGCATGACCGAGAAAGAGCTCGAACGCATCGAGCAAGAGGCGCACGCGCGCTGGCCGCTGCAAGCCTCGCTCGTCGTGCATCGCGTCGGCACGCTGAAACCCGGCGACAACATCGTGCTC
>NZ_JBPPND010000066.1:0-2371 GCF_051306395.1 Methyloceanibacter sp.
GGCACAGGCATGCGGCAAAAGACATCGCATGCCTCACCCGACGGCCCACGCGTTACAGCGCAGGCGGGCGAACTGGAGACCCCCGAGGTTGGTCCGTTAGCCATGACGCGGTGATCCGGGCTTATCGGGAATTGTGCGTCCGAGATCGGCCCAGCTGTACCGCGCCACCTCGGGCGCCGCGTCCCTCACCCCGAGAGCAGACGGTCTGCAGCTCGCGTCCTCATGGACGAGGGATGCAGGCATTTTACCGCAGCTTTGGAGAGCGGGCATAAGGCGGGGATAGAGCTTCATCGTCATTCCGGCCTAAGCCGGACTCCAGACAAGCTCGCATAGCGCTCGCGATTCTGGACTCAGGGCGCAGCAGCGAAGTCCACGATCTGCTCGACGGTGAACGCCGGCATCTCCTCCGGCACATAATGCCCGGAGCCTTCTGCAATCTTATTGGTGATGTCGTCGCTCCTGCCTTCGAGCGCCTTGTACAAATGGCCGGCCACCGCGTGCTCGCCGCCCATGGTAAGAACCGGCATGGTGAGACGCTTGCCGGAAAGGCTGGCGACGAAATCGGCGTCCTCGAAAAGCGCGCGATAATAGTTGAAGCCCGCCGTCATGCCGCCGGGGGATGCATAGGCCTCGACATATTCGTCGACCGCCTCGTCCGTCATGACTTCCTTGCCGCCCGAGAGCAGCTTCATCATGGCGGTGAGATATTCGCGCTCGCGGCCTTCCGTGAGCATTTCCGGAAAGTCCTTGGCGATGTGGAAGCCGTAATGCCACAGGCCGCCCCGTGCCACGTCCATGTTCTCCGAGCCGGGCGGCATGCAGTCGATCAGGACCAGCTTCCTCACCAGGTCGGGCTGCGTGAGACCGAGAACGAACGCGGCCTTCCCGCCCATGTCGTGCCCGACCACGACGGCCGGCTCGTCTCCATTGAGATGCTTGATGAGACCGGCGACGTCCTTCGACAGTGTCTCTTTGTCGTAGCCCTTTTCAGTCCGCTCGCTCTTGCCCACGCCGCGAAGATCGGGCGCCACCACGGTGAAGTGCTCCGCCAGAGGCGGCATCAACTCCGCCCATTCGTACCAGGTCTGCGGCCAACCGTGCAGGAGCACGAGCAAGGGCCCCTCGCCCATCTGCACATAATGCATACGGATACCATTCACCTCGGCGAACTTGCTCTCGGCGCCATCCGGAAGGGACGCCGCGCGCGCCGCACTGGGCGCCGCGAACGCGAGGAGACTTAGAAGGCAGAGGAGGATAACGCGTCCAAGCATGGCTACTCCTTACGCGGCGCGGACCGCTATCACCGAAATGATGTCGTGCAGTTTAGTCTCGACAGGGGGTTCGCGCGCCGTGACATGGTGGCGTGCTCAGTCTCATCGGGCCCATCTTTACCGCGACGGATCTAAACGCCCTTGGCCGCAGCCCCCGCAATCAGCGCCAGCCAAGCCACGATGGCGGCCCAAAATGCGAAGTGGAGTGCGCCGTCCATGAGGCCGAGCACACCGAGCCCGTAGAGCACGATCGCCGCAACGCCTAAGACGACCGACGAGTGGAAGACGTATCGTGTTGGGGGTGTCAGCCGCATGCATGCCTCCTCGTCACAACGGGATGTTGTCGTGCTTCTTCCAGGGGTTCTCGACGTGCTTGTTGCGCAGCATCTGCAGCGCGCGGCAGATGCGCAGGCGCGTACCGCGCGGCGCGATCACCTCGTCGATATAGCCCCGCTCCGCCGCCACGAACGGATTGGCGAAGCGCTCCTGATAATCGTCGATGCGCTTCTTGACCTTCTCCGGGTCGCCGAGGTCGGCGCGATACAGGATCTCCACCGCGCCCTTGGCGCCCATCACCGCGATTTCCGCCGTGGGCCAGGCATAATTGATGTCGCCGCGGATATGCTTTGAGCTCATCACGTCGTAGGCACCACCATAGGCCTTGCGCGTGATGACCGTCACCTTCGGCACGGTGGCCTCGGTGAAGGCGAAGAGCAGCTTCGCCCCGTGCTTGATGAGCCCGCCATATTCCTGATCCGTGCCCGGAAGAAAGCCCGGCACGTCCACGAAGGTGACGATCGGGATCGAGAAGCAATCGCAGAACCGGACAAAGCGCGCCGCTTTGCGCGAGGCGTCCGAGTCGAGCACGCCGGCCAGCACCATGGGCTGGTTGGCGACGATGCCGACCGTGCGGCCTTCCATGCGGGCAAAGCCGGTGACGATGTTGCGGGCGAAGGTCTCCTGGATCTCGAAGAAGTCGCCCTCGTCCACGACCTTATGGATCAGCTCCTTGATGTCGTAGGGCTTGTTCGGATTGTCGGGGATCAGCGTGTCGAGCGACGGCTCGAGCCGGTCCCACGGGTCGCGCGTCGGCAGCTCCG
>NZ_JBPPND010000067.1:0-2998 GCF_051306395.1 Methyloceanibacter sp.
CGCCAAGGAAAAGTTGGTGCACGACTTCGTGGCGGCGTGGACCAAGGTGATGAACGCCGATCGCTTCGATCTCGTGTGATCGCAGAGTAGTCCGAAGCGCCCCTCCTCCTCCGGCGCTTCTTTTGCAGAAACGGCCGACGCGGAATTCCGCGCCGGCCGTTTCTCTTTAAATTCGCGTCGTCTCGCTACGCACGTCGCATGAAATGCATGACGAGCGAGATCACGAGCAGAACCAGGAAAATAAAGAACAAGATCTGTGCGATACTCGCAGATGCGCCGGCGATGCCGCCGAAGCCGAGCAGGCCGGCAATAAGCGCGATAACAAGAAACGTTAAAGCCCAACCAAGCATGGTCAGTCTCCTTTCGGTGAGCTCGAAATGTTGAGATTAAACGCGCCGGATGCCTATCGGTTTCAGGAAATGTGGTGGATAGACGGCAGAAAATTGGAGGCCGGCGCGAGGGGATCACCCTCACGCCGGCCCTAAACATGTCACCAAGCCTGTAAGCCGGGTTCTGTTCCTCGCTCGCGCGAGGTGATGGCCATTCATCTGGGGCGCATCTTACGAGGCGCCTCGTGCAACCAACCCGGGCGGCTTGTCCGGAAACAGACTTGAGCGATCTCTCGCCCGCGCCGCCCCTATTCGGTCTTGCTCCCGGTGGGGTTTGCCCTGCCGCCTTTGTTGCCAAAGACGCGGTGCGCTCTTACCGCACCCTTTCACCCTTACCCGCTTCCGCCCGAAGGCTTCAGACAGGCGGTTTGCTTTCTGTGGCACTTTCCCTAGGGTCGCCCCCGCCGGATGTTATCCGGCACCATGCTTCCAAGGAGCCCGGACTTTCCTCCCCGCCGAATACGCAATACGGGCGGCGGAGCGGCCATCCGGCCTGCTGACAGCCCAAGATAAGGGGTTTGGCGCCCATGGCGTCAAGCGTTTGAGCCTCCGGCATGCTTAATCCGCTCTCGTAGCCGGCCCGGCTCGTAACGGCTTTTTGATCCCTCCCCTTGCCATTGTTCCCATATGCTCGCGGTAATCTGCCGCGTTTGCCCGAATTTTGGCCCCTCCGCCGATTGCGGGCGTTCCGGCTTCAAGCGGGACATTGATCGAGCGATGGCGAACCAAATCCTGATCACGCGCTGGCTCAACGCCTTTCCTGAGCTCGCGGAGCTCGAGCCGGAAGCCAAGAGCGAACTGCTCGGGGCCACCCAGTTCAACCAGCTGCGCGAAGGCGACATCGCCTACTACCAAGGGCAGACCTGCCAAAACTACGTGATGTGCATCGAAGGGCAGACCCGGATCTTCAAGACCTCGGAGTCGGGCCGCGAGATCATGCTCTATCAGGTGGGTCCGGGTGAGACCTGCGTGCTGACCACCTCATGCTTGATTGCGGGCAATCCGTTCCCCGCGGAAAGCACGGCCCAGGCCGACGTCCTTTTGGCCGCGCTGCCGGCCAATGTCTTCCACCGCCTCATGATCTCCTCGCCGAAGTTCCGGCACTACGTCCTCGGCAATTACGGCGACTTGCTGTCGAGCCTCATCATGCTGGTGGACGAGGTGGCTTTCGCCAGCCTCGACCTGCGCCTGGCACGCCGGATCCTGGCAGAAACCGACGCGGACGGGATCGTCTCGAAGACCCATCAGCAATTGGCGCTCGATCTCGGCAGCGTGCGTGAGGTCATCAGCCGGTATCTGTCCGAATGGGAGCGGATGGGCTGGGTGAGATCCTCACGCGGCTCCATCGAGGTGCTCGACCGGGCAGCACTCGCCACTTACGGCGCCGGCGCCCCGGAGGACACGCGGCCCGCTCTGCGTTCCGCCTCCCGGACATGACACTTCCGGATGGTGATTTAAGTCACAGACCGGATGCATTGAAGCGGACTAAAAAGGCGACAGCTCGGACTCCAACAAAAAACGCCCAAGGAAATCAGGACAATGTTTGATAGCCCCGCCTATAGGCTCTCCGTCTCTCTGGCGCTCCCGGCGATGCTCGCCGCGGCGCTGAGCTTTGGCAGCGCAACCGCAACCCTTGCCGCAGACGACATGTCGATGGCTCCCTCCCATGGTGAGTTCGACGATAGCTGCGCCATGGGTCTCGCCGACGGCCAGATGGTCAGCACCGATTGCTCGGTGAATTGGACCGACGAGAACGGCAAGGTCTACTGCTTCTCAGGTGAGAACTCGAAGGCTTCCTTCCTCAAGGACCCTGAAGGCAACATCGCCAAAGCGAAGGCCTTCCTGGAGAAGCAGCACGCGGCCGCCGCATCCGGCGCCAAGGTCTTCAAGGACACGGACGTGAACGCCCGCGTGGAGGAAGTCCTCAATGAACGCACCAAGGACGGCTCCTTCGTGTTCCACGATCCCAAGCTCGATACCGATCTCAACCTCGTCTACGAGGAGGTCAAGATCGTGCGCGGCATGGAGGGCTATGGCTGGTTCGCCAACGTCATCTTCCACGACAAGGACGAGCCGAAGAAGCAATACGCCCTCGACTTCTGGTTCAAGCCGGAAGGCAACGAGCTCACCCTCATGGACATCCGCGTGCAGAAGGGTCCGAAGCGCGACGGCGACGGCTATTTTATGATCACGCGGCTACCCGTGGCCTGGTGGTGGCTGCCGGTGCAAGAGCACCCCGGCAGTATCGAAGGCGCCAGAGCTTGGCAGGTGATGAGCGCGATCCACGACTACATCCTCGAGAATAAGGACGAAGACGGCAACATCACCGTCAAGGACGAGAAGACGGGCGAGGACCTCAAGCTGCAATTCGTCGAAATTCATCGCCCCGTGCGTCACCTGAAAGAAGAAGGCGACTACTTCGCCTGCACCGACTTCCGCAAGCCGGGCAGCAAGGACGAGTATTACGACCTCGACTTCTGGGTGGATGAGAAGACCGGCAAGCTCAAAGTCAATAAAGTCAAGGTGCACAAGGTTCCCGTGCAGGAAGATGGGGTTTGGACCCAGGTCGACCGCTATACCTTCGAGGGGATGGACTTCGAAGAGACGCT
>NZ_JBPPND010000068.1:0-8087 GCF_051306395.1 Methyloceanibacter sp.
TACAGCGTCCAGGCCGGCACGGCGACCGCGGCCGGTGCGCGGCTCGAAGAGCGCAGCCGGCTCGAAGCCTTGAAGGTCAAAAAAGCCGAGGTGACGGACGCTCAATCGTCCGCCGAGACGGCGCTGGCCTCGGCCTCGGAAAAGGCTGAAGCCGCGACCCAAGCGACCAAGGGCTTGCGCGCGAAGGCCAAGGAAACCCAGGTCGCGCTCGACCGGGCGCGCGAGGAAATCGCCGGCAGCGAGCACGAGGCGCAAGCCAACAGCAAGCAGCTCGGCGCGCTGGCCGAGGCGCTCAGCCGCATCAAGGCGGCGCTGACCGAGGCCAAGGAGCAGGCCGAGAGCGCCGACGAGGCGCTCTTGGCGCTTGCCTCGCTTGCCGGGATCGAGGCGGCACTCGAAGCAGCCCAAAGCGAGGCCGGATCGGCCCGCTCGGAGGCAGCGCGGGCGGAAGCCAATCTCCGGGGCTTCGAACATGAGGTGCGTCTGCGCCAGGAGCGGATCGAGGCCATCCGCGCCGAGGAAGAGCTTTGGCAGAAGCGGATCGCCAATGCCCGCGAGCAGATTGAGACGCTGCGCGCGCGTAAGCAGGAGACGAGCGCCGATCTCGAGGCGCTGGCGAACCTGCCGGCGGAGATCGAGGAGCGGCGCGGCAAGCTGATGGACGCCATTGCCGAGGCCGAGCGCGAACGGGCCAAGGCGGCCGACGATCTCGCCGTGGCCGAGACGGCGCTGAAAGCCCAAGAGAAGAGTTTGCGCGCCGTGCAGGAGAAATTGGCGGAAGCCCGCGAGGGCAAGGCGCGCGGCGAAGCGCGGCTCGAAGGCGCGCGTGAGCGGCGCAGCAGCCTGGCGCGGCTGATCCGCGAGCAGCTCGACTGTGCGCCGGAGGAGTGCCTGACACGGGCCAACCTCAAAGAAGGCGCCGAGATCCCGGCGCTCGACGAGGTCGAGGCGCGTCTCGTCAAGCTCAAGGCCGACCGCGAGCGGCTCGGCGGCGTCAATCTCCGCGCGGAAGAAGAAGAAGCCGAGCTTTCGGCGCAGCTCGAAGAGATGGAGCGCGAGAAGGCGGACGTGGAGGAGGCCATCGCGCGGCTGCGCCAGGGCATCTCCAATTTGAACCGGGAGGGGCGCAAACGTCTCTTGGAGGCGTTCGAGTCGGTCAACGGACATTTCACCCGCCTGTTCCAAACGCTGTTCGGCGGCGGCTCGGCGGAGCTGAAGCTCGTGGATTCGGACGATCCGCTCGAATCGGGGCTGGAAATCTTCGCTCAGCCGCCCGGCAAACGGACGCAGACGCTCACGCTGCTCTCGGGCGGCGAGAAGGCGCTCACCGCCATGGCCCTGATCTTCGCGGTGTTCCTGACCAACCCTTCACCCATTTGCGTGCTGGACGAGGTCGACGCGCCGCTCGACGACGCCAATGTCGACCGCTTCTGCCGGCTGATGGAGGAGATGTCCCGGGAAACCGATACGCGCTTCCTGATCATCACCCATCACCCGCTGACCATGGCGCGCATGAGCCGGCTGTTCGGCGTCACCATGCAGGAGAAGGGCGTGAGCCAGCTGGTGTCGGTGGATCTGGAGACGGCCGAGAAGCTGCGCGACGCGGTCTAGGCCTCTCGGGACGGAGGCATGGATCTGGGAACCCTCCTCGCAGTCTTTGCCTTCCTCGCAGTGCTGGCGGCGATTGGCGTCGGCTTGCGATTTCTCATTCCCGTCGTGGTCGAGCATTTCAAGGGAAGCTTCGGCAGCGCGACCGGGTGGAATGCGTTATCCCGTCTCTACGGCACAGCCGCGGAGCCCGAGGGCGTGGTTCTGAAGCGGCAGTCTCTCGTCGCAGGTTCGGTCGTATACCGATATCTCATCACAGTGGTCATCGGCGATGCCGGCCTCTATCTGGAGGTCGGCGGCCCGTTGCCTCGCAATCCAATTCTTATCCCCTGGGAGGACTTCAAGGAGGCCACGCCAACGAGGCTTTTTTGGCAGAAGGCGGCCCTCGTCTCGATTGGGGCGCCGAGAGCGGGCACGCTCACGCTGCCGATAACGCTCTATGACAGGATGCGCTCTCATCTCCCGCCTCAACTCGCCTCGATGGGCATCTCCTCGAAGCCTGACTAAGGCTCTATTTCCAAGGAATCTCGGGCCACTCCCTGCGGCGACGTGACTTCCTTGACACCCCGGAATCCCAAACTAAAGTGCGCGCGAAGCTTGAGGACCAGCCGGTTCTTTAGGGCTCTCCCGGAAATTGAGCAGCGCCAATGGCCGGAGCCGAAAATCAGTCCGGACGCCCAAAAAGCGGCCGCGGCACAGAGACTATTCGGCAGCGGCTCGACGCTCTCGAAGGGAAGCTGGCTACGGCACATGGCCACCGCCCGCCCCCGGAGGAGCAAAAGGGCCGGGGCAAGGCCATGGGCCAAGCTCTCAGGCTTGCGACCGAGATGGTCGCGGGTGTGGCGGTTGGGGGGTTCATCGGCTGGGCGCTTGACCGGCTGTTCGGCACGGCCCCGTTCTTGATGGTGGCGTTCCTGTTTCTTGGAGGCGCCGCCGGGATCATGAACGTGGTGCGGACAGCCCAGGCCATGCAGGGCGAGCCCATGCCGGGCCAGCACCTGCGCAATGCGACGGACGATGACGAGGATTAGGGGCTTTTCGACGTGATTGGGGCAGCTTACGCCGCGGAAGATGTAGGACACGGAGACGGTCACGGGGGCGGCACCGGGCTGCCCGATCCGATGCACCAGTTCGAGATCAAGCGCCTGATCGATCTCGACGTCTTCGGCTTCGACGCTTCCTTCACCAACTCCGGCCTGTTCATGGTGATCGCGGCCGCGCTGATCACGCTGTTCACCCTATTCGCCATGCGCAAGGGCGCGCTGGTCCCCGGACGTCTTCAGTCCGTGGCGGAAGTCTCCTACGAGTTCGTCGCCAATATGGTGCGCGACAACGTGGGCACCGCGGGCATGAAGTATTTCCCCTTCATCTTCACGCTCTTCATGTTCGTGCTGGCGCTGAACATGCTCGGCATGGTGCCCTACTCCTTCACGGTGACGAGCCACATCATCGTCACCTTCGCGCTCGCCGCGTTCATCTTCATCGGCGTCACGATCATCGGCTTTTGGAAGCACGGCATCGGCTTCCTGAAGTTCTTCGTGCCGTCCGGGGTGCCCTTCGTCATGCTGCCGCTGCTGGTGGTGATCGAGGTGATCTCCTATCTCACGCGCCCGGTCAGCCTTTCCGTGCGTCTGTTCGCCAACATGATGGCGGGACATACCATGCTGAAAGTGTTCGGCTCGTTCGTGGTGGCGCTGGGGCTTCTCGGCGGCTGGGCGGCGCTCGCGTTTATGGTGGCCTTCACGGGTCTCGAACTCCTGGTGGCGTTCCTCCAGGCCTATGTGTTCGCCATCCTCACCTGCATCTATCTCAACGATGCGCTTCACATGCACTGAGCCATCACACGCAAAACGATCGTTCCAAGGAGAGAGAATCATGGAAGCAGAAGCAGCAAAATTGATCGGCGCAGGTCTTGCCTCGATCGCGCTTGTCGGCGCCGGCGTCGGCATCGGCACCATTTTCGGCAACTACCTGCAAGGTGCGTTACGCAACCCGTCGGCGGCTCCGACACAGTTCGCCAACCTGCTGCTGGGCTTCGCGCTTGCCGAAGCGACGGGCCTGTTCGGCCTCGTGGTGGCGCTGATCATCCTGTTCGTATTCTAGTCTGAGCGTTCGCTCTCTCTAAGGACACGATCCATGCCGCAACTCAACCCGCTCGATTGGGGACCTCAGCTGGTTTGGCTGGTTCTCACCTTCGGCATTCTTTACCTGCTGATGTTGTGGGTTGCGCTGCCGCGCATCGGTAGCGTGATCGAAAAGCGCGCGGCACATATCTCCGGCGATCTCGCCACGGCCGAAAAGTTCCGGCGCGAGACCGAGGAAGCCATCGCGGCCTACGAGCAGGCGCTGGCCGAGGCCAAGCAAAGCGCCCACACCATCGTCGAGGAGGGCCGCGCTAGGCTGAAGGCGGAGACCGACGCGGAGCGGGCCAAGCTCGACAAGGAGCTGGCGGTCAAGAGCGCGGAAGCCGAGGCACGCATCGCGAAGGCCAAGGCGGCGGCCATGACCGAAGTCAACGCCGTGGCCACGGATGTCGCCGCAGATATTGTCAAGCAACTGATCGGCACGGCGCCGCCGAAGGGCGACCTCGAGAAAGCCGTGATCGCGGCGCGGAAGGCTTAGAGCCCATGGATATCTTCGCCACACCGGAGTTCTGGGTCGCCGTCTCCTTCTTCCTGTTCCTTGCGCTCGTCTTCTATTTCGGCATGCACAAGAAGATCGCCGTGGCGCTCGATGCCCGCGCGGCGGCCATCGCCAAGGAGATCGACGAGGCGAAGGCCCTGCGCGACGAAGCGCAATCGGTGCTGGCTGACTATCGCCAGAAGCAGAGCAACGCGGCCCAAGAAGCACAGGCGATCGTCGATCGTGCCGGCAAAGAGGCTGAGGCATTCGCTGCCGAGACGTCCCGCAACATGAAAGAGCAGTTCGAGCGGCGCATGAAGCTGGCCGAGGACAAGATCGGCCGCGCCGAGGAAGAGGCAGTGCGCGATGTCCGCGCGGCGGCGGCCGATGCGGCAATTGCCGCGGCGCAGATGGTGATCGCCGATAGACTGACGCCCGAGACGGCCGACAAGCTCGTCAAGCAGGGCATCGACGCGCTGAAATCCAAACTGAACTAGCGCTTTTCCCGACAATATGGTTCCCGCCGCCCGTGCGCGCGCGCGTGCGGTGGAAACTCCTCGCCTTCCCGCTTTTGGCAATCGCCAAGATCGATGCGATAGTGAGGCATGGTTCAAGTCGTCGAACCGCGCCACGCCGTCTCGCTCTCCGATTACGAGAGCATCGCCGATCTGAGCGGTACCGTGCGAAGCCTTCGCCAGGAGGCCGAGAGCCGCCTGGCGGGGTTTGGCGGACGGCGCGTCGTGATGGTGAACAGCACCGCGCAGGGCGGCGGCGTGGCGGAGATGCTGCCGCCGCTCCTGTCGATCATGCGCGAGCTCGGCATCGACGCCCACTGGCTCGTGATCGAGACGCAGGACCACGACTTCTTCCGGCTGACCAAGACCCTGCACAATCTCATTCATGGCGCAGGCGACCCCAATCTCGCCCCGACCGACCGCGACGTGTACGACCGCGTGAGCGCCGAGAACGCCGCGGCGATGGAGGAACACTTGAGGCCCGGTGACGTGCTCGTGATCCACGATCCGCAGCCCATGGGAGCCGGTGCTCTCTTGCGCCAGAAAATGGATATCGCGGCGATCTGGCGTTGCCATATCGGCCTCGACAAGGAGACGCCGGAAACCCGCGCGGCGTGGGACTTCCTCGATCCCTATCTCAGGCCTTACGACCACGCGGTGTTCACCGCGCCCGAATACATTCCGAGCTCGCTCGCCGGACGCTCGACGATCATCCACCCCGCCATCGATCCGCTGAGCCACAAAAACAGGCACTTACAAGTCCACGACATCGTCGGCATCCTCGCCAACGCCGCGTTGATCAAGCCGTGGGGCCCGGTCCTCACGCCGTCCTTCGCCGAACCCGCCAAACGACTGCAAGCCGACGGTAGCTGGGCGCCGGCCACGGAGCCCGAGGATTTCGGGCTACTGTTCCGGCCTATCGTGACGCAGGTGTCGCGCTGGGATCGCCTCAAAGGCTTCCTGCCGCTGATGCAGGGATTCATCTCGCTCAAGCGAGATCTCGAGGCGCGCACCGATCTCGAAGAACACCATCGCCGCGC
Source organism: Methyloceanibacter sp. (assembly GCF_051306395.1). GTDB lineage: Bacteria > Pseudomonadota > Alphaproteobacteria > Rhizobiales > Methyloligellaceae > Methyloceanibacter. The sequence goes on from NZ_JBPPND010000068.1 coordinate 5,786, forward strand.
GCTGCAGCTCGTCCGCCTCGTTCTCGCCGGACCCGACCCGGCATCGGTGGACGACGATCCGGAAGGCAAGGAGGTGCTGGCGGAGCTGTGCGCGGCCTATATGGGCCTGCCCCCGCATCTCCAGGCCGACATCGCCATGATCTCCCTGCCGATGTCGTCGAAGAAGAACAACGCCCTCATCGTCAACGCGCTGCAATGCTGCTCCGACGTGGTAGCGCAGAACTCGATCCAGGAAGGGTTCGGGCTCACGGTCACCGAGCCGATGTGGAAGCGCGCGGCGCTGATGGGTTCGTCCGCCGTCGGTATCCGTCAGCAGATCCGCCCCGACCTGGACGGCGTTTTAGTCCGGCATCCGGAGGTTCCACACGAGATCGCCGAGGCCCTGGATGCGCTGTTGGCCGACGAGGCGAAGCGCGAAGTGCTCGGCCGCAGCGCGCGGCAGCGCGTCCACGACAATTTTCTGGTGTTCACGCAGGTGAAGAGCTGGCTGGAGCTCCTGACCAACACGATCGCGGACCGCTGGCCGAAAGGCTGATGGCGAGCTACTCCACCACCGCGATGATGGGACCGTAGCCGCCGTGGGACGGCGGGTCGTTGCGGCCGAGTTCCGGCGCGTAGAGCCCCGGCGCCGTACCGCCATCCAGGAACAAAGCATTCTCGGCACCAAGCCCATCGCGAAAGAAGCGGGCAAACTCGTAGAAGCTCACGCTGCCGCGCGTCATGGCGAAATGAACTTTGCCATCGCTCGACACGCCGACGCCGTTGCGCGGCTTGAAGTCCGTCGACTTGACGATGAAGGCCGGGTGGATCGCGCCGTCGATCACCAGCATCGGGCCGGACTGGGTGGCGAACCGCGCCTTGGGCTTATGGGCCAGAAACCGATCCGTATCGAGCACGCCTGCTGTGCCCTCCCCTAAATAGAACACGCCGTTCGGCTTCTTGTAGAAATTCGGGATCTGGCTCGGACTGCCGGTCACCGTCTCGGTATTGGCCTTCGTGAGTGCCCGGCCGTTCTCGATGTGCAGGCCGACGGGACTCAGGTCGTGTTCATACATGCCGCCGTTCATGGCGAAGGCGAGCGTCTTGCCGCGGCTTTCCAATGCAAGCGCGAGCGCCTTGAACGTGCGCAACGGATGCCCGTCGGGTCCGCGCCAGTAAAGCCGCACATCGTCCTCGGTGGGATCGAAGGTGCAGACGATGTAGCGGGCTTTGCCGAAGCGCTCGTCGCGGCAGGCCTCCGCTTGAGCGGCACCGGTCGCGCCAGCAAGCACGAGCAGCGCCATGCCAAGCTGAAGGAGCCTCATCCTCATGCGTCAGCCAGCCCTATTTCAGCGCCACGAAGACCTTGTAGTCCTCGAGCCGCGTGCCGACCTGGATGGGGAAGGAAATCTCGCGCACCATGGAGAAATAGCCGGCCGTCTGGTCCGGCGGGACCGTGACACGCACCGACATCTTGTCTTGAGCAAGCGTGGACTTGTAGGCGTCCGCCGCGCGGACCGAGACCGGCAGGGTGACCGTCCCGGGCGTGCCCTTCGGGCCAAAGAGCACACGGCCGGCGAAGCCGTATTTGACAACAACACGGCCGCCGTAAAACCTGCAGTCGCGCGATAATTTGGTGATCTCGCCACGGCTGACGACGAACATCTGATCGCCGTCATGGCCGGATTGGTAGGCGGTGCGCAGGCGCTCGTTGGGCCAGGCGACGACTTGAGGACAATTGAGAGCCTTGCCGTCCACGGCATTGGCGGCCGGTGCGGCCGCTGTCTGCGTCTGGGATTCGGCCAGGGGCAGGCTGTCGGGCAGTCTCTCGCTGGCGTACCCGGTCGAGGTGTCTTCGCTGCTGCTGAAGGGGCTCGAGACCGATCCGCCGCCGCAGCCGGAAACGGCTATCAGGCTCGCGAGCAGCGCGCAGAGCCCGCAGCCACGCAGCCAGGAAAGACCGTCAATCCGCTTCAACTCACCCCGTCCTTGGCTTGACACGCCAGGCATCACTGCCTGATATGCCCGGGCGCGCCGCAAAAAGTGCTTGAAACGGCGCGAGCTTCCGGGCCCTCGCTGGCGCCAAACTATCTGCCCCGGTTAGGCCCGACAAGGCCAGACTTAAGGCCATTTTGGGCCCGAAAGAGCCGCTTCTGGAGCGCCGATGACCGGCACAAATCACGCCAATGGGCGACATAATGGGCGACATGGCGACCGTCCTGCCTTGACTGTCTATCTCGCCTCGCCGCGCGGGTTCTGCGCCGGCGTGGACCGGGCTATCCAGATCGTGGAGCTCGCGCTCGAGAAATACGGCGCCCCCGTC
>NZ_JBPPND010000069.1:0-20685 GCF_051306395.1 Methyloceanibacter sp.
CCGTCATGACGCGCGGGCGGCCAAGCCGTGCCGGGCGTCCAAACATGTTCGAAGCGAGTTCCGGCAGCCCCGTGAGCTGGCTACCGCCGCCGGTCAGCACCAAATGCTGGGTGACCTCTGCGGCAAGGCCGCTTCCCGCCAGCCGGTGGCGCATCAGATCGAGAATCTCCTCGACGCGGGGCCGGATGATGCAGGCGAGCTGTGCCTTGGTGATCTGATTGAGGCTTCCCTGCGCCATGCCGCTGACGCAGGGGTAGGTGATGATCTCCCGCTCGTCGGACAGCGTGGCGAAGGCGCTGCCGTGCAGCGTCTTGAGGCGCTCCGCATGCTCGATCGGCGCGCCGAGCGTGCGGGCGATGTCGGTGGTGATCCCGTTGCCGCCAAGCGCGATGGCGTCGGCATGGATGAAATGTCCGTCGGCGATCACGGAGAGGGTCGTGGTGCCGGCGCCGAAATCGATGCAGGCGACGCCAAGCTTGGCTTCGTCCGAGGTGACGACCGACAAGGCGCTCGAATAGGGCGCGGCGACGAGACCCGACACGCCGAGATGGCAGCGCTCCACGCACAGCGTCAGATTGCGCATGGCGACTTCGTCGGCGGTGACGGCGTGAAGATCGACGGAGAGGCGCTCGCCGCACATGCCGTGCGGTTCGCTGATGCCGCCGTTCTCGTCGAGGCGGTAATCGGTGGGCAGCGCGTGCAGGACCGTGCGCTTGTCGCGGGCGGCATATTGGCGGCCGCCGGCGAGCAAGCGGAAAACGTCGTCGTCGCGCACCGCGCCGGACGGGAGCGCCACGCTCGCCGAGAAGCTCTCGCTTTTGATGCGTCCGGCCGTGACGGAAAGCTGCACATCCTCGACGGTTACGCCGGCCATGCGCTCAGCCCCATCCACGGCCGCGCGGATGCACTGCTCGGCGGTATCGAGATGGGTGACCATGCCGGCCTTCAGGCCCTCGGCACGGGTATGACCGAAGCCGAGCACCTCGAAGTGCACGGTGTCACCGTTGCCCTCGAACCAGTCGGGCGTCGCCGAGGTCTTGCCGATCAGGCAGCACACTTTGCTCGTGCCGATGTCGAGCGCGGTCACGATGCGCTGACGCTTTCCTCTGATCGTGGCGTTGTATGTCATCCCCCTGTCCTCACCCGTCTTATGTCTTGCCCTTGGGCGCGGCACCGGTCGCCGCCGTGGGCACATCGGCGGGTCCGGTCTCGTCCAAAGGTATGGTGGCGGCTTCGCGCATGCGCACGGTAATGCGGTCCAGCAGCCGCAGATCGATGGCCGCGAAATCCCGCCCCAGAACGTTGCGCTCTTGCTCGAGCTTGGTGAGCGACTCGAGCGCCATCTCGATATTGCCGTCGGGCAGCATGATCTCGGCGCCGGTGCGAAGCTTCAGCGTCCAGCGCCGGTCGCCGACCCGCAGCGCCGCGAGCATCTTGCGCTTCAGATCGTGATAGGGCTCGAGCGTCGCGTAGAGTTCCGCAGCGTGCTTGCTAGCGCCCTCGCCGACCACGAGCGGCAGCTGCGGAAAGGCTTGCGGCAGAGCAGGCGCGAGCACCACGCCGGCTTCGTCGACGACAAACGTCTTTCCCTGATTCTGCCAGACCGCATAAGGCTCCCGCTCCTCGATGATCACTTGGAGGGTCGAGGGCAGAAGGCGCATGACTTGGGCGTGCCGGATCCACGGCACCGCCTCCAGCCGCGCCTTGGCGGCGTCGGTGTCGAAGGCCAACATCAAGGTCTCGGGGCCGGCGGCCAGCGCCGTGGTGATCGCGCTGTCGGTGACGTTCGTCTGGCCGTCCACGGTGACCCGCTTCACGCCGAAACCGACGGCGACGACAAGCCGCTCCACGCCGGTAACCGCCGCGTCGAACAGGCGCCCGGTTTGGCCGCCGATGATGGCGCCATAGAGGACGGCACTGCCGAGGAAAAGCACGGAAAACAGGAGCCATTTGCCCTGCATGCGGTCGCGCGCTCGGCCGAGGCGGATGGCCTTGGGGCTGCGCGTGACGAGGGCCCGCGTGCCGGACAAGACCGGCAGACGGCGCTCGCGCGGCACGGCGATGCCACGCGCCAACAGGGCCTTCTGCGACCCCTTCCCTCTGGCGTAACCCTTTGACGGGCCTAACGATTGCACGACGCGTCCTCCACGATCCAGCGAACCAGCTCTCCGAACGAGCGGCCGCCATAGGCTGCGAGCTCGGGCACCAGAGACGTGGACGTCATGCCTGGTTGGGTGTTGATCTCAAGGCAGATCAGTTCCCCCGTACCTTCTGGCCGGTCGTCGAATCGGAAGTCCGTACGACTGACCCCACGGCAGCCCAGTGCCCTATGAGCCGCTAGGGACAGCTTCTGTACCAATTGGTAAACATTTGGTTTAAGCGGCGCCGGGAGCACGTGAATTGAGCCCCCCGGGGCGTATTTCGACTCGTAATCGTAGAAGGCCAGACCATCCGCCGGGCGGATTTCGATCACACCCAGCGCCTCCTCGCCCATGACGGCGCAGGTGAGCTCCCGGCCGGGGATGAAGCGCTCCACCATCAGCTCATCGCCGAGCGCCCAATCGGCGGAATTCAGCTCTTGCGGCGGGTGCTCCTGGTCCTCCCGGACGATGTAGACGCCGACGGAGGAGCCTTCCGCCGGCGGCTTGATGACATAAGGAGGGGCGATGACGTGGCCCTTGGCGGCCTCGGCCCGGCTGACGACGCGGCTTACGGCGACAGGCACGTCCGCCTCCCGCAAGACCGCTTTGGCGCGCTCCTTATGCATGGCAAGCGCGGACGCGAGCACGCCGGAATGGGTATAGGGGATGCCCATCGTCTCCAGCAGCCCCTGGATGCAGCCGTCCTCCCCCCAGCGCCCATGCAACGCGTTGAAGCAGACATCCGGCGCGATCTCGGCGAGGCGCGCGGCCACGTCGCGGCCCACATCGAGCTTCGTGACCTTGTAGCCCTCGCCTTCGAGCGCTTTGGCACAGGCTTTGCCTGAGTTCAGCGAGACTTCGCGCTCGGATGACAGCCCTCCCATCAGCACCGCGACGTGCGTTTGCTTGTCAGTCATGGAACAGCCCCCGTCGGTTGGTCGGCATGCGGAACCCGCGCCCGGCTCGTGCCGAACGCCAAATCATCCTGCAAAGGTGGTTACTGCATTACCTGTATTCGCGGGGAATGACACGGGGGCGCGGACAGAAAAGCACGCCGACGGTCAGGCCTCTTTGCCGAGGCGCTTGATCTCCCATTCGAGTTCGATGCCGCTCGTTTCCTTCACGCGCGCGCGCACGGTCTCACCGAGCGTCTCGATGTCGGCGGCGGTGGCGTTGCCCTCGTTGATGAGGAAGTTGCAGTGAAGCTCGGAGACTTTTGCATCTCCAACCGCGAGACCCCGGCAGCCGGCGGCGTCGATGAGCTGCCACGACTTGTTGCCGGGTGGGTTCTTGAAGGTCGAGCCGCCGGTGCGGCTCTTGATGGGCTGCACCTCCTCGCGATAGGCGGCGATGCCGTCCATCTCTGCGAGGATCTTCACAGGATCGCCCGGCTCTCCTTGGAACAACGCCTCGGTGAAGATGTAGTCGTCGGGCGCGCCGCAATGGCGATAGCCGTAGTGGAAGTCAGCCACGGGGAGCACATGGATGTTGCCCTGGCGGTCCACGGCGCGGGCCTCGACCAGCACCTCGCAGGTCTCCTTGCCGTGGGCGCCGCCGTTCATGCGCAGCGCCCCGCCGACGCTGCCCGGAATGCCGCGATAGAAGGAGAGCCCGGCAATACCGGCATCGGCCGCAGCGCGTGCCACCTTCACATCGGGCACTGCGGTGCCGACGCGCAGCCGGTGGCCGTCCTCCACCTTGATCTCGCCAAAGCCGCGGCCCAGGCGGATGACGATGCCCTCGATGCCGCCGTCGCGAACGAGCAGGTTCGAGCCGAGGCCGATATTGGTGACGGGCACGTCCGCCGGAAGATTTTTGAGAAAATAAGCGAGGTCCGCCTCGTCGGCGGGCGAATAGAGGATCTCCGCCGGACCGCCGACGCGGAACCAAGTGTAGTCTTTGAGCGGCGCGTCGGCCGCGAGCCGTCCGCGCAGGTCCGCCAGGCGCGGGGTCAAGCTATCCAGCAGTTTAGCGCCGTTCACGCCGCGCCCCCGTGCTGTTCGAGCCTGGCCGGCAGGGCGTTGATCCAGTCGGTAATGGTGCCGGCGCCAAGCCCGACGACGAGATCGCCCTCCTTGGCGATCGTCGCGACGGTTTCGATCAACCCATCCTCGTCATCGACAGTCAGCACATGGGGATGCCCGTGGCGGCGCAGACCGGAAGCTAGCTCATCGCGGTCGATGCCGGGGATCGGCGCCTCGCCCGCCGAGTAGACCGGCGTCACCACAACGACGTCGGCGTCGTCAAGGCAGGCGGAGAACTCGTTGAACAGCGCTTGCAGACGCGTATAGCGGTGCGGCTGCACTACCGCGATGATGCGGCCGTTGCCGGCCATGCGCGCGCCGCGCAGCACGGCGGCGATCTCCACCGGGTGATGCGCGTAGTCGTCATAGACCGCGACGCCCTGCCATTCGCCGGCGCGGGTGAAGCGGCGCTTCACACCGGAGAACGCGGCGAGCGTGGAACGGATCATCTCGTCGCTGATGCCGGCCTCGGTGGCGACCGCGATCGCGCCAAGGGCATTGAGCGCGTTGTAGTGGCCGAGCGTCGGCAACATGAGATCGGTGACCTTGCGCGCGCCGCCGCGAACCGCAGGACCCAGATCCGCGTCGAACGTCATGGTGTTATGGTCCGGGCGAATATTGGAAAGCTTGATGTCGGCGTCTCGCGCCACGCCATAGGTGAGCGTGCGGCGTCCGTTGACGGCTCCGCCAAGCTGGGCCAGGAGCGCGCGCACCACCGGATGATCGATGCAGGCGATGACCAGCCCATAGAAGGGGATGGAATCGATGAATTGCTCGAACGCGCCGTAAAGCGCCTCCTCCGATTCCCAAAAGTCCATGTGCTCGGGGTCGATATTGGTGACGACGCCAATCTGGGTGGGGAGCTTCACGAAGGTCCCGTCGGACTCGTCGGCCTCGACCACCATCCATTCACCCTGCCCGATCCGCGCATTGGTGCCCCACGCATTGATGATACCGCCGGTGATGACCGTGGGATCGAGCCCGCCGCCTTGCAGGAGGTCGGCGATGATCGAGGTGGTCGTGGTCTTGCCGTGGGTGCCGGTGACCGAAACCGTGGTGCAGGGGCGCATCAGTTCGGCCAGCATCTCGGCGCGGCGAATGACGGGGATGCCGCGCTCCTTGGCCGCCTCGAACTCGGGATTGCCAGCCTTCACCGCACTCGAGATGACGAGATAGGCGGCGCCCTCGACATTCCCCGGATCGTGGCCGATGAGGCAGGTGATGCCGTGATTGCGCAGGCGCGCCAGATTGGCGCTCTCTTTCAGGTCGCTGCCTTGCACGCGGTAGCCGCGCGTGTGCATGACCTCGGCGATGGCGCTCATGCCGATGCCGCCAATTCCCACGATGTGGAACAGGCCTGTCGTTTCCGGCGGTGGCAAATGCATCTGACGCCTACTCCTCAGGCCCTGCGAGTTCCTCGACGAGTTCGGCGAGTTTCTTCACCGCGTCGGTATTGGCCATGGCCTTGGACTTCGCCGCGGCCTTGGCGAGCATGTCCGGCGCGCCGAACAGGCGCTCAAGCTCCTCGGACAAGCGCTCGACCGTAATGTCCGCCTGGCGCAGGCACCAGCCGCCGCCCCCTTCTTCCAGTCGCATTGCGTTTTCGAGCTGATCGTTATCAAGGGCATGGGGCAGCGGCACCAGAAGCGCAGGCCGGCCGATCGCGGTCAGTTCGGCCACGGTGGAAGCGCCGGCGCGGGAGATCACCAGATGGGCGTTGGCCATGCGTTCGGGGAGATCGCGAAAGAACGGGGCCAAATGGGCGGCGATGTCCGCCTGCTTATAGGCTTCGCGCACCGAGGCAAGGTCCTCGGGGCGGACCTGCTGCACCACGGTGAGCCGCCAGCGCAAGGGCGACGGCATCCGTTCCAGGGCCGGCGGGAGCATTTCGGAGAAGAAATGCGCGCCTTGGCTCCCGCCGAAGATGAGCACGAGCAGACGTCCGGCCGGCTCCGGCGGCACATAAGCGACGTTGCGATAGGACAGCACCGCGTCGCGCACGGGATTGCCGGTCACCTGCGCGCGCTTCTCGGCACTGCGCCGCAAATGCTTGGTCGACGAAAAAGACAGCGCGATGGCGTCGGCGAAGCGCGACAGCAGACGGTTGGCGCGGCCCATGACGGCGTTCTGCTCATGGATCACGGTGGGAATGCCGAGCGAGCGCGCCGCCATGATGGGGGGGAGCGTTGGGTAGCCGCCGAAGCCGACGACGACATGGGGCTGCACCATTTCGAGGAGACGCCGCGCCCGCAAGAAGCCGCTACCCAAACGGCCCAGCGTCTTCATCACGGCGAGCGGCTTGCGGCTCGTGAAGGTTGCAGACGGGACGCGATAGACCGCGCGGGCGGGAAAGTCGGTGCCGTACTGCTCGGCGCGCTCGTCCGTGGCGAGTTCCACGGCGAAGCCGCGGCGCGTCAGTTCTTGAGCCAGAGCCGTGGCCGGAAAGAGATGTCCCCCCGTTCCACCCGCGGCGAGTAATATCGTCTGCGTCAAGCCGTCTGCCCCCTTGCCCCCGCGTGGTCCGTCTCGTGCTCGGCGCGCGCCGGATGCTTCAGCCGGCCCGCCATGGGCCGCTTCCGAGTGAGCCCTAGCGCGAAACCCATGGTCAACGCCATGGCCAGCAGCGACGAACCGCCATAAGAAATGAACGGCAGGGTCATGCCTTTGGCCGGGAGCAGGCCGACATTCACGGCCATGTTGATCAAGGTCTGCAGACCGAACAGCATGATGAGCCCCGCCACCGCGTGCCGGATGAACCCGTCTGACTCTTGCGATGCCTTGGAAAGCCCACGCAACACAATGAAGGCGAACAGAGTCAGCAAAATCAGGCACGCGATCAAGCCATACTCTTCGGCCGCCACGGCAAAGATAAAGTCGGTGTGCGAGTCCGGGAGCACGTCTTTGACAGTCCCCTCGCCCGGACCGCGCCCGAACCAGCCGCCATTGAGGAACGAGTCGAGCGAGCGGTCCGACTGGTAAGTGTCGCCGGAGGCGGGATCGAGAAAGCGATCGATGCGCGAGGCGACGTGCGGCAATAGGAAATAGGCCGTGACCAGGCCGGCGGCGCCGAGCGCCACGAGCGCCGCGATCCAAATCATGTTGATCCCGGCCATGTAGAACAGCGCGCCCCAGACAAGGCTGATGAGCAGCGTCTGGCCGAAGTCGGGCTGGAGAATGAGTAGAAGGGCGAAGACCGCATAGAGCAGGATGGCGAGCTCAAGCCCCGGCACGTCTTTGCGCTTCTGACTCTCATTGAAGAGCCAGGCGGTGAGCACGATGAAGGCCGGCTTTACGAATTCCGACGGCTGCAGAGAGAAAGAGCCGATTTGCAGCCAACGCCTGGCGCCCTTCACCTCGACGCCGAAGAACAGAATCCCGATCATCAACGCGGTGCCGACCAAAAAGATGACGAGGCTCGTGCGTCTTATCTGCTTGGGCGTCAACGTGGAGGCGGCGAACATGATGACGACCGCGGGCAGGAGCAGCGCCGCGTGCCGGCGCACGAAGTAGAACGCCTCAAGATCGTATCGCTCGGCAATCGGCGGGCTTGCCGCCAGCGACAGGACGAGACCCGCCCCCATCAGCAGCAGCAGGCCAAAAAACATCAGGCGGTCGACGGTGAACCACCAGTCGGAGAGGACACTCTTGTCGGCGCGCGTAAGTCTCATGCCGCTCTGCCCTGTTGCGTCACGCTCGTTGCCCCGTCGAGACGCATTACAAGTTCGCGGAAGGCGTCGCCGCGCTTGGCGAAATTGTCAAACTGATCATAGGAGGCACATGCGGGCGACAATAGCACAACCGGCTCGGGGCCTTGCGACAGACTTGCGTCGGCGGCGGCTTGCGCCACGGCATGGTCGAGCGTGCCGCAAGCAACGTGAGGGACCGCATCGCCAAGCTGCCGCGCGAAATCCTCCGCCGCTTCGCCGATGAGATAGGCACGGGCGATCTTGGGGTAGAACGGCTCCAGCCCTGCAAGCCCGCCGTCCTTGGCGCGACCGCCGACGATCCAATAGATGTCGTCGAAGCTGCCGAGCGCCTTGCCGGCGGCGTCCGCGTTGGTCGCCTTGGAGTCGTTGACGAAGAGCACGCTGCCGACGCGCGCCACCTGCTCCATGCGATGGGCCAAGCCGGCGAAGCTCTCGAGGCCTTGCTGGATCTCGCGCCCCTCCAGCCCTTGCGAACGGGCGAGCGCGTAAGCGGCCGCCGCGTTCTGCCAATTGTGCGCGCCGCGCAAGGACCCGATGCCGTCAAGCTCCGCGCGGCCGACCTCATGGCCGCCGTCCATCTCGACGATGACGCCGTCAGCGGCCCAGACGCCGTTCTGCACGGGCTGCCCCACGGCGATCCGCTTCACGGCAAAAGGTCCGTGCAATGTCTCGGCGATGGCCCGGCACGGCTCGTCGTCCACGCCGATCACGGCAGTGGCATCGGAGCCGAGCTGCGCGAACACGCGCGCCTTGATCGCCGCATAGAGGGCCAGCGTGCCGTGCCGGTCGAGGTGATCGGGAGTGATATTAAGCAGCGCCGCGGCGTCGGGTTCAAGCGATGGCGTCAGATCGATCTGAAACGACGACAACTCCAGGACGTGTGTGAGATCGGGCGCGAAGGGCTCAAGATCGAGCACCGCCTTGCCGATATTGCCGCCGAGCGCGACGCGCTTTCCCGCCGCGCTCAGAAGATGCGCGGTGAGCGCGGAGGTGGTCGACTTGCCGTTGGTGCCGGTGACGACAACGACCTTGCTGCCGGCGCCGCTCTTGGCGCGCTCGCGGAAAAACAGCTCCACGTCGCCGATCACCTCGATCCCCGCATGGCGCGCTTTCAGGACGCTCCAATGGGGCCCGGGATGGGTGAGCGGGATTCCAGGGGCGAGGATCAAAGCCGCGAACTTGGAGAAGTCCGCCTGCGAGAGGTCCGCCAGGCTCAGACCGGCGGCGGCAACCTCTTCACGCGCAGCCTCCTTATCGTCCCAAACGACGACATTGGCCCCTCCCTGCTCAAGCGCCCGCGCGGTCGCAAGGCCGCTCAGCCCGAGGCCCACGACCGCAACGTCGCAGCCTGCGAAGATCGTCACGGGAATCATGATGATTGAAACTTAGCGCAATTTCAGGGTGGCGAGACCAAGAAGGGCTAGGACCACGGCGATAATCCAGAAACGGATGACCACCGTCGATTCCGGCCAACCTTTCTGCTCGAAATGGTGGTGCAGCGGGGCCATGCGGAACACCCGCTTGCCGAACAGCTTGTAGGAGGTGACCTGGACGATCACCGACACGGCCTCCAGGACGAACAGACCGCCGACGATGGCCAAGACCAGCTCGTGCTTGGTGGCGACGGCGATGGTGCCCAGCGCCCCGCCGAGCGCCAGCGAGCCGGTGTCGCCCATGAAGATGAGCGCAGGCGGCGCGTTGAACCATAGGAAGCCGAGCCCGGCGCCGACGAGCGCGCCGCAGACCACGGCAAGCTCGCCGGTTCCGATGACGAAATGGATCTGAAGATAATCGGCGAAAAGCGTGTTGCCGACCACATAGCAGATGAAGCCGAACGTGGCGGCGGCGATCATCACCGGTACGATGGCCAAGCCGTCGAGGCCGTCGGTCAAGTTCACCGCGTTGCCCGCGCCGACAATGATGAAGGTGCCGAAGATCACGAACATCCACATGCCGAGCGGCACCATGAAGCCCTTGAAGAAGGGAATGGCGAGAGACGTGGAGAACGGTTCGTGCCCGACAGAAGCGATGGTGTAGGTGGCGATCAGCGCGGCGACCGTCTCGATGACGATCTTGATCCGCCCGCGAAAGCCGTCCGCCGATTGCCTCGTCACCTTGAGATAATCGTCATAGAGGCCAACCGCCCCATAAACGAGCGTCAGCAACAGCACGACCCAGACATAAGGGTTGGAGAGATTGCCCCAGAGCAGGACCGAGACGGTCAAACCGGAGAGGATCATCAAGCCGCCCATGGTGGGCGTGCCCTGCTTCTGCAGGATATGGCGCTCCGGGCCCTCTTTGCGGATCGGCTGGCCCTTGCCTTGGCGCACGCGAAGCGAGCGGATCACGCGGGGGCCGAATAGAAACACGAACAGAAGCGCCGTGAGCACGGCCCCGCCGGTGCGGAAGGTGATGTAACGGAAGATATTGAGGACGGCGATGTCCGGCGCCAGCTCGGCCAACCAATAGAGCATCGCCTTACCCCCTCCTCCAGCGGCCGCTAGGCCGAAATGCTTTCCGACTCGAACCGGCGCTTCAGCGCCTCGACGAGCGGGGCCATCCGGCTGCCCAAAGACCCCTTGACCATAATGATGTCACCGGGCCGCACCCCTTCGAGAAGCTTGGGCTCAAGCTCCTCGGACGTCTTGGCATAGCCACCCTGCCGCCCAGGTGGCAACGCCTGGAATAAGGAGGCCATAAGTTTGCCGCAGGCAAAGACAACATCTACCCCGGCCGCGTCAACGGCTTCGGCAAGCTCCCGGTGAAGCCTCGGCCCCTCGTCCCCTAGCTCCAGCATGTCGCCAAGGACGGCCACGCGCCGTTTATAGGCGCTGTGCGTGGCGAGACCGAGGGTGGATAGCGCCGCACGCATGGAGGCGGGGTTGGCGTTGTAGGACTCATCGATAATGCCCGCCGGGCCCGCTTTGGTCTGGATCACGAGACGCTGGCCGCGGCCGGCTTGGGGGGCGACCGCCCCCAGCGCCTCGGCCGCCTTGGTGAGATCGGCGCCGGCCAGCTTCACGGCCGCCAGCACGGCGAGCGTATTCTGAACCAGATGGCGCCCCGGCGCGCCGAGCCGGTAGGTGATGCTCTCGCCCAGAATGCCGGCGGTGACCGTGGAGCCCTCCGGGCCCAGCTCGCTCGCCAGCAGCCGCGCGTCCGCCCTTTCGTCCTCGCCGAAGGAGACAATCTCGGCGCCTTGCGCGCGGGCGCGGGCGGCAAGCCGCTCAAAATGGGGGTTGTCGCGATTGAGGATCGCGGTCCCACCGGGCTCGAGCCCATGGAAGATTTCGGCCTTGGCGTCGGCGATGTCTTCCTCGGAGTTGAAGAAGCCGAGATGGACCGGCGCCACCGTGGTGATGATTGCAATCTGGGGCCGCACCAGCCTGGCAAGCGCATCGATCTCGCCCGCGTGGTTCATGCCGATCTCGAACACGCCGAAGGCGACGTCCCGCGGCATGTTGGCGAGCGTCAGCGGCACGCCCCAGTGGTTGTTGTAGGACTTGGACGAGGCATGCACGGAGCCCGACGGCGCGAGCGCCAGCCGCAGCGCCTCCTTGGTCCCGGTCTTGCCGACACTTCCCGTCACCGCGATCACCACGGCACGCGCCACGCGATTGCGAGACGCGCGGCCGAGATCGTTCAGGGCATCGAAGGTGTCGACGACCCGGACCAGACGCTCCTCATCGCCTTGTGAGAGGGCCTCTTCCACGACGGCGCAGGCGGCACCCGCTTCAAGCGCCGGCGCCACGAAGGCGTGGCCGTCGCGGTTGTCGCCTCGAATGGCGATGAAGCCTTCGCCGGGCGCGAGGCTGCGGCTGTCGATGGAAAAGCCGGAGATCTGTGCCGCGGGGTCGCCCGGGCACCGGCCGCCCGTGGCCACCGTGACCTCGCCTATGGTCCAGAGCGGATCAGCCAAGTTTCGCCTCTTGCGTGAGCGCGGCGGCGACCGCGTCGTGGTCGGAGAAGGGAATAACCGTGGTGCCGACGGTTTGGCCGGTCTCGTGCCCCTTGCCGGCCACAAGCAGCACATCGCCCTTCTTTAGCATGGCGACCGCTTCGGCGATCGCTTGCCCTCGGTCGTCGATCTCCATCGCACGCGGCGCGGCCGCGAGGATCTCGCGGCGGATTTGGGCCGGATCCTCGCTGCGCGGATTGTCGTCGGTGACGATGGCGAGATCAGACTTGGCCACGGCCGCCGCCCCCATCTCAGGCCGCTTGCCCTTGTCGCGGTCGCCGCCGCAGCCGAACACGACGAGAAGCCGGTTCTGGACGTAAGGTCGCAAGGCTTGAAGCGCCTTGGCGAGCGCGTCCGGCGTATGGGCGTAGTCGATGAAGATCGGCGCGCCGCTCGGCGCGGTCCCCGCAAGATCAAGCCGACCCCGCGCACCCTGCAACCTCGCAAGGCGCGGCAGCACGTCTTCAGCGGAAGCGCCGGTGGCCATGACAAGTCCCGCCGCGACCAGGGCGTTGGCAGCCTGGAACCCGCCGACCAGCGGCAAGCGCACCTCGCTATGTTTGCCATCATGCTCGATGCCGAGCGCTTGCGCGAACCCGTCGACCTCGTCCGAGACGAGCCGCAACGTGTCGCCGGCGCGGCCAACGGTGATGACATCGAGCCCGCGCGCTTTCGCTTCGGCAGCGACGCGCACGCTCGCTTCGCTGTCCATGTCGACCACTGCGGTCGCACCCCTGGGCAACAATTCGGAGAACAGCCTTAGCTTCTGCGCGAAATAGTCCTCGAAGGTCGCGTGATAGTCCAAGTGATCGCGCGAGATATTGGTGAAAGCGCCCGCTTCCAACATCACGCCGTCGAGCCGGCGCTGCTGCAAGCCATGGCTGGAGGCCTCGAGCGCCAAGTGGGTGACGCCGTCTTTCGCCAGAGCGGCAAGAATGGCGTGGAGCTCGATGGGGTCCGGTGTGGTGTGCCGCAAGGTCTGCGCGCCGCGTGGGCTGACGACGCCGACCGTGCCGAGGCTCGCGGCTCGAAACCCCTCGCCTGCCCAAAGCTGCCGCACGAACGCAGCCACAGATGTCTTGCCGTTGGTGCCGGTGACGGCGACCGCGGTCTCGGGCTGCATACCGAAGAAGCGCGCGGCGATCAGCGCGAGCCGCCGGCGCGGATCGGCATCGATGATGAGCGCAACATCCGCCTCGGCCTGCGATCCTTCCGGCGCGAGGATGGCCGCGGCGCCGCGCGACACCGCATCGGCGATGAACCGCGCCCCATCGGTATTGACGCCGGAAAGCGCGGCGAACAGATAGCCGGGCTGCACCTGCCGGCTGTCCGCGGCAAGTCCTGCGATCGGCATGGCGGCAAGCTTTGCGGGCAGTTCCGCCTCCGGCCCGATCAGCTCACCGAGAGTCATGTTCGATTGCCCGCAACTGCCTGTTATTCCTCGACAACTTCAAGGGCGTGGCCAAGCCCCCTGAGGGGGCAAGTCTTCTAATAGGAGGCGGAAACCTTGGCGTCAAACCGGGACGCCGTGTCCTCGAGCTTGGGCGGCACGCCGAGGATCGGACCGATCCGCGCTACGATCTTGCCGACAGTGGGCGCGGCGTTCCAGCCGGCCGTAGCGTAACCTTTGGTGACGGCGACACGCTGGGGCTCGTCCAGCATGACGAGCACGACATATCGCGGGTCGTCTGTGGGGAAGGCCGCGAGGAAGCTGTTGAGCAGCGCCGAACTGGAATAGCGGCCGCCGACCACCTTCTCAGCGGTACCGGTCTTGCCGCCGACACGATAGCCCTCGGCGTCGGCCTTCTTGCCTGTGCCCTTCACCACGTTCATGCGCATGAGCTTGAGAAGGGCGGCGCTCGTCTCAGGTTTCAGCACACGCTCGGACGATTGCATGGCCTCCTCCCGCGAGCGCGGCAGGAAGGTCGGCTTGACCGCGATGCCGCCGTTGACCAGCGGCAGCGTGGCGGTGGCGAGCTGGAGCGGCGTGACCGAAAGCCCATGCCCGAAGGCGATGGTCATGGTGTTCAGCTTCTGCCAGTGCTTCGGCACGATGGGCGCGGCGCTCGGTCCGAGCTCGGTGGTGACCGGGTCCAGCAGGCCCAGCTTCTTCAGGAAGGCGCGGTGGCGTGGCACGCCCATATGCACGGCCATCTTGGCCATGGCGATATTGGATGAGTAGATGAAGGCTTCCGTCACGCTGAGCGGCCGCCCCTTCCCGTGAAAGTCACTAATGGAGAAGCCGCCAGACCGGATCGGGCTCGAGGCGTCGTAGGTCGTATTGAGATTGGCCAGCCCGAGATCGAGCACGCCGGCGACGGTAAACACCTTGAACACCGAACCCATCTCGTAGACGCCGAAGCCGATGCGGTTGATCTTCTCCTTGTCGAGCGCCTGCTCGCGATGGTTCGGGTCGTAATCGGGAAGCGAGGCGAGGCCGACAATTTCGCCGGAATGGACGTCCATGACGATGGCGGCCGCCGCCTTGGCCTTGTAAGTATCGATCGCGCTTTTCAGCTCTTCACGCAGTACGTGTTGCACACCGATGTCGAGCGAGACCGTCACGGCCTCATCACCGGATTCCGTCGGCGCGTTCATCATGGTGAGCTGCGGGTTGTTGTCGACGAACTTCTCGATGCCCGCGAGGCCGCGATTGTCCACGTCGACCAGCCCCACAACATGATTAGCCGTGGCGCCGACCGGATAGACGCGGCGGTATTCCTCGATGAAGCCGAGGCCCGGCAAGCCGAGTTCGTGAATTTCGGCCTGCTGCTTAGGCGTCAGCTCCCGCTTGATGCGCACGAAACGACCGCCCACCGCGAGACGTTTGCGTAGAGAGCCGGCATTAACGTCGCTGAGAACACTCGCGACCTGCTCGGCGAGCTCATCGCGGTCGATGACACGCTTTGGATCGGCATAGAGCGTGGCGCCCCTGATGTCGGTGGCGAGCAGCCGGCCGTTGCGGTCAAAAATATCGGGGCGGTGCACAGTGGTCGAAATGTCGTAGACCCCGCCGCCGGCCTCTTTCGTTTCGGCAAAGCCGAGCGACACCAGCCGACCGCCGATCAGAACAAAAGCGAGCGCGAAGCCGAGACACGCCAGCCGGAAGCGATACCGGCAGCGGGCATGGTAGGCGCGCTGCGCGCGCGCTTCGGCCGGATCGGATTTGTCGGTCTGGCGCAAGATCGTTCGGGTCCCGTCTACTGGGCCTGGGCCTTAAGAGCGGCGGCCTTGCTGGGCAGAACGGGCACGCCACCGCGCGCCAGGTCGCGCTCGGTCACCTCATCGAGGATGACAAGCTGCTGAGGATTCGCCGGTGCGAGCTTGAGATATTTCTTGGCGAGCCGTTCGATGCGTTCGGGCCGGTTGAGCAGGCTCCATTCGGCGCGCGCCACGGCAAGCGCGTCGCGCTCCTCCTCGATCTCCTTGTGCAGAACGACGATGCGCTCATCGAGCGCGCGGGCCTCGTACTTCACCTGATAGATGACATAGGCCAACGCCACGAGGCCGAGAACGAGACAGATATTGACGAAACGCAACATGACACCAACGCGCGACTTGAACTGACGCGTTCCCCCTACTCACGGCCTACACACTCTAACCGCGCACCGCTGGCACCCCGAGCGCGGCGAGATCAAGCGGCTGGGCGGGCGCTTCCGTACGCTCTCCGGCTCTCAGCCTTGCCGAGCGGGCCCGCGGATTCCCCCGAATCTCATCGTTACTGGGTTCTAAAGGACGACGGTTAATAAGCTGAAAGCTTGGCGCAAATTCTTCGCCGCCGGCGTCGGGCAAGTGCCGGGAGCCTTTGGGGCCTGCGGCGCTGCGGCCGGCGAAGAAGCGCTTGGCGATGCGGTCCTCGAGCGAATGGAAGGTGACGACCACGAGCCGCCCGCCCGCCTTGAGAAGCCGTTCGGCGGCGCAAAGGCCGTGGGCGAGCTCTTCCAGCTCGGCGTTGAGATAGAGGCGAAAGGCCTGAAAGGTCCTGGTGGCCGGGTGCTTGGGCTCGTCCCGCTTGCGGCCGAGGACGCCTATGACGATGTCGGCGAGCTCGCTCGTGCGCGTGATGGGCGCTTCGGCACGCTTGGCGACGATGGCCTTGGCAATCGCTCGCGACCGGCGCTCCTCGCCGAAAACGTAAATGATATCCGCGAGTTCGGATTCTGCGAGGCTATTGACCAGATCGGCCGCGGTCGGGCCCTCATTCCCCATGCGCATGTCGAGAGGGCCGTCCTGCGCGAAGGAGAAGCCGCGCTCGGCCTGATCGAGCTGCATGGAGGAGACGCCAAGATCGAGCACCACGCCGTCGACCGCCTTGAAGCCTTCGCTCTCCGCAAGCGCTTCCATCTCGCTATAGCGGCCGAGCATGGCGATGAGCCGCCCGGGAAAATCCTCGGCCATTGCGCCGGCAAGCGCAAAGGCCTCGGCATCGCGGTCGATGGCGATGACCCTGCAATTGGCTGTGTCGAGAATGGCCTTCGTGTAGCCGCCGGCGCCGAAGGTGCCGTCGACGACGATGTCGCCGTCCTTAGGCTGAAGCGCCGCCAAGACCTCGGAGAGCATCACGGGAATGTGGCGAGTCAGTCCGCCAGCGGCAGCCATGCTGCCGCGACCCGCCATCATTCCCGTGCTCCCTCTGGCCCGCCGCTTCCGCGACGCCCCGCGCCGAGTAGCTTGCGAAGGTCGCGCACTTTGTTGCGTGCCTCCGCGAGATGAGTTTCGAAGCGCTTCGGCTCCCAAAGCTGAAATTTTTCGCCCAAGCCGACAAAAGTGATGTGGCCGGTGATCCCTGCGTGCTCGCGCAGGCGCTCGGACAGAATCGTACGGCCGTCCTGATCGATGGAGAGAACTTCGCTGGTGCCGAAAAGCGCCGTGGCGAGTTGATCGCGCTCATCGGAGTAAGGGGCGAGATCTTCGACCAGAAGATTGATCTTATCGATGAGAAGTTGTCCGCCAGCGTCGAGCGCGGGCGCGTCAAGAGACGGATAGCAGTAGATGCCGTCGAGCCCGTCTTTGGCGAGGACTGTGCGAAACGATGCAGGGACGGAGACGCGGCCCTTGGTGTCGACCTTATTGGTGAATGTCGAGACAAACTGGTCCATCTCCCCCTCACGCGCCTCGAAGCCGACGAAATTGACTGGAACTGGACAAACAGCGCTTCGGCGCAGGCGCCCGCCTTTGGAAAAATGGGTGGAAGAAGCGGCGCGGATCCCCCCGTGGCCTCAAAGGAAGCGCTGCCTGCTTCCCCCACCCCACTCACCGAACGGGCATTTATGGGATAGCATGGGATATCATGGGCGTCAACGGAAAGCAGCGGGCTAAGCGCGCGTTGCTGTGGGAAACCTGGGACCTCTCGCTTGCGTTCAAGGCCAATTGCCGCCCCGTGGCGAAGCACGGTAGAAAGGATGCAGGGTTAACGTCCGAGGTTCCCGATTCGGTGGCCTCACGGTTTGCGTATTTGGGGCGCCTAGTGGCAGCCCGAATGAAGGCCACGGACTTGGCGGCGATGGCAGGAAGAAGCTCAAGGGGCGTGCTTGGCCTGGCTGCCGCAACCTTGTGCGCGCTTGCCCTTGGCGCTTCCGCCGCCAACAGCGCCGATGAAGGTCCGGGCTTCGCGCGGCTCGGGCCGCCCGAGGCGCCCGTCAAACTCTTCTACGAGGAGAAAGGCCGCGGCGCCCCTGTCCTTCTGGTCCACGGGTTCGGCGCCAGCACCTACACGTGGCGGAATATCGCGCCGGCGCTTGCTGAAGATCACAGGGTCATCGCCGTCGACCTCAAAGGCTTCGGCCAATCCGACAAACCCTTCGATGAGCGTTACTCCGTCTTCGACCAAGCGGAGCTCCTGAAGCAGCTCATCATCGACAACGATTTGCGCGATCTCACGCTTGTCGGGCATTCATACGGGGGGGGCGTCGTGCTGGTGCTGGCGCTCGACGAGGACCCGCGCCTTATGGGCCGCATCTCGAAACTCGTGCTGCTGGATACGATCGCCTATCCCCAGGACGTCCCGGTGTTCTTCCGCATGCTCGACACACCGTTCCTGTCGCATGTGGGCGTGCGCATGGTGCCGCCGGCCGTCCAAACACGCATCGCCCTCAGGATCGCCTATCTCGACAACAGCAAGATCGACGACGAGGAGGTCGAGATGTACGCGGCCCCCTTGCGGACCGCGGCGGGCAAGCACGCCATCATCCATAGCGCGCGACAGATCATACCGGAGGGCCTCGAAGAGCTTTCCCAGCGTTATAGCTCGATCGCGGCGCCGACGCTGATCGCCTGGTGCGACCACGACCGCATCGTGCCGCTCGACGTCGGGCTGAAGCTCAGGCGGACCTTGCCGGACGCGCAGCTCAAGATCATCGAGGGCTGCGGGCACATGCCCCAGGAAGAACAGCCTGAGGCCACTCTCGGCCTGATCCAAGACTTCCTCGGCGACTAGCCTCGGCCCTTTCTGGCTCCCCCAGCTCCAGCATCAGTTTTGCTTATCGATTCGATAGGCAAATACGATTTGAACTTATTCTAAGGTAGACGCATGCTCGCGCTCCAGGCGCGCAATCAAGAACACTGAAGAGTTCCGATCGGAGAGAGAATTATGGACGCGAAAGTCGATAAAGCGGGCGGTTGCCCCGTGGCGCACGGCGCTACAAGCATGAGCATGCGGTCCAACCGCGATTGGTGGCCGGACCAACTGAACCTCAAGATTCTCAGCCAGAACTCCGCCAAGTCCGATCCCATGGGCGAGGGCTTCAACTACGCGGAAGCGTTCAAGACGCTCGACCTGAAGGCGCTGAAAGAAGACCTCTACGCGCTGATGACCGAGAGCCAAGACTGGTGGCCGGCCGACTACGGGCACTATGGCGGGCTGTTCATCCGCATGGCGTGGCACAGCGCGGGCACCTACCGCACCGGCGATGGCCGCGGCGGCGGCGGTTCCGGGACCCAGCGTTTCGCGCCGCTGAACAGTTGGCCGGATAACGGCAACCTCGACAAGGCGCGCCGGCTGCTGTGGCCGATCAAGCAGAAATACGGAAACAAGATCTCGTGGGCCGACCTCATGATCCTCGCGGGCAATTGCGCCATCGAGTCGATGGGCGGCCCGACTTTCGGTTTCGCCGGCGGGCGTGAGGACATCTGGGAGCCGGAGGAGGACATCTACTGGGGCGGCGAGAACGAGTGGCTCGCCACGAGCGACCACGAACTCGCGCGCTATTCCGGCGACCGCGAGCTGGAAGACCCGCTTGCCTCCGTGCAGATGGGGCTCATCTACGTGAACCCCGAGGGGCCCGATGGAAAGCCCGACCCGCTCGCCTCCGCCCACGATATCCGCGAGACGTTCGCGCGCATGGCGATGAACGACTACGAGACCGTGGCGCTGACGGCAGGCGGCCACACCTTCGGCAAGACTCATGGCGCCGGTCCAGTCGATCAAATCGGTCCCGAGCCCGAAGCCGCGCCCTTGGAAGCTCAAGGCTTCGGCTGGCTGTCGACCTGGAAGAGCGGCAAGGGCCGGGATGCCATTACCAGCGGCCTCGAAGGCGCCTGGACCACCCATCCGACGAAGTGGGACATGGGCTACTTCGACCTTCTCTTCGGCTACGAGTGGGAGCTGGGTCAAAGTCCCGCAGGCGCCTGGCAGTGGCGCCCGAAGAACCTCAAAGAAGAGGACATGGCGCCCGATGCGGAGGATCCGTCACAGCGCAGGCCGATCATGATGTCGACCGCCGACATGGCGATGCGCATGGACCCGGAGTACGAGAAGATCTCGCGCCACTTCCATGCCAACCCGGAAGAGTTCGCCGATGCCTTCGCGCGGGCCTGGTTCAAGCTGACCCACCGCGACATGGGTCCGAAGTCCCGCTACCTCGGTCCCGAGGTTCCGGCCGAGGATCTGATCTGGCAGGATCCGCTCCCCGCAGTCGATCATGAACTGATCGACGACAAGGACATCGCTGATCTCAAGGCCACGATCCTGGCCTCGGGTCTGTCTATTCCTGAGCTGGTTTCGACGGCCTGGGCTTCGGCCTCCACGTTCCGTGGTTCGGACAAGCGCGGCGGCGCTAATGGCGCACGCATTCGCCTGGCGCCCCAGAAGGACTGGGAGGTCAACCAGCCTGAGCAGCTTGCCAAGGTGCTCGGCATCCTCGAGGGCATTCAGAAGACGTTCAACGATGCCCAGTCAGGCGGCAAGAAAGTGTCGCTGGCCGACCTGATCGTGCTTGGCGGTTGTGCCGGCGTCGAGCTGGCCGCGAAGAACGCGGGCCACAAGGTAACCGTTCCCTTCGCGCCGGGCCGCACAGACGCCTCGCAGGAGCAGACCGATGTCGAGTCCTTCGACGTTCTCGAGCCGATCGCGGACGGGTTCCGCAACTACATCAAAGGCAGATACACCGTTTCGGAGGAAGAGCTGCTGATCGACAAGGCGCAACTCCTGACGCTCACCGCGCCGGAGATGACGGTGCTCCTTGGGGGCTTGCGTGTGCTCGGTGCGAACGCCGGCGGCTCGAAGCACGGCGTGTTCACCGGGAGCCTTGGGACGCTCACCAATGACTTCTTCGTCAACTTGCTCGACATGGGCACGACGTGGAAAGCGGTGTCGGACCAAGAGGACGTGTTCGAGGGAGTGGACCGCGAAAGTGGTACGGTGAAGTGGACCGGCACCCGTGCCGACCTCGTATTCGGCTCGAACTCGCAGTTGCGGGCGCTGGCCGAGGTCTATGCGCAGGACGACGCCAAGGAAAAGTTGGTGCACGACTTCGTGGCGGCGTGGACCAAGGTGATGAACGCCGATCGCTTCGATCTCGTGTGATCGCAGAGTAGTCCGAAGCGCCCCTCCTCCTCCGGCGCTTCTTTTGCAGAAA
>NZ_JBPPND010000070.1:0-3616 GCF_051306395.1 Methyloceanibacter sp.
TCCACGCGAAGCCCCTGGAGCTTGCCGCGATGGGGCTCGTAGACGAAGCGGAGATCGAGCTCCTCCTGGTCGGCGAAGCCTCCGTTGGTGGCCAGATCCGGCGTCCCGCTGCCCTTGCCCCATGCGGCCTCGAACCTCACCCCTTCGAAGCCGAGCCTCTCCAAATCGTAAGAAAGCCTGACCAAATAGGCCTGCACATCGGCCTGATGAAAATTGGTCACAACCAGTGCCGTGTACGATGTGCTGTAGCCGAACGGCTTTTGAATATTCGCCTCGTCGCCGGTCTTTGATACGGCGCCGGTCAGCACAAAGCCTCGATAGCTCGTTACGATCCGCGCCGAAGTCTGATAGGTCTCGTAAGGCGCGCCCGCGACCAGATCCGCGCCCACTGTCCGCTGATCGAGAAAGTTGACGCCGGCCCGGACACTCGGCCCATCCTCGTCGTTGCCGAACGGTAAGAGATAGTCGATCTCGCCATAGGCGGTGTTGAGCCCATCCTTGATCCAATAGTTGGACGCGCCAAGATTCCAACCGTTGGCGCTGTAGCTGGCCCCCGTGATCAGGACGCCATCGTCGGTCCCCGCGATGCCGAGCCCTTCGCTGAATGAGATGAAGTCGCCCTGATCCCACGGCTTGTAGCGCGTGAGATAGGAGGCCATGTAGTCGAGCCCCGAGCGCCGTTGCTCGGGGGCGAGGACGACACCCTCGAAGGTCAAAGGGATCATCCTGATGTCGTAGGGATTGATGTAGGGCGTGCGCACGAGCTGCCGTCCCGCCGTGATCTCCTGGCCTGCCAGGCTGAGCCGTCCGTTGATCTGGCCAAGCGTCGTAACCTGATCGCCGTCCGCCGAGAGATTCTCCGTCTCGCCCGCAAAGGCATTCGCATAGAGAGGCTGCGTCGTGTAGAGCACGCCGCGGAGTTGGAAGACATCGGCGAGATAGCCTGACTGATACGCAAGCGAGCCGCCGGTGGTGAACGCCTGCGGCGCGTTGAAGCCGAACTGGTCTTCGCTGAACTCATACGTCCGGCTGTTGGCGTGCAGTTCCGAGTCGCGAAAGAAGGCGGGCGCGTTCGGCATGCGTTGGCGCCTGACCTCCTTGAGCTGTTCTTCGCGATCATCGACGTAGGGTTTTGGTCCGCGCAAATGGGCGCGCGGCTCTATAGGAACCTCGAAGCCCTCGCCGATGGGGCTGTAGGCCTCCTTGGCGCTGGAGGGAATCGGATAGTCGGTGGCGCCCTGGGCCAGGGCACGGGGCGAAAGCCCCGCGGCGAACAGGACGAGAGCCAGGGCGGCGCAAACGGCCCTGCCCTTGGTCAACTCCGCCATATTTCCACCACCCGCCGCACCCGAGGATAGCTCCCCGGATCAGGTGGGCCACGCTAGCAGATTCTAAAGAGGCTGCGAATCGGCGCACCCCCTCCTCGGCGGGCCTTGGCCACTCCCGCTAAGCCTTTCTGTTTGCTAGTCTCCGCCACGAAATTTCCCCGGCAACCCCATAAGGTCGATTCATGCTGAAACACACGCGCCGCCGCGCGCTTGTCCTCCTCCTCGCTGCTTGCGCCGGCGCCCGGCTCCTTGGCTCGGGCCAGCGCGCCTTCGCGCAGGACGAAGAGGAGGAAGACTCCGAAGAGCCGTCCGAGCCCGAATGCTACGAGTCCAAAAAGTTCGGCCCGTGGACGGCGCAGGCGAGCGATACCAGCGCCGGCGCGAGCCAGCGCGACCTTTCCCCGATCGACCCCAAGGCCTGCGATCTCGGGCTCGAGTTCCAGGTCAATACGGATTTCGACGCCAAGATCTTCGTCCAAGGCAGCGCGGAGGGCTCGCTGCCTGAAGAGTTCCTCGTCAAGCCCGAGAACCGCCTCATCGCCAAGAATGCGGACGGGACCGTCGTCGTCGTCGACGCGTTGTGCGGGAACTGCACCGACATTTACGACGACCAGGTGAGCATCGTGCTGCCGCTCGCCACCGCACCCCTCTTGCGCGATGAGAAGTCCATGGAGCTCGTGCTGAAATTGTCGGGCAAGGACGACGACTGTCGCTTCAACATCGACTGCGTGACCATGCGCCAGGCGCTCGACTGGGCCGCCGAACGCCGCGACGCCTTGGCCGAGAAGCAAGAGAACAACGAATGCACATCGCCCGAGGGCTGCTTCATCACCACGGCCTGCTGCGACGTGCTCGGTCTCGACGACGATTGTTTCGAGTTGCGCACGCTGCGCCGCTACCGCGACGACGTGCTGGCCAAGCAGCCGGGCGGCGCAGCCCTGATCGCCCGCTACTATGCATTGGCGCCTCGCATTCTGGCACAACTCCGTGCCGCCTCGGACAACCCGGCCCGCGCTCTGCTCTCCGTCTATGCCCGCTTCGTCCTGCCCGCGGCTCTCGCCGCAAGGCTAGGCCTCAACGCACTGGCCTACCGTCTTTATGTGCGGATGCTGAACGAGCTCGCGGGCACCGGCATGGCAACGGGCGCGAGAGCCGAAGCCCCCGCACCCGCTACCAACACCTAAACGGATTTAGCTGGCCGCCGTACCGTTCTCAAAGCTGAGCGGCTCG
This sequence comes from Methyloceanibacter sp., assembly GCF_051306395.1. Taxonomy (GTDB): domain Bacteria; phylum Pseudomonadota; class Alphaproteobacteria; order Rhizobiales; family Methyloligellaceae; genus Methyloceanibacter. The sequence continues at coordinate 2,559 of NZ_JBPPND010000070.1, forward strand.
CCGATAGGCTCAAACGCCCACACCATGGCGTCGCCCGTGGCGTTGCAGAGATAGAGATCAGCGGCCTCGTTTTCCACGAAGATCGCATAGCCGGGATCGGTGCCGAGACCGTCAGGCCGGCTCGACAGCACCGTGCCGCCGTCTTCCAGGTACGCCGCGCAGACCTTCTCGGCCACCGCTTGTGGGTCATCCTCGAAGCCGCCATTGGAGGCGGGCGTGAGGCCGATCAGCTCGGGCCCGGTGCCCTCCAACAAATCGGCCGTCATCAGCGAATACGAATAGACGGAGCCCTCGGCGTCGGCATCGCACAACCAGAGTCTGTCCTTGGCGTCGCCGACCCAGACCAGGCTGAAGCCGATCCCGCTTCCGTCATCGACGGCGCCGAGCGCCTCGACCGGTTGGAACGGGTTGACCGCCGAGCAGGCCTCGATGGCTGCCGCGTGGCCGGCATCGCCGGTCTCCGCATTGGCCGGAGAAAGCACCATTGCAGCAAGCGAAAGCGCGGCAATGGCGGCGCCAAGCATCACAGATTTCGTTTTCATGTCTCAGTCTCCTCACAGAATGCCAGGGCGGGGATGCCCTTGCCTTGAGGGACAGATGGCGCGCTAGCGCCCGCATTATTGTGAGGCCCATCACTATGCCGCCGGGAGCACAGGAAAACCCAAGCCTTGCCCCATTGGTGTCGCCCGCGCGCCCCACTCACAAACTAAATCGGCATAAGCGAAAAAAGATCGGGAACCCGGACCGGGGTTCGCGCATTTGATCCGCCGGAGCGCCGAAGAAACGCAAAGGATCGCGGCGCCCCATTGACGGGATTTCAGACGGGATTTCACTTGCCGGCGCACTCAGGGGCACGAGCGCGCATCGTAACAAGGGGATCGGGGGCGTGGGCCGTACGGGCGAGACCGGCACGGGCCAGCGAGGGAGCTTTGCCAAATGACCGGTTCCACCATGCCGTTGGCTGCACAGTTCAGCAGCCATCCAGTTCACCGCGCCACCGACCTGCTGCGCCAGGCGCTCGATAAACCGCCACAAACCGCACCCGACCCGGCCGAACT
>NZ_JBPPND010000071.1:0-67196 GCF_051306395.1 Methyloceanibacter sp.
ATTCCGGCCATGACCGAGACACTGACCAAAGACCAAATTCTGGCCGCCCTGAAGGGCGTGAAGGGCCCCGATCTCAGCGAAGATATCGTTTCACTCGGCCTCGTCTCCGAGGTGGTGATCCACAAGGGCAAAGTCTATTTCGCCATTTCCGTGGACCCGGCGCGGGCGCGCGAGCTCGAGGGGTTGCGCCAAGCGGCCGAGACCATCGTGAAGGGGCTGCCGGGCGTGGAGGGTGTCGCTGTTACGCTCACCGCCGACCGCGAACCGGGCAGCGGCAGCCCTTCGGGCTCGGCGAGTCCCGTTGCCGGCGGCAATGGCCACGCGCGGCAAGCGCCGCAGCCGCAGAGCCCTCCGCCGCAAGCCCCTCAAAGTCATACCCTGCAAGGCCCGGGTGTCACTGCGCCGGGCGCGGCCCGTGATGCGCGCCACCGCCCCGGCGGCGTGCCGGGCGTGAAGCACATCATCGCCGTGGCCTCGGGCAAAGGCGGCGTCGGCAAATCCACCACCGCGGTCAATTTCGCCCTGGCGCTGAAGGATCAGGGCCTGAAAGTCGGCGTGCTCGACGCCGACATCTACGGTCCCTCAATGCCGCGGCTCCTGGGCATTCACGGCCAGCCTCAGCAACTCGCCGGCAACAAGCTCGATCCCATGCGCAGCTATGGTCTCAAGGTGATGTCCATGGGGTTCCTCGTGGACGAGGAGACGCCGATGATCTGGCGCGGGCCCATGGTCATGTCGGCCCTGTCTCAGATGCTCAAGGACGTGGCCTGGGGCGAGCTCGACGTGCTGGTCGTAGACATGCCGCCGGGCACGGGCGACGCCCAGCTCACCATGGCCCAGCAAGTGCCGCTCGCGGGCGCGGTGATCGTATCCACGCCGCAGGATCTCGCGCTGATCGACGCCCGCAAGGGCCTCAACATGTTCAAGAAGGTCAACGTGCCAGTGCTCGGCATCGTCGAGAATATGTCGACCTTCCTCTGCCCCCATTGCGGCGAGCGGTCCGACATCTTCGGCCATGGCGGCGCCAAGCAGGAAGCGGGCAGGCTAGGCGTACCCTTCCTGGGCGAAGTGCCGCTCACCATGGCTATCCGCGAGACCTCCGACGAGGGCAAGCCCGTGGTGGCCACCGATCCGGATAGCCCCGTGGCGGGCGCTTATCGCCATATCGCCGCGACGGCTTGGACGGAGCTTGAGCGCGTGTCCGGCACCGAGCGCCAAGCGCCGAAAATTGTCATTGAAAACTAGAGGGTTGCGGGCCGGGGGCCGACTCAGCTAACTCAGAACGGGCGTGAGTATTGAGCGTTCGGCGAAATTTTTTTGCGCTCCACCGTCCGTGATTCATATCGACAAGCCTAGCCTCTCCGTCTGTGCCGTTGGCGCTGGCGCGGCCCATGCCGCGGTGCTGGTGCTCGTCTTACCGGTCATGATCACGCTGCCCGCACTCGACGACACCGCTCAAGGCACGGTCGCCATCCAGGTGATCGTGCGATCTTCGCCTCCGCCTTTCGTCCAAGCCGCCATGCTGCCCCAAGCCGCAGTCGCGGAAGGCGAAGGAGACATGGATGAAGCCGGGTGGGCCGTGCCGGAGACCGAAGAGATTACCGGCGCTTTGCCGGACATCCCGGAACAGGCCGCAGTGGCCGAGGAAGCGCCGCTGATGGAGCAAGCGGCATTGTCCGAGCCAGTCGAGGCTGCGCTGCCGGCGGAGTCCGCCGCGCCGGTCGTCGCCCCGGAAGCCGCCCTCGTCGAAGACGCGCCCGCGCCGGTGATAGAAGAGGATGTGGAACTAAGCACGGTAGCCAGCATCGAGACGGATGAGCCGGACTTCATGCCGGATGTCGTCCCGCGCCCGTTCCGCAAGCCGCCACTCACCGTTGTCGTGGAGCCGCAAGCGAAACCAAAGCCTGCGCCACAGCCGCGGGTCACTCAGTCTCGGGCGCGCGCGCCCGCGAAGCCGAAGTTCAAGGGTCTCCTTGGTGGCACGAGGGCCACCCCCATGGCGGAGTTCCCGTTCGGCGCGGGACGTTGATTTTTTCGCGAGGGGCCTACGCGGCGGTAGAGCGCCGGCCGCGGATCGGCGTGATCTTGCCGCCTGAAGCGGGTTTCTGCTTGGCGTGGTTCTCGGCCGCTTCGGGATGACCGTAGAGAAAGCCCTGAACCTGAGAGCAGCCGAACTTCCGCAGCATTTGGGCTTGCTCCGGAGTCTCCACGCCTTCGGCCGTGATGGTCACGTCGAGCGATTTGCCGAGGGCGATGATGGTCTTGACGATGGCGCGCATCGCTGGGTCGCGCGTCATGTTGCGAATGAACTGGCGGTCGATCTTGATCTTCGAGAAGGGGAAGCGCGCCAGATAGCTCAAGCTCGAATAGCCGGTGCCGAAATCGTCCATGGCGATCTTCACGCCCAGCTCGCGCAAACGGTTCAACTTGCTCAACACCTCCTCGGTGTCGTTGATGAGGAGGTTCTCGGTGATCTCAAGTTCCAGACGCCGCGCGGGCAGCCCGGTCTCATGGAGGATGTCGGCGACCGTCTCGGCGATGTCGCTGTCGCGGAACTGCGCCGGCGACAGATTCACCGCGACGGTCAGGTGTTCTGGCCACGTCACCGCATCGAAGCAGGCCCGGCGCAGCACCCATTCGCCGATCGGCACGATCAGCCCGGTCTCCTCGGCGACCGAGATAAAGTGACCCGGCGCGATTTTGCCGTGGACGGGGTGATGCCAGCGAATTAGCGCTTCGGAGCCGCATTGCGCCTCGTTCGCGAGGTTGAATTGCGGCTGGTAGACGACCTGGAACTCTTCGCGCCCGAGCGCCAGGCGAAGCTCGTGTTCGACCGTGCGCCGGCGCTGAAGCGCCTTGTCCATGCTCTCCTCAAAGAAGCACATGCGCTGGCCGCCGTCGCCTTTGGCCCGGGAGAGGGCGATGGTGGCGTGGCGCAGCACGGTGGCGGCCGTATCGCCGTCGGCCGGAGCCAAGGCGATGCCCACGCTGGTCGTCAGCAGGATCTCCTTGCCGTTCACGTCGAATGGCAACCGCAACGCCGTGACCAGCCTGTTCATAAAGGCCATCACGTCGCCGAGATTGGTGATGTCCACGAGCGCGATGGCGAACTCGTCTGCGCCGAGCCGTGCGATGACGTCGCGCCCTCGTAGCGTGGCCTTGATCCGGCTTCCCATCTCGCGCAGCACTTGGTCGCCACCGCCGTGGTCGGAGGCGTCGTTGATTTCCTTGAACTTGTCGATGTCGAGACAGATCACGGCGATGTGCGTGTTCTCTCGCTTCATGCGGATTATGGCCTCGCCAAGGCTGTCCGCGAACGCCCTGCGGTTGGCGAGCCCGGTCAGCGCATCATGGCTCTGCAGATAGCGAACCTGCTCTTGGGCCTGTAGCCGCTCTTGGCTGCGCATCCAGGCGAAGGCGACGGGCGTGGCGACACCGATGCCCAGAAGAATGAGGTTCACTAGCGCGATGAGGCCGAAATAGCCCGAGAGGACATTCGCCTGATCGCTCTGGTCCAAATAGACGTAAAGCGTCCCGCGCGCGTTCGCGTTGAGATCGATGGGCAGGCGAAGCAACGCCAAATGTGCCGGGCCGTCTTCCGTGTGCCCGGTGTAAAGGCCGACGACCGCCCCTTCCTGAACCGGGTTCTGCGTCACGTCGACGACGTCGTTGAGCTCGAGACTGGCCTGGCCGCTGGTGAACACGAGCCGCCCTTTGGCGTCGTAGAGCTCGTAGCGCAGGATGCGGGTGGCGTACCCGGCGTCCTTGAATATCTCGCTGAGCTGCGGTGCCGCTCCGGGGACCGTGAGCGCATTCAGAACGATCTGCGGGTCTTCGAGGAGGCGGGTGAAAATCCGATCCTCGGCCACGAGCGCTTCACGCTCGAGCTCCAAGTGACTCACCCGACTCGGCGCGAGAAACGCCGTCACGGCGATCAGCGCCGACAACAGCGCTAGCCCCAGCCAGTGCCAATATTTTTTCAGCGATTCCTTGAGCAACATAAAGTACCGCAGTGAACGACAACGGGCTAGGCCACTGATCCCTGGGCTAAAACTACCGTGCCGCAGGTTAAGAAACGCCATAGGCGGAGAGATCGCTGTCGAGATCGCGCCCTCAGGCAGAGGCCGGGCCTTCCGAATTCCCGGAATGGCCGGGAATCTTAGCATTTTTGTTGCCGGAGGAGTATCTTAACCGTGAACGAACTTAGCCGCCCGTGGCCGACATATGGCGCGAAAGGGCGGGGGCCGAGTCCCGGTCGATGACGAAATCGTGGCCTTTGGGCTTGCGCGTAATGGCCTCGTCGATTGCGGCATGGAGCTGCGTGTCCGAACCGCTCGCGCGCATCGGCGTCCGCAGGTCGGCGGCGTCGTCTTGGCCGAGGCACATATACAGTGTGCCGGTGCATGTGACCCGGACACGGTTGCAGGCCTCGCAGAAATTGTGGCTCATCGGCGTGATGAAGCCGAGCCGGCCGCCGGTCTCTGCCACGCGCACATAGCGCGCCGGGCCTCCGGTCTTGTCGGGAATATCGTCCAGCGTGAAGTGCTGGGAGAGCCGTGCCCGCACCAGCGATAGCGGCAGGTACTGATCCGTGCGGTCCGCCTCGATCTCCCCCAAGGGCATCGTCTCGATCAGAGTCAAGTCGAAGCCCCGGCCGTGCGTCCAGTGCAGGAGATCCTCGATCTCGTCCTCGTTCATGTCCCGCAGCGCCACGGTATTGATCTTGATCTTCAGTCCGGCGCGCGCGGCGGCGTCGATGCCCCGCATCACTTGGCTAAAATCACCCCAGCGGGTGAGCACGCGGAACTTGGCTTCATCGAGTGTGTCCAGCGAAACATTGATGCGCTTAATGCCGAGCCCCGCGAGCGCGTCCGCGTATCGAGAGAGCTGGCTGCCATTGGTGGTGAGCGTCAGCTCGTCGAGCCCGTCTCCGAGATGGCGCGACAGAGCCTCGATGAGCCACAGGATGTTCCGTCGCACCAGCGGCTCGCCGCCGGTAAGCCGCAGTTTGCGCACGCCACGTGCGATGAAAGCGCTCGCGAGCCGGTCGATCTCCTCCAGGCTGAGGAGCTCTTTCCGCGGCACAAAGGTCATGTCCTCCGCCATACAATAGGTGCAGCGGAAGTCGCAGCGATCGGTGACCGATACACGCAAATAGGTGATGGCGCGGCCGAACTGGTCGACTAGGCGGGCGGAGGGGATATTCATCTATGCGTCTTCGTCCTCGATCGCCTGCGCCTTGTTGCGGCTATAGGCCTTGGCGCTCTTAACCACCCGGATGTGGTAGCGGGGGTCCGCAAGCGCCGCGGCAGGCGCGCTCCGGCGTTTGATCGTGTTTTTCCGCTTCATCGTCCCGGCTCGCGTTTTCTGTCCGGCGCTGCCCTTGCCTTGTGAGGTAACCGCCATGGGATTTTATCTCTGGTATTGTCTCTAATATATAGTCTTTTGCTTGTCATATCACGGCATGGAACGTCAAAGGGAGGCCGCTATGGATGAGGATCGCTTCAATATGTCGATGCGGAAGTTTCTGAAGGAGGTCGGCGTAACCTCACAGCAGGCCATTGAACGCGTGGTCCGCGAGGAGGGGCTCGGCGGCAAGGGCAAGCTCAAAGTGAAGATGGTGCTCACAGCCGAAGGCGCACCGCTCGACCACGAGGTCGAGGGCGAGATCGACCTCGGCTAGCGCTCGGCGAGCAGGCACATGACGCAAGCGTGGCCCACGGAGCTCAAGCTCGACGCCGAGAAGCGCACGCTTCAAGTGAGCTTCGATGATGGCGAGAGCTTTGCGCTGCCCGCGGAGATGCTGCGGGTCTTGAGCCCGAGCGCGGAGGTGCAAGGCCATAGCCCGGAGCAGCGCGTGACCGTGCCGGGCAAAAAGAATGTTCGCATCACGCAGCTTACGCCGGTCGGAAATTACGCGATACGCATCGCCTTCGACGACGGCCACGACACAGGGCTTTATGTCTGGGATTATCTGCGTGACCTCGGCGAGAACCAGGACGCGCGCTTCCAGAGCTATCTCGACGAGCTGGCCGCCAAGGGTCTTACGCGCTAGAGGTCGAGTCTCTCCTTTGGCCAGCAGGGCGGCATGAAGCTTAGTGCCCATTCAAGCCGCCGAGTCCCCATCTTTGCTTTGCTTTCAAACTTGTGCGCTCCCGCGCGAGGGTCGCTCGCGCTAAAGGGCTTGCTTGCTGGGGGACGCCGCCTCGATCGAGGGTTTCAGGCGATAGATGGCGCCGCCCTCCGCAAGGGCATAGACGTTCCCAGCGGCGTCGACACGCATGTCCCGCACGCGGCCGAGCTGGTTCTTCAAGTAATATTTTTCGCCGACGACGCAGTTGTGCTCAAGCGTCAGCTTGACGACCATCTGGGTGCCCAGCGTCCCCATCCACACCGTCGTCTGCGAGCCTTCCGTCGCCACCGCAAGTCCGCTTGGCGCGATCGAGGTCGGGACCCAGAAGTGGATGGGCTGCTCAGTGCCGGTATACTGGCTGCTCACCGCGATGGACTTGCCCATGTAGTCGGTGCCGTAGGTGGCAAGAGGCCAGCCGTAGTTCCGGCCGCGCAGCACGAGATTGAGCTCGTCGCCGCCTTGCGGTCCATGCTCGGTCTCCCACACCGCTCCGGTTGTGCGGTCGATTGCGAGTCCTTGCGGATTGCGATGGCCGTAGCTCCACATCTCCGCAAGTGCGCCCGGCATATCGATGAACGGATTGTCGTCCGGCACCGAGCCGTCGGTTCTGATGCGAATGACCGACCCCCTGTGATCTGCCAGGTTTTGAGCGCGCTCCGGCTGCCACAGGTCGCCGAGGGTGAGGAACAGATAGCCGTCGCCGGAAAGCGCGATGCGGCCGCCGATCTGGTCGGTCTTATTGCCGGGCGTGCTCTCGAAGATGACCCGTTGGTCGGCCAGCGTCTCGGCTTTCTCGTCGTAGCGGGCGCGCATCACCCTCATGGTCGATGCCTCGGTGCTGCCTTGCAGATAAGAAAAATAGATAAGGCCGTTGGTGGAGAACTCAGGATCGATCGCCACATCGAGGAGGCCGCCGTGGAGCTCGTAGAGCACGGGCGGAATGCCGGACACCTCTTTGTGGTCGGCGCCGGGCCGGGCATGCTGAAGATGACCCGACCGCTCCGTTACAAGAAACGATCCATCCGGTAGAAAGCCGAATGACCACGGCGCTCGAAACGGGCCCGTGACCTGGACGGCGACGAGTTCCAGCCCGTCGGCCAGGACAATTCCCGGATCGCCCGGCGCTGGAATGGTCTGGGTGCTGGTCGCTGGGCAGCGATGGATATCGGCAGCGTGGGCCGAAACGACCGGCATGGCAAAAACGGCTAGAAGCGCGACATGCAGTGATTGACGCCCCATATATGATCCCTTTGAAGGTGACGGCGATTGGGTAATCTGCCGATCGACGTTTGAGCAGTGCCAAAATATAGCAGTCTTCATGACAGTCCATGTGGGCTCTTCATGAAGATGTCGCATGGGCCGGCAGTAGAGTGTCGCAAAAACGTGATGCTCCAAGCGCAAATAGGGCCGTGCCGCCGACGCGGCGATTCGTAGCAAAGTTAGGGAGAAGGCTTTGACAAACCAGGTAGATCACAGCGCGCCCGCGTTGCCGCCTGGTCTTCTCTGGCGCGCCCTCCACGCGGTTAGGCGCGGGCTACGCGAGCTTGCCGCACGGCTTTGGTCGTCGCTGTGGCAGGTCGTGATCGTGGCCGTGATCATGGCCGCGCTGGTGGCCTTGGGCGACCTCTCGGTAGGGCTGGCTTTGATCGCGTTCGCGAGCTTCGTGGCCTCCGTCGCGCTGCTTCCGCGCCAGGACGTGGATCCCCTGCTCGAAGCGGAACTCAGGCCGTCCCCGGTCTCGGGCCGCTCGCGCTCCGCCATGCATGTCATGGCCGAGGCGCTGCCCGATCCCGTCATTCTGCTCAATCGCACCGGCCAGGTGCTCTCCTGCAATGCGCCGGCCCGGGGCCTCTTCGCCTCCCTGCGCGAAGGCAGCCACATCTCCTCGGTGATCCGCACGCCGGAGTTCCTCGACGCCGTCAGCGCCGCCCCGAAGAGCAGGCGCTCCGTGACCGTCATCTATGCCGAGCGCGTTCCGGTCGGCCGTCGCATGGAGGTGACCGTGGCGCCGCTCACGCGGGGGTCCGAGCGCGACGGCAATATTCTCGTGCTCCTGCGCGATCTTACCGAGGGCGAGCGCATCAATCAGATGCGGGCGGACTTCATCGCCAATGCCAGCCATGAGCTCCGCACGCCGCTGTCATCGCTGCGCGGCTTCATCGAGACGCTGCAAGGCACGGCCAAGGAAGACCCCGGGGCACGCGAACGATTCTTGCCCATCATGGCGGAGCAGGCCTCGCGCATGACCCGTCTGATCGATGCGCTGCTGTCCCTGAGCCGGGTCGAGATGAATGCCCACGTGCCGCCGAGTAATCTCGTCGACCTCAACGACGTCCTCGGACATGCGCGCGACACTCTGGAGCGGATCGCGACCGACAGCGGTATGACGCTGGAGGTTGAGCGCTTCCCCAAGGCGGCGATCGTGCGCGGGGACCGCGACGAGCTCCTCCAAGTCCTCCAGAACTTGGTGCAGAACGCGCTGAAATACGGCAATTCCGGCGGCCATGTCCGCATTGAAGCCAAGCACATTCCCTCGCTCGGCCGCCAGACCCGCGGCCGCTATGCCATCTCGGTCGTGGACGACGGTCCCGGAATCGCGGCCGAACATCTGCCGCGGCTCACCGAGCGGTTCTATCGTGTGGACGTGGATTCCAGCCGCGAGAAGGGCGGCACCGGTCTCGGCCTCGCCATCGTCAAGCACATCTTGAACCGCCATCGCGGCGAGCTCGCCGTCGCCTCCAAGCCCGGCAAAGGCTCCACCTTCACGGTAATGCTGAACGAGGCCCACGCCGGCTGACGAGCGGCCAGCTAGATCGCGTCGAGATCGACGCTGATGGCTTCCTTCTCGGTCGCGTCTTTGCGCTCGCTATAGCGGTCCGTGAGGTAGTCCGAGATGCCGCGCGTCAACAGCGTGAACTTCATCAACTCCTCCATCACATCCACGACGCGATCGTAAAAGGCCGAGGGCTTCATCCGGCCCGCCTCATCGAACTGTTCATAGGCCTTGGCCACCGACGACTGATTGGGAATGGTGATCATCCGCATCCATCGGCCGAGCACGCGAAGCTGGTTGATAGCATTGAACGACTGAGAGCCGCCGCTAACCTGCATCACGGCGAGGGTCTTCCCCTGAGTTGGCCTGACCGAGCCGAGCGTGAGCGGAATCCAATCGATCTGCGCCTTCATGATGCCGGTCATCGACCCGTGACGCTCCGGGCTGCACCAGACATGCCCTTCGGACCAGGCGGACAACTCGCGCAGTTCTTGAACCTTGGGGTGTGTCTCCGGCGCATCGTCCGGGAGCGGCAATCCCGAGGGGTTGAAGATCTTGACCTCGGCCCCGAACGCTTCGAGAAGCCGGGCCGCCTCAAAAGTGAGAAAGCGGCTGTAGGAGCGTTGGCGCAGAGACCCGTACAGCAGGAGCAAGCGGGGCGGGTGTGAGGGCCAGCGCGGCGTCCTTAGCAAACGGTGATCCGGCATAGCCAGCGCGGACTCAAGGACGTTGGGAAGGTCGCGCGGAGCGGCGGAGATTGTATCGATATTTCCAGAAATATAGACATATCGACAATCGGGTCAACCCGACTCGGTTCGCTCCAGAAGGTCCTGTTTTCCACAGGGATTTCCAACAAATACCTATGCATAACAGTCACATAAACTGTCATAAAGTCGAATCATCGCTGTCATAAAACAATGATGCCTGGGGACTAGCGTGCCCGCGAGCTGGCGGCGTTACTCGCGCTGGCGGAGGCTCACATCCAATTCCTCAAGGGAGAGCAAAGTGAACAAGCTCAGTATTGCAGCGTCGACGCTCGCCGTCGCCGCTATTTGCACGGCCGGCCCGGCGCTGGCCCGTGACCAGATCAAGATCGTCGGGTCCTCGACGGTTTTCCCCTACACCCAGGCCGTGGCTGAAGAGTTCGGGAAGAAGACGGGCAAGAAGGCCCCCGTGGTCGAATCTACCGGCACTGGCGGCGGTATGAAAATCTTCTGCCAGGGTATCGGCGAAGGCAACCCCGACATTACTGGCGCCTCTCGCGCCATGAAGAAGTCCGAGTTCGAACTCTGCACCGAGAACGGCGTCGATGACGTCACCGAGGTCCTGATCGGCTATGACGGTCTGTCCATCGCGCAGTCCAAAAAGGGCAAGCCGATGGACCTGACCAAGGAGCAGATCTTCCTGGCGCTCGCGGCCGAGGTTCCGGATGGCGACAAGCTGGTGAAGAACCCCAACAAGAAGTGGAGCGATGTCGACAGCTCCCTGCCCGACATCGCAATCACGGCATATGGCCCGCCGCCCACCTCCGGCACGCGTGACGCGTTTGTCGAACTGGCCATGCACGAGGGCTGCGAGGAGCTCGAGTACTTCAAAAAGAACAAGGACCAGGTCAAAGAGAAGTGCACGCCCATGCGTCAGGACGGCCCCTTCATCGAGGCCGGCGAGAACGACAATCTCATCGTGCAGCGCATCGAGGCCGATCCCAATGCTGTCGGCATCTTCGGCTACTCGTTCCTCTACGAGAACAAGGACAAGCTTCAGGGCGTGAAGATCGGTGGCGTGAATCCGGGCTTCGACACCATTGGTGACGGCAGCTACGGTCTGTCCCGGCCGTTGTTCGTCTACATCAAGAACCCGCACCGCAAGGTCATCGGCGGCCTGAACGAGTTCATCGCCGAGTATGTTAGCGACGACGCTATGGGCGAGGACGGCTACCTGCATGAGCGTGGTCTGGTCGTGCTTCCCGAGGACAAGCTGAAGGAAATGCAAGACCGCGCGACCGAGGGCAAGAAGATGGCTGCGCCGACCTCTTAAGGGGCGGAGTCGTTCTCAACTTCGCACGAGTTAGATCGAAGGCGTGGCCGCTTAGTGCGGCGGCCACGCCGACGATCGTGAGGAAGAATTGGCCGCGCCGGCTGACGGGCGCAGCTAGGGGATTGGGGCGGAGATGATCGGTTACCTTTTGCTCGTGCTCATCGTTCTGGCCGCGGTGAGCTATGTGTTCGCCCGCCGCCGTTCAGTCGCTCTGGTTCAGGGCCGCGAACACGAGCTTCACTCTCGGCCGACGTATCACGGCGCTTTCGTCGCGGCCTGGGTCGGCATCCCCTCGATTCTTCTGGTCCTTATCTGGCTACTGTTCCAGGGAACGATCATCGACAGCCTCTTGCTGTGGAGCCTGCCGCCCGGCACCACCGACGGCATGGAACAGGGCCGCATCAGCCTGCTCCTGAGCGAGATCAAGTCGGTCGCGGCCGGCAATATGTTCAGCGTGCCGAGCGTTATGGTTCAAGAGGCGGCAGAGCGCTATCAGCGCTGGCAGGCCATCGCCCGCTGGGCCATGGTGGGCGCGGCTTTGAGCGTCGCCCTTCTCGGACTTGTCTTTGCCAGCCGCCGTCTTTCTCCGGAGTTCCGGGCCCGCCATGGCGCCGAGCGCATTCTGAGCGGGTTGATGATTGCCTGCTCGCTCATCGCCATTCTTACGACTCTTGGCATCGTCCTGTCGCTGTTGATTGAAGCCTTGCGCTTCTTCGATCGGGTGAACCCCTTCGAGTTCTTCTTCGGGCTGAACTGGGAGCCGCAGATCCCCATCCGCGAAGGCCAAGTGACGGCCGGCGGCGCGTTCGGCGCCATTCCCGTCTTCGCCGGCACCCTGCTCATCGCGCTCATCGCAATGCTGGTGGCGACCCCAATCGGCCTCTACTCGGCCATCTACCTCACCGAGTACGCCAATCCCAAAGTTCGCGCCGTGATCAAGCCGGTTCTGGAGCTGCTCGCGGGCATTCCGACGGTTGTCTACGGCTTCTTCGCTGTCCTCACCGTGGCGCCGGCCATGCGGGAGTTCGGCGAGATGATCGGCGTGCCGATCGCGCCCAACAGTGCGCTCGCCGCCGGGGGGGTGATGGGCATCATGATCATTCCCTTCATCTCGTCTCTGTCGGACGATGCCATAGCCGCGGTTCCGCGCGCCATGCGCGACGGGTCCTACGCCATGGGAGCCACCAAGGGCGAGACCATCACTAAGGTGCTTCTGCCGGCGGCGCTTCCGGGGATCATGGGCGGTGTCCTCCTCGCCGTGAGCCGCGCCATCGGCGAGACCATGATCGTGGTCATGGCAGCCGGCATCATCGCAAACCTGACCATGAATCCGCTCGAGCCGGTCACCACGGTCACCGTGCAGATCGTGACCCTGCTGATTGGCGACACCGAGTTCGACAATCCGAAGACGCTCGCGGCGTTCGCCCTCGGCCTCGTGCTGTTCCTCGCCACCCTGGTCTTAAACATCATCGCCCTTCGCATCGTACGCAAATACAGAGAGCAATATGAGTGACGCACAAGCCATAGCTCCCACGGCAACGCTCGACTGGAACTCGGACCAGGCGCGGCGGCGCGTGCGGCGCCGCTACGCGGCCGACAGGCGGCTCCAGGCCTATGGCATCATCGCCATCGCTGTTGCCGTCGGTCTCCTTGGCGTCTTGCTCACCTCGCTTGTCTCCACGGGATACCCCGCCTTTCTTCAGACCAAGGTCGAGCTGCCGATCTACGTGGACCCATCTCAAGTCGATGCTGAGGACCCGTCCAAGGGCAAATATCGTGTGTTGATCCGCGAGGCACTCAACAAGGCCATTCCCGACATTCCTGAGGATCAAGAGCGGAGCGTCGGCAACATCCTGACCTCGGATGCCGCTTACATCCTGCGCGACTATGTCGTTAGCCACCCAGAATCCATAGGCAAGACCATCACCTTGCCGATTGCCGTCTCCGACCCGTTCGATCAGCTCCACAAGGGCGTGATCCCCAAGGAGGTGGACGCACTGACCTGGAGCCAGGTCCGCTATTTCGAGCGCTTGCAGAACCGTGGAGTGGTGGTCGAGGACGGCGGACGCACCAGCCTCGAGCTCGACGTCTATGTCGACCCTGCGAGGATCGAAGCTGGTCCTCCGCCAAGCGGCGAGTTCGAAGCCGTGGCGCGCGATAGTCTGCAGGCCTATCTGCCCGACGTGTACGACACGGCGCTCTTCGGCCTGCTCGCCGACGACGCACCCGACGCCATCGCCCAACGTGTTGCCGTCGACCCCGGCATCATCGGCAAGACGATACCGGTTCTTTTCCCGGTGTCGCCGCCCGTCGCCGAGCTCGCCAAAGGCGAGACGCCGAAGGTGCTCAACTCGCGTTTCACGCCGGAGCAAATCAAGGCCTTCGATGCGATGGAGGAAAAGGGCCTCGTGCGCACGCCGTTCAACTGGGAGCTGTTCTTCAATGCGGATAGCCGCTTCCCGGAACGGGCGGGCCTCGCCGGCGCCATCACCGGCTCCTTCTATGCGCTGATGGTCTGCTTTTTGCTGAGCTTTCCCATCGGGATCGCCGCGGCAGTCTATCTCGAAGAGTTTGCTCCGAAGAACCGCTTCACCGACCTCATCGAGGTCAACATCAACAATCTCGCCGCCGTGCCCTCGGTGGTGTTCGGTCTGCTCGGCCTCGCCGTGTTTCTCGGCTTCTTCGGCCTGCCGCGTTCGGCGCCGCTGGTCGGCGGTATGGTGCTCAGCCTCATGACCCTGCCGACCATCATCATCACCACGCGGGCCGCGCTCAAAGCAGTGCCGCCATCGATCCGCGAGGCGGCTCTTGGCGTCGGCGCCTCGAAGCACCAAGTCATGTTGCATCATGTGCTTCCCCTCGCGCTTCCAGGCATTCTCACCGGAACCATCATCGGCATGGCGCAGGCCCTGGGCGAGACGGCGCCGCTGCTTTTGATCGGCATGAACGCCTTTATCCCGAGCATCGAGAATATGGGCCTTCTCGAACCCGCGACCGCGCTGCCGACTCAAATTTTCGCCTGGGCCGACAGTCCTGAGCGCGGCTTCGTCTCGCGTACTTCGGCGGCAATCCTGGTCCTGCTGGGCTTTCTTGTAATCATGAACATGGTGGCGATCGCCTTAAGGCAGATCTTCCAGCGCAAGTGGTAGAAAGGGAATTCGTTATGGAGGCTAAGGTGGAAGCGCGACCGGCCATCCGCGTAGAGGCGCCCGCGGTGCCCGCTAAGAAGGAGGGCCAACTGCCCGTGGAGCAGCCCGAGCTCAAAATGAACGCCAAAAGCGTCAACCTGTGGTACGGCGACGCGCAGGCGCTGTTTGACGTGTCGCTCGAGATCTTCGACAAGTCTGTCACGGCTCTGATCGGACCGTCAGGGTGCGGCAAGTCCACTTTCTTGCGCTGTCTCGACCGCATGAACGACGTAATCGAGGGAGTTCGCATCACCGGCGATATCCGTCTCGACGGCGATGATATCTATGCCCCGAACGTTGACCCGGTGCAGCTTCGCGCCCGGGTGGGCATGGTCTTCCAGAAGCCGAACCCGTTCCCTAAATCGATTTTTGAGAACGTGGCCTACGGGCCGCGCATTCATGGCCTTGCTACGAGCAAGACCGATCTCGAGGAAATCGTGGTCCACAGCCTCACCAAGGCCGGGCTGTTCGAGGAGGTCAAGGACCGGCTCCAAGAACCCGGCACGGGCCTCTCCGGCGGTCAGCAGCAACGGCTTTGCATCGCGCGCGCCATCTCGGTGAACCCCGAGGTCCTGCTCATGGACGAGCCCTGCTCGGCGCTGGACCCAATCGCCACCGCCAAGATCGAGACCCTGATGGATGAGCTGAAGGAAAGCCTCTGCATGGTCATTGTCACGCACTCGATGCAGCAAGCAGCCCGCGTCTCCCAACGCACGGCCTTCTTCCATCTCGGCAAGCTGGTCGAGGTAGATGAGACCACCAGAATCTTCACCAATCCGACCGACCAGCGGACGCAGGATTACGTCACCGGCCGCTTCGGTTGATGCCGGCTCACTAGGAGTTCCCCCCATGGAACAGCAGCACGAACATATCGTCAGATCCTACGAAGAGGAGCTCGCGCTCCTCAACAACAAGATCGCCAAGATGGGCGGTCTTGCGGAGAAGGTGCTCGGCCAATCCTTCGAGGCCTTGGAGCGGCGCGACCCCGATCTTGCGGCCGCGACCATCAATGAGGACGAGGAGATCGACGAGCTCCAACGCGAGATCGAGGAGCAGGCCGTTCTGATGATCGCCCGGCGGCAGCCCATGGCCTACGACCTCCGCCAGATCATGGCCGCGTTGCGCATCTCCGCCGATCTGGAGCGCATCGGCGACCTCGGCAAGAACATCGCCAAACGCGCCGTCGCCGTGGTCACGGAGCAGCAGCCCAAGCAACTCATGCTCGGTCTGAAGCACATGGGCGAACTGGCGCTCGGCCAACTGAAGGACGTGCTCGACGCCTTCATCGAGCGCGATGCCGACCGGGCGCTTGGCGTCTGGTACAAGGATGAAGAGATCGATGCGATGTACAACTCGCTGTTTCGCGAGCTCCTCACCTACATGATGGAGGATCCGAGGAATATCGGGCTTTGCACGCATCTCCTGTTCGGCGCCAAGAACATCGAGCGTGTGGGCGACCACGCGACGAACATTGCCGAGACGGTCTATTATCTGGTGCATGGCCGGGCCATCACGGATCAGCGGCCGAAGGGCGATACGACGAGCTCGACGCCGGTCTCACTGAAGCGATCGGCGGTCTAGACGGATGTTACAGACAAACGCCATGGGCGCGGGAGCCAAGGTTCTGGTTGTCGAGGATGAGGAGCCGCTGGCCCTCCTTCTCCGCTACAATCTCGAGGCCGAAGGCTACGCCGTCGACGTCGTCCATCGCGGCGACGAGGCGGAGGTGGCCATCGCCGAGAATTCGCCCGATCTCATCGTGCTCGACTGGATGCTGCCGGGCCTCTCGGGGCTCGAGCTTTGCCGTCGCTTACGCACCGGCAAGGACTCCCGCACCATTCCCATCATTCTGCTTACGGCGCGCAGCGAGGAAAACGATCGCATCCGGGGCCTCACCACCGGCGCCGACGACTATGTGGTCAAGCCGTTCTCGCTGCCGGAGTTGATGGCGCGGGTGCGCGCCATTTTGCGGCGGACCAACCCCGAGCGCATTGCCTCGGTGCTGACCGTGGGCGATATCGAGCTCGACCGGGAGTCCCATCGCGTGACCCGCAACGGCCGTCAGGTCCATCTCGGACCGACTGAATTCCGCCTCCTGGAGTTCCTGATGCAGAGCCCCGGCCGCGTGTTCAGCCGGGCGCAGCTGCTCGACGGCGTGTGGGGCCGTAACGTCTATGTGGATGAGCGCACGGTCGATGTGCATATCGGCCGTCTGCGCAAGGCCATGATGCGCGGCAACGAGCGCGATCCGGTGCGCACCGTGCGTGGTGCCGGCTACGCCTTCTCCGACAAGCTCGAAGAGACGGCCTGAAGTTTTTGCCTGCCCTGAAAAGTAAAGAGGCGCCGATTTTCGCGGCGCCTCTTTCGCTATCCCGATAAGTCGATCTTAGCCTGAGGCAAAGCGCTTCTCGCGCCGCCGCGCCTGAACCGGCTGGTACGCCATGCGGGCGTGATGCTCGCAGTAAGGCACCGTGCCGTCCTTTTTGCGCCCGCAGAAGTGGAACTCCTCTTCCGTGGGATCGCCGATGGGCCAGCGGCACATCGACTCCTTCAGCGTGAGGATAGTCGCCCGCTCATGCAGCGGGATGACGAGTTCTGCGACCGGCGCGGGCGCCGGATCGTATTCCGCCTCGTAAGACGGCTTGAGCGCCACATTGCCCCGCGTGCCGAAAGTCAGCGACGGCGCTCGATTTTGCCGTGGCGCGTGATTGCGCCGTGGCCGTGGCGCGCTGGAGCGCGAACTGGTCGCGCGCCCCGAAAGCCCCAGCCGATGGACTTTGCCGATCACCGCGTTACGGGTCACGCCGCCTAAGCGACCCGCGATTTGGCTCGCGCTCAATCCCTCTGCCCAGAGCTTCTTCAGCAGTTCCACCCTTTCATCAGTCCAAGCCATGGTTGGCCTCCTCGTTTGGACTCAGATTCCACCCGTCCCGCAAGACGGCATTTTTCGAAATACTCGGAATTACTGCTGAGAATGACCGCTCAGGCGCCAACAGCACCTACAACATCTGGTAGCCGAGCAGTTATTACCCTACTAAAACCGGTAGAAGCCGACAAGCGTCCGCCACGCTTGGGTGCCCCGTTTTCCACCGGAACAAGCGGATTCTGCCACTTCTCTCGCGAGAACACAAACGCGAGCGTTGATGGAAACGTGGAGAAACCTTGGATAAGCAGGTCATGTGCACAGATTGACACCACCCAAGACCAGACCTAACACTCTGACTTTCCTTGCTGCCGCCGGTCGGCGGCAATTTTGTTTCAGGGATACGCAAGTTTAATGTCGGCCCTCCTTCCGACCTATGCCCGCAGCGGATTGTCCTTCGCGCGGGGCAAAGGCGCCTTTCTCTTTACCGAGGCGGGCGAGCGCTATCTCGACTTCTCGAGTGGCATCGCCGTGACCGCGCTCGGCCACGCTCATCCGCGGCTGATCGAGGCGCTGACGGCCCAGGCGAACAAGGTCTGGCACGTCTCAAACCTGCACCACATCGCCGAGCAGGAGCGGCTCGGGGAGCGGCTGTGCGACGCCACCTTCGCCGACCGCGTGTTTTTCGCGAATTCCGGCGCTGAGGCCGTGGAGGCCTCGATCAAGGCCGCCCGCCGCTATCACTTCGTCAATGGCGCGCCCGAGCGCTACCGGCTCGTCACCTTCGGGGGCGCCTTTCACGGCCGCACCCTCGCCACCATCGCCGCCGGCGGCCAATCAAAGCACCTGGAAGGTTTCGGCCCGCCGGTCGAGGGCTTCGATCAGGTGTCGGGCTTCGACCTCGAGGCCGTCGAGGCGGCCATCGGCGATGAAACTGCCGGCGTCCTGCTGGAGCCAATCATGGGCGAGGGCGGCATGCGCGAAGTGCCGTATCGGTTCCTGCAAGATTTGCGCACCCTGTGCGACGAGAAGGATATCTTGCTCGTGCTCGATGAGGTCCAGAGTGGCGTTGGGCGCACCGGGCGCTTCTATGCCCATGAATGGGCGGATATCACGCCGGACATTATGGCCACCGCGAAAGGGCTCGGCGGCGGCTTTCCCGTGGGCGCGTGCCTCACCACCGAGGCGGTGGGCCAGGCCATGACGCCGGGCAGCCACGGCTCGACCTTTGGCGGCAACCCACTTGCCATGGCGGTCGGCAACGCGGTGCTCGATGTCGTTTTGGCTCCGGGCTTTCTCGAACATGTCGCGCAAATGGGGCTAAGGTTGAAGCAGCGGCTCGCGGGTCTCGCCGATGAGCATGACGACGTCATCGCTGAGGTGCGGGGCCAGGGGCTCATGGTCGGGCTGAAGTGCAAGGTGGAGAACCAGAAGCTCATCGCCGGCTTGCGCGAGCGGGGGATGCTCACCGTCCAGGCCGGCGACAATGTGGTACGCCTGCTGCCGCCGCTTATCGTGGGCGAGGAGGAAATCGACCTTGCCTGCGCCACGATCGACACCGCTTGCGCCGCGCTGAAAGTAAGCGCGAGCGAGAACGCATAGCTTTCCGAGACGTTTCCCATGTCACCGCAGCCGAAGCATTTCCTCGATCTCGACCTATTGGACGCCTCGATCCTGCGCGCCATCCTCGATAGCGCCGCAGTAATGAAGAAGTCCGGCAGGGTTCCGAAGGCGCTTGGTGTGCCGCAAGGCGCGGTGCTTGCCATGCTCTTCGAAAAGCCGTCCACCCGTACACGCGTGTCCTTCGAGGTTGCCATTCATCAGCTCGGCGGCACGGCCATCGTGCTCAATCCGCAGGACATGCAGCTCGGCCGCGGCGAGACGGTTGCCGATACCGCGCGGGTTCTGTCGCGCTACGTGGACGCCATCATGCTGCGTACGGGCCCGCCCGCGACCCTCACCGAGTTTGCCGAGAACAGCACGATTCCCGTGATCAACGGGCTCACCACGCGGTCCCATCCGTGCCAAATCATGGCCGACGTCATGACCTTCGAGGAGCGCAAAGGTCCCATCAAAGGCCGCACGGTCGCCTGGATCGGTGACGCCAACAACGTTTCCACGTCGTGGGTGCACGCCGCGGCGCGCTTCGGCTTCACCTTGCGCATGGCGGCGCCGGCCGATTTCGCGCCCGCCTCGGACAATCTGGCCTGGGCTGAAGGCGAAGGCGCGAAGATCGAGGTGATGGACAGCGCGCGCGAAGCCGTGCACGGCGCCGACTGCGTGGTCACCGATACCTGGGTCTCGATGGGCGACAATGATGCCCAAAAGCGAAAGGCCGCCCTGCGTCCCTTCCAGGTCGACGAGGCGCTGATGGCCGTTGCTAAGCCGGACGCTATTTTCATGCATTGCCTGCCGGCCCATCGCGGCGAGGAGGTAACGGACGCGGTGATCGACGGCCCCCAATCCGCCGCGTGGGACGAGGCGGAAAACCGGCTCCATGTGCAGAAGGCCATTCTCGCTTGGTGCCTGGGCGCGCCCAAAGCCCGCAAAGCCAAGGTGCTGAAGTTCGACCCTGCGCGCGCCCGGGCAGCAAAGGCGAAAAGGCAGGCCAAGAAGGCAAAGAAGGCGGCGCCGAGGAAGATGGCCCGGGCCAAGTCGCGCGGGGCCGGACGGTGAGCGCTCCAATTTCGGAAAGTCACATCGAGCTCTCGTTGCCGCCGGACGATCTCGTCCTGCCGTTTCAAGCCGAGCAGGCCGACGTGCTCGGCCGCTTGGTGCAGCTCGGGCCGACCGTCGACACGATCCTGTCGCGCCATGCATATCCTGAGCCCGTGTCGCGGCTCTTGGGCGAGGCCGTTGCGCTCACCGCGCTGCTCGGTGCTTCCCTCAAATCCGAGGGCAAGCTGATCCTGCAAGCGACCACCGACGGACCCGTCGATCTGCTGGTGGCTGACTTTTCAGTGCCGGGCTCCTTGCGGGGCTATGCGCGTTTCGACGCCGAGCGTCTGGCCGCGCTCGATGCGGACGACGATGCGGCGCTGCTCGGGCACGGCCACCTCGCCATGACCATCGACCGCGGCGTGGATACGGAGCGCTATCAGGGCGTCGTGCCGCTCGAGGGCGAGAGCCTCACCGAAGCCGCCGACACGTATTTCCGGCAGTCTGAGCAGCTTCCGACCTTCATCCGGTTGGCTGTCGCGCGGCACTTTAGAGCCGGGGAGAATGGCGAGGGCGCCTGGACCTGGCGGGCCGGCGGCCTCCTTGTGCAGAAGCTTACGCGCGAAGGCGGCGTCGCCAGCCTCAAGGAGTTCGAGGAGGACTGGACGCGGGCCAAGTCGCTTGCCGAGACCGTCGAGGACCACGAGCTGCTCGACCCCATGCTGTCGCCTGAGCGGTTGCTCTTCCGCCTATTTCATGAGGAGCAGGTGCGCGTCTATCGCGCCATTCCGCTTCAGACCTATTGCAGTTGCTCGCGCGAGCGTGTCGAAGAATTGCTCGATCGCTTCTCGGCCGAAGACATCGCCGAGATGACCGTGGACGGCGAGGTGTGGGTCACCTGCGAGTTCTGCAACGCCCGCTACAACTTCGATCCGGATAGCTTCGGCGAAGAATAGCGTCTAAGCGCGCAGCCTCGCCGTCAAATCGCCGAGGAATTTCAAGCACGCTTCGAGCTGCGTGATCGCCACGAACTCATCGGCTGCATGCGCTTGTGCGATGTCGCCGGGCCCGCACACCACGGAAGCGCAGCCGGCTTGCTCGAACAGACCGGCTTCCGTGGCATAGGACACGCCGCTGGTGCGATTCGCGCCGGTGAGCGCCATCGCAAGGTTCACGGCCTCCGACCGGGGCGGGGCCGAGAAGGCCGGCACGGACGTCTGGCTCTCGGTTTCCACCGCGGCTTCGGGCGCGACTTTTCGCATCGCAGGCAGCAGGTCGCGCGCGGCAAAGGCGGCCAACGTGTCGGGGACGTCGTCTACTTCCGCCCCTGGTAGACTCCTGATTTGCCAACGGAATGCACAAGTCTTCGGCACAATGTTCGGCGCGCTGCCGCCCTCGATCATGCCGACGCTCATTGTGGAATAAGGCGGTTCGAAGCGGGGATCGTTCTCCTTTTCGGCAAGCTCGGCCGCCATGCGGTCGATCTCGTCGACGAGCTTCGCCGCAACGGAAATCGCGTTGACCCCGATGGCGGGCAGGCTCGAATGGGCTTCCTTGCCGGTGATGGTGGTGCGGTAGACGTCGATGCGCTTGTGTCCGTCGATCACTTGCATGCTGGTCGGCTCGCCGATGATCACCACGCGCGGCTGGGGCAGGTCCGCGCCGATACGCGCGATCAGCGGCCGCACCCCGGCGCAGCCCACCTCTTCGTCATAGGAGATGATGATGTGGATCGGCTCTTTCAGCACCACCGACTTGAACAGCGGCACCGAGGCGAGCACGCAGGCGATGAAACCCTTCATGTCGCATGTGCCGCGTCCGTAGAGCTTGCCGTCCCGTTCCGTCAGCGTGAAGGGGTCGCTCGTCCATTTCTGTCCTGTGACGGGCACGCAATCGCTGTGGCCGGAAAGACCGATGCCGCCCGCGCCCCCGCCGATCGTGGCGAAGAGACATGCCTTCTTGCCGTCCTCGCTCGGAACCAGCGTCGAGGCGACGCCGTGGCCGTCCAGATAGTCTTGAACGAAGGCGATCAAATCGAGATTCGATTTCGCGCTCGTGGTGTCGAAGCCGACGAGCTTTGTAAGCAGCTCGACGGGGGCGGATTGATTGACCACCAAGGAAATCCTTTAAGATGATCGTGAGTTGCTTCGTTGCGGCTAGACGGCGCGGCCAAATCGCTCCGCCGACCTCGTCCGTGCTTTGAGGGCCTCAACCTCGCGATCGCGCGGCGGGGCGTTCGTCACAAGGCTATCGAGCAGCTCACGCGCTGCCTCCGAAACCTTATCGACTGCGCGATGGAAGGCGATCTCGTTGGCCTTGGACGGCGTGGTGCAGCCACTCAGCTTCCGGACGAACTGGAGTGCGGATGCACGGACCTCCGCGTCCGTGGCGGGCGGTTCGAAGTTATGCAGCGTCTTGATGTTTCGGCACATGATCGGGACCCATAGGGAAGACGACGACGCGGAGCAGGGTGGCATACGGTATCGCCGCCCCGCAAGGCATAGGCCTCACCGACCGTGCGCAGCGGTGAGCGCCTGGTCGAGATCGGCCTCCAGGTCGCTCGGCTCCTCCAGCCCGATGGAAAGCCGGATCGTGTTGTCGAAAATGCCGAGCTCCGCGCGGGCCTCGTCCGTCAAGCGTTGATGCGTCGTGGTCGACGGATGAGTGGCGAGGCTCTTCGCGTCGCCGAGATTGTTGCTGATCTTGAACAAATCCAGGGCGTTCAGCGCCGCGAAGGCGGCGTCCTTGCCGCTCTTGACCTCGAAGGCGACCATCGGCCCGCCATTGGCCATCTGCTTCTTGGCGAGGTCGTGCTGAGGATGGTCGGCCCGGCCGGGATAGAACACGCGTTCGACCTCTGCGCGGACCGCAAGAAAGTCGGCGATGCGTGCCGCGGATGAGCAATGGCGTTCGACGCGCAGAGGCAATGTCTCCAAACCTTTGAGCAGCACCCAGGCGTTGAACGGGCTGAGCGAAGGCCCCGTGTGCTTGAGATAAGTGTGCAGGGTCTCGTTGATGAACTCGTCAGGACCGAGCACCACGCCGCCGAGACAGCGCCCTTGGCCGTCGATATGCTTGGTGGCGGAATAGACGACGATATCGGCGCCGAGCGGAATCGGCCGCTGACCGAGCGGTGTGGCGAACACGTTGTCGACCACGGTCATCGCGCCGGCCTTTTTGGCGATTCTAGCCACGGCTTCGATGTCCACCAGCTCAAGCACCGGATTGGTCGGCGTCTCGAAAAAGAAGGCCCGCGTATTGGGCTGCACCGCCGCGTCCCAGGCGGCAAGGTCACGCCCATCCACCAGCGTCGAGGTGATGCCGAAGCGCGGCAGCAGATCCTCCACGATATAGCGGCAGCTGCCGAACAGCGCGCGCGCCGAGACCACGTGGTCTCCCGCCTTGAGATGACACAGCAGGGACGCGGCGACGGCCGCCATGCCGCTCGCCATGCCGCGTGCCGCCTCCGCGCCTTCCAGTGCGCACATGCGGTCCTCGAACATGGAGACGGTGGGATTGGCGTAGCGGCTATAGACATAGCCCTCCGCCTCGCCCTTGAACCGGGCCTCCGCCTCCTCGGCGCTGTCATAGACATAGCCAGAGTTGAGGAAGATGGCCTCCGACGTCTCACCGAATTGGCTGCGCCGCGTGCCCTCATGCACAAGCTGGGTGGCGGGCGCCCAGGCCTTGCGGCGGCCTGTCCTGTCTGCGGCCATGCTCAGAACTCCTGCCTCTGTTTACGGCCGGCCATAAAAAAACCCGGACCTTGGCTGCCGCCAAATGACCGGGATCGGCTGAAACGCCTCGCACGGCCTTTTAGCGACTTATTTTACGTGGCTGCAAGCCGGCCGGCCAAATCACCACGAGAGGGCGATTAATGTCGCGGGCGGGCGTCCGCGTCAAGTCTGCCAGGTGAGGGCTACGAGGAAGCTCAGTACGGCAAGAGCGCCCAGCGCCGTGCGAGCGGCATGGAGCCAGTTCCATTTTTGGATGAGACGCGAGTTTTCGCATCCGCCTTGGCGGGATCGCTCGCCATCAAGGCATTATTGGTCGGCATGAGAACGATGAGGGTGTATGGCCAGTTGGAAAGCATCAGCAGGCCACCGGCCAGGAAGCCCATGACGCCCGTCTGCCACCAAGCCGCGGCTCCGAAGAGAAACCCGAGCACCGCCAGGCTGGCTTGCATGACGAAGCCGCGCTTATAGGCGGGCTTCCATTGGGTCAGGAGCCCCCGGTCGTCGAGACGGAGCCGAGCGGGCTGTTCGGCGAAATTGATGTAGAAGGCGGCGCCTGTGAACAGAGCCGCGACCGTGAGAGCAAGGTAGCTTAAAACCATGGTGCCTCCGGCCCGTGACCCCTTGTGAATCCAGGGGAGAAGGCCGAGCTTAGGGTGACCGAAGCCCAGGCAAATGCCAAGAAGATCGACCATGAACCAGTCCGACCAGCTTTTCGAGGCGCTACCCGAAGACGCCCGCGCCCTCCCCGGGGAGGGCCGCAAGGGCGCGCTCGGCCGGACCGGCATTCTGCCGAGCCAGGCGCTTCGGCAGCTCATCGCTGCGGGCGAGATCGCCGGCGCGCCGGCGATCGAGGACGGGCAGATCCAGCCCGCGAGCCTCGACCTTCGCCTCGGCAAGGTGGCCTACCGGGTCCGCGCGAGCTTCCTGCCGGGCACCAAGGCCACCGTGCGCGACAAGCTGGCGGGGCTCACCTTCCACGAGATCGATCTCACCAAAGGCGCGGTGCTCGAAGCGGGCTGCGTCTACCTCGTGCCTTTGATCGAGCATCTGAATCTTCGTTCGACCATCGCCGCCTTCGCCAATCCGAAAAGCTCGACCGGCCGGCTCGACGTGTTTACGCGCCTCATCGCCGACTATCAGGAAAGTTTCGACAGCGTGGCCGAAGGCTATAAAGGGCCGCTGTTCACCGAGATCTGCCCGCGCACCTTCTCCATCAAGGTCCGCTACGGTTCGCGCCTCAATCAAATCCGCTTCCGCCGCCGCGTCAGCCAGCAAATCGACGCCGAGGCGCCGGGCCGCGTGGGCGACCGGCGCTTGCGGGCGATCCACTCCGACGTCGGGCTTGTCGAAGGCGAGGCGGCGATCCGCGATGGGTTGAACTTGCGCATCAGCCTCGCGCCGATCGAGGCCGGCGGATTGATCGGCTATCGCGCTCGCCGCTATGCTGGCGTCATCGACGTGGACAATGTCGGCGGTTACGACGTGGAGCAATATTGGGAGGCGGTGCGTCTTGGCGGAGACAAGCGGCTCGTGCTCGATCCGCACGAGTTCTACATCCTAGCCTCCAAGGAAAGCGTATCCGTGCCGCCGGAATATGTGGCCGAGATGGCGCCGTTCGATCCCATGATCGGGGAGTACCGCGTTCACTATGCGGGCTTCTTCGACCCCGGCTTCGGCTATGCGGAGGGCAAAGCGCCCGGCGCCAAAGCGGTGCTCGAAGTCCGCAGTCTCGACATCCCCTTCATCGTCGAGGACGGTCAGATCGTCGGCCGGCTCATCTACGATAAGCTGACCGAGGTGCCGGAAACCCTTTACGGCCAGGGCATCGGCTCGCATTATCAGGCCCAGGGGCTGAAGCTGTCGAAGCACTTCCGCCAGGAGTGAGCCGTTAAGGGAAGCGGGCGGCAGCCAATAATCAGATAAAAGCGGGGGGCGTAGCATGGAGTCTGTCACCAAGGCTGTGGAGTGGCTGAGCGGCATCGTGTGGGGCGTCCCCATGCTGGTGCTCCTGCTCGGCGTCGGTCTCTACCTGACGTTTGGCTTGCGCCTCCGCACTCTGCGCGATCTGCCGCTTGCCTTTTGGATGCTGTGGCGCGGCCGCGTGGCCGAAGGCAAAGGCGAGATCACCCCGTTCAACGCCCTGATGACCGCGCTCGCGGCGACCATCGGCACGGGCAACATTGCCGGCGTCGCCACGGCGATCTTCATCGGCGGCCCTGGCGCCGTGTTCTGGATGTGGATGACGGCGCTTGTCGGCATGGCCACCAAGTTTGCCGAGGCCGTGCTGGCGGTGCACTACCGCGAGGTCGACGAGCGCGGCAAATATGTCGGCGGTCCGATGTACTACATCAAAAATGGCATGGGAGCCCGCTGGGCGTGGCTGGGCACGTGCTTCGCGGTGTTCGCGGGCTTCGCCGGTTTCGGCATCGGCAACATGGTGCAGGCCAATTCGGTGGCGGACGCGCTGGAGGCGGCGTTTGGTCTGCCGTTCTGGGTGACAGGTGTCATGCTCGCCCTCCTCACCGGCCTCGTCCTGGTCGGCGGCATTCACCGCATCGGCGCGGTCGCCGGCAAGCTCGTGCCGTTCATGGCCATCAGCTACATTGTCGCCGGGACCATCGTGCTGATCCTCCATGCCGACGCCATTCCCGGAGCTTTCGGCCTGATCTTTAGCCACGCCTTCTCGCCCATCGCGGCGACGGGCGGCTTTGCCGGCGCCGCCGTCTGGGCGGCTATCCGCTTCGGCGTGGCGCGCGGCGTGTTCTCGAACGAGGCGGGACTTGGCTCGGCGCCCATCGCCCATGCCGCGGCGAAGTGCAAAGGCCCGGTCAGCCAGGGCCTCGTCGCCATGCTCGGCACTTTCATCGACACGATTCTCGTGTGCTCGTTCACCGCGTTGGTGATCCTGAGCACTGGCGCCTGGACCAGCGGCAAGAACGGCGCGGAGCTCACCTCGCTCGCCTTCGAGACGGCGCTCCCCGGCATCGGCAGCATGATCACGTCGCTCGCGCTCGCCATCTTCGCCTTCACGACCTTGGTCGGCTGGAGCTATTACAGCGAGCGCGCCTGGCAATATCTGTTGGGCGTCAAATCCATCGTGCCGTTCCGGGTCATCTGGTCGCTTGCGCCGATTGTCGGCGCCACCGTGAAGCTGAGCTTCGTCTGGCTGCTCGCCGACGTGTTGAACGCGCTCATGGCGATCCCGAACCTCATCGCGTTGGCCGTGCTCAGCCCGGTTGTGTTCAGCGCCGCGCGCGAGTTCTTCAAGACTCGCGGCAAGTCGGAGAACAACCCGTTCTAGGCGCTGCTATCCCGCAATGCCGTTCACGCCGTCGGCCCACATCAGGAGGCCGAACGCCAAGGCGTTGACCACCATCCAGAGCAGCGTCAGGAGCGAGACGCGCAGCAGCATGGATCTATCGACGGAATTCTGCTTTGCCCGACTGCGGTACCAGAACGCCAGCGCCACCATGGGCAGCAGCACCAAGGCGAGGCAGAACCCAAGATACCAGCCCCGTACCGTGGGGTCCGCCAAGCTCTGTGCAATCGCGTTCATGGGCAAAGTCCTCGATGATCGTGAAGAAAGGCAGGGACCAGTAGCGTGTCTATGACGCGAGGGCCATACGCCGGAGCGGCCCGTTATTCGACGACGCGATTGATCTCGTCCGCCCAGATCAGAATGCCGAAGGCGATAGCGTTGAGAACAACCCATGCGCCGGTGAACCAATAGACACGGCTCATCATGGCCTTCGCGTGCCGGCCGTACCGGCCCGCATTGATGTCCTGCATGATCGATACGCCGTCTCCGGCGTTGTAGGCGGCGTCAGCCAGAGACCCGCGCGCCCATATCCGAGATCCCCGTTGCCTCCGCATCAGGGCCCGTCCGCCGGGACTGTGTCGGATGCCCCGGTGAAACCAGACGGAGAGCGCCACCATCGGTAGGAGGAGCAGCGCGAGGCAGCCGATGAGGTACCAGCCGCGAACAGTCGGGTCTAAGAAAGCGTGAGCGATGGCATCCATGGGTTCATTCTATAGGCGCGCCCGAGCGGAACAACGCCGATCCCGTGCGTTGCTGTCTGAGTGGCGAAAGCGTAATCCGTATGCGATGCTTCGCCGCTAACGGATTTTGCGAGGGTTTCGGGGGGAGGCCGACATGAAACATGCCGCAATCGTGCTTGCGTTTGCCTTGGCGGCGGGTGCGGGGTTCGGGGGAGCCGGCGCCGCGGAGGATTTGACAGGGCTGGCGAAGCAGGCGGAAAGCGAAGCCAAGGACGGCAAGAACCTCGAAGCCTACGACACGATGCGCAAGGCCGCCCTTCAGGTATGGCAGTCGGGGCCGCTTCTGTTCCGCAAGGCCATTTTCGTCACCAAGGCGCCCGAGGGCTTCGGCATCTACGATCCGCGCCCCGAGGGCGCCTTCAAGCCCGGCGAGAAGCTGTTCATCTATGTCGAGCCGGTGGGTTTCACCTGGCAGGAGAAAGACGGCCTGAACCATGCTCAGCTTGTCGCCGATCTCGTTCTCAAGGACGACGAGGGCACCGTGCTCGGCGAGCAGGAGGGGTTCGGAACCTTCACCTTTGACAGCCGTGACGAGAACATGGAGGTGATGACCGCGCTCACCATCGATTTCACCGAGGCACCGGCCGGGAAATATGCGGCGGAGCTGAAATTCACCGACAAGCCCGGCGACAAGTCGGCGACCTTCGAGCTGCCCTTCGAAATCAAGGCAGAAGGCGATGCGTCGTCGGATGATAGCTCGGAGGACGACACCTCAAGCGCGCAGCCGTAGATAGGCGACGAGGTCGTCCAGATTGCTGCCCATGCCGTCGGCCTTTACGCTGAGCACTTCGGGCGGCGCGCCCAACCGGTTCACCCAGAAGGTTTCATAGCCGAACCATTTAGCGCCCGCCGCGTCCCAGCCGGCGAAGGGCACGAATAGGATGCGGTCGCGGGGCATGCTCAAGGTCTCGATGGCGAGGCGGTAGGCGCGGGGGTCGGGTTTATAGGTGCGCACGGCGTCCGTGCTCAAGGCCTGCTCGAAGGTGCCTTCGAGCCCCGCGCTCTCGATCGCGGCCCCCAGCATGCGCGGCGTGAAGTTCGAAAGGAACGCAAGCCGGAGCCCCTCCGCCTTCAGAGTCTCCAGCGCCGCTGGCGCGTCGGGCCAAGCCTTGAGGGTGAGATAGCCGTTCATAATTCTCTCGACCTGACGCGGCGAGAGCACCACGTCCATCGCCTCGGCCGCGTAGAGCAGGCCATCCCGCGTGACCTTCCAGAAGTCTTCGTACTCGCCGGCCACGGTGCGGAGCCAGGTATATGCGAATTGCCGGTTGCGCCAGAGCTCGCCCAGTTTCTCGCCCCGGCCCGGCGCCATCGTCTCGAGGCTTTCGAGGATCGGCCGCGGATCGAAGACGGGAAAAGCATCGAACAGGACGAGCTCGATCTTCGCGTCCTTCTTCGCGTCCTTCTTCGCCTCCTCGGCGCTTGAAACCGAAGGCAGCAACGTGGCGGCAAGCGTGCTTGCGGCCAGGCCAAGCGTATCGCGGCGTGTTAGCGGCATGAATCGTCCCCGAAGGCAGGTTATGCCGAGCAGGCGCCGCCGCCAAGAACGCAGAATTTTGCGCAATGGGGATGGCAGAGTTTGACGGCCCCATGGTCGAACATGCCGCCGTTCGCGCGCCCTGCCTCGGCCAGCGTGCTGCCCATCTCGAAAGCGGGATCGTAGGCAAGCAGCGTACACGGCAGCACCACGGGCGCGTCCGCCCCTTGACGCTTCACCACCATGCGGCTCGACGCGCACATCACCTCGGAAGGGGATTTGCCGAGAATGCCCCAGCAGCTCTCGGTGATCTCGGGAACCTCCGCGCGCTCGTCCATCTCGGGGAACAATACGAGAGAGGCTGGGTCGCGCGCGTCCACCGGCCAGCCGCGCCACTTGATAAGCACGGCGTAGCCGGTCCGCGTATCCGCCTCGCTTTCGCCCCAGCAGGTGCGTCCCGCGAGCGCCAGCGAAAAGCCGTTGGCCGCGAGCCAGTCGAGGCCCTCGAGGGTCTTGTCGAAGGAGCCCGGGCCGCGCTCCTCGTCGTGAAAGGCCTTAGTGTAGTGGTCGAGGCTGACCCTTAAGGTGAGACGATCGCCATAGGCTTCGCGCAGCGCCAGCAGACCTTCGCGGAGGTTCAGGCGCAGCATCGGCTGCATGGCGTTGGTCAGCACCAGCGCCGAGAAGCCCCGCTCCAGCGCGTCATCGAGCAAGCCGAGAATTTCCGGGTTCATGAACGGCTCGCCGCCCGTGAAGCCGATCTCGGTCACGGGCCAGCCGTCGAGGGCGATCTCGTCGAGATAGGCGGCGGCTTCCGCGCGCGTGATGTAGATGAGCCGGTCGTTGCTGGGGCTCGATTCGATATAGCAATTGCGGCAGGCGATGTTGCAGAGGCTGCCTGTGTTGATCCACAGGGTCCGAAGACTATCGAGGCTGACGCGCGCGCGCCGCTCCCCGGCCGCGGTCCGGTCCGGGTCGGCAAACTTCGCATGGGCCATGGCGAACGCGGCGTCGGTCATGAAAGCCCTCCAGCAAGGGCATTAACAAGCGCTCGCGCCCTAACCGCAAGACCGGCCGCCTTCACCTGTGCGTGAAGGCAAGTTGCTTTTCTTAAGTTCCGTGTCGTTGTATTGAGGCTGAAGGCGGGTGTAGCTCAGTGGTAGAGCAGTAGCTTCCCAAGCTACGTGTCGGGCGTTCGATTCGCCTCACCCGCTCCATAATTCTTGAGCCGGTGGTGACACCGGTGGTGACAGAACGTTAGGAGGCGCTTAGGAGCGCCGTATTCTTCGTCGGTACAAGAGGCAGACCAACGTCCAAAGGCCGGGCCTCGCCTGACTTGGTGCGTTGCTGAGTAAGCCGGATATGTCCGAGTGGAAATGATCGGTGTCGCTCGCGCACGGGGAAGAGCACCGCGCGGAGACAGGGCGCTGTAGCTGCCCGGATTGCCCCAGAGCGCGTCATTGGTAATGACGAGGTCCTCAGTTCAATCCTGAGCGGCGGCACCATTAAAACAGAGACTTAGCTGGCAGCTGCAAAGCCACCACCAGCAGCGAAGTGCGAGCGAAGTGCTTCTCATCAGATCGAGAAGTGCGGGGGGCGTAGTTTCCTCTTTTGACCTTTGCGCATTACCCCAGGCTGCTATGCGTGCGGGGCGACTATTGGCAGTACGGAGAAGGTCGGTTCCATTTGTCGTAGCTGGCCACCACCGGGACCGGAATAACAAGCTCCGCCAGGGCCAGCGTAGGCACCACCGCCAGGGCCAGTGTACGCACCACCGCCAGGCCCGGTGTACGCACCACCGCCAGGCCCGGTGTAAAGCCCACCACCCGGCCCGGTGTAGCAAGGCCCTCCAGGACCGGCGTAACCTATGCAATTAGCGAAAGCAGGCGTCGAGAATGAAAGCGCGGCAGCGATGGCTGCGGCTACAACAATCGATCTGGTCATGGCTACCCCCTTACGGGAATCCCCCCAAGAACGCACCCAGAGGTATTCTTGCTCTTTTTGAGCGAGACGCAATATTCCGTCGGAATCGGAAGTTGCAATGCGGCGCATACAAGTAAATAGCGCTGAATGAATAACTACAACTATAACGAGCATCTTCGCGCTGGCAGTGCCCGCAAAGCCGCGCTAAGAGGAAACAGTGACACGACGCGGCCTGGTGATTTCTCGATGACAAGACGTTTGCCTGTTTGGCTTGCCGTGCTGGCGCTTGCAGGCGCCTGCCTGGCGCCGTTCACCGTCCACGCCCAAGAGGCCAAGCCCGGGCCCAAGCCCATCGTACCTGACAATTGGCAGGGCGACGCGCTGCGGCCTAAGCCAGACATGAAGGGAATCGAGAGGATCCGCTTCATCACCGACTCCGACTATCCGCCGTTCCATTATTACGACGAGGTGGGCGCGCTGACCGGCTTCAACGTCGATCTAGCGCAAGCCATTTGTGAGGTCCTCGAGGTCGAGTGCCAGATCAACGCCACCAACTGGAGCGATCTGATTCCGACCCTGGATCGTGGCGAGGCGGATGCGGCCATCGCTTCCATCCGCATCACGGCCGAAGCCCTGAAGGCCGCCGACTTCACCTCGCGCTATTATGCGACGCCCGCGCGCTTTGCGGCGCACAAGGAGAGCGAGCTCGACGACATCCGCCCCGAGACGGTTGAGGGTCTCAAGGTCGGCGTGGCCAAGGACACCGGCCACGAGGCTTATCTCAAGAAGTTTTTTCCTGCTGCGGCCGTCGCCACCTTCGACACGAGCGAGGACGCGCAGAAGGCGCTGAAGGACGGGGCTATCGATCTCGTCTTCGGCGACGGCATCACGCTCACTTTTTGGCTCAACGGCGTGACCAGCGAGTCGTGCTGCGAGTTTCGCGGCGGGCCTTATCTCGATTCAAGCTTCTTCGGAGAGGGCGTCGGCATCGCGGTGAAGAAGGGCAACCGCAAGCTCGTCGAGGTCCTCACCTATGGGCTCGAGCAGGTCCATGCCAGCGGCCGCTACGAAGAGCTGTTCCTGCGCTACTTCCCCATGAATTTCTTCTAGTCCCGCTTGCTTGGCGTGCCCTTCGGCGGCCGGGGCCCGGGCGGCGGAGCCTCGTTTCGAAACGGTAGCCACAAGCTCCAGCCGAAGCGGGTAGGCTCCTCGCTCTGATAGGGGGTGAGCCCGATCGTCATGCCTTGATGGCCGCCTTCTGGCTGCGCCGTGTAGGTCCGAAACAGCCGGTCCCACACGGAGAGATTGAAGCCGTAATTGGAGTTGTGCTCGCGCCGCTGCACCGAGTGATGCACCCGGTGCATGTCCGGCGTCACCACGAAGATGCGGATCACGCGGTCGAGCCAGCGCGGCAGGTCAATATTGGCGTGATTGAACATCGCGCAACCATTGAGAATCACCTCGAACAGGAACACCGCCAGCGGCGATGCGCCGAGCGGCACCACCACAACGATCTTCCACAGCATGGAAAGCGCGATCTCGACTGGGTGAAAGCGCACCGCCGTGGTTACGTCGATGTCGCGATCGGCGTGATGTACTTTATGCAGGCGCCACAGGATCGGGATCTTGTGGGAGGCGAGGTGCTGCGCCCAGATGGCGAGATCGAGCACGACCAGTGCGACGACGATTTTCACCCATTCCGGCCAGGCCACGTTGTTCAGGAGACCGACATTGTTTTCTTGCGCGTAGAATGCTGCGGCTACGGCAGTGACGGGCACGGCGAGCGCCGCCATGAGGCGCAACAGTAGGCTGGCGACGACGCTGATCCCCACATTGGTCAGCCAGCGCCGCCCCTTCGAGACCATTAGCGTGCGCTTGGGCAGGGCGAACTCGATCAGCGCCATCAGCAGAAAGATGCCCGCGAAGACGCCGAGCCGGATCGCCGTGTCGTTGGGGCCTAAGATATTGTCCATGGCACAGATATAGGCGCTGCTTTGGGGTCCGTCAGTGTGGCGCGCCCCCGGCGTCAAGCCAACCACCACCGGATCACAACAGCGAGACCGCGCTTGATCGCGATCAGTGGACCAAAAAAGGCGGTGCCGCGAAGCACCGCCCCTCAGGAACGCAAGAGATCACGCTTTGCGCCTCAGGCTTTTTTCGCCACGGGCCGGGTAGTCTTCTTTGCCGGCGTCCGGGTGGTGGAGCGCGCGGCGGGCTTCTTCATCTCCCGTTCCTCCTTCTTGCCGTGAAGCTGGAAGGCGAGGACGAGCAGCATGACGCCGAACACGATGGCATAAGCGCCGAGCCACCAAGTGAGCACGACTGCGCCCACGACCGGCGCGATCAGCAACACGACGCCGAAGATCACAGAGGCGATGCCGCCAAGCGCCAGCCACCAGCGCCCGTGGTCGATCTTCAAGGTGAGGGCCGCGGTCAGCATCAATGCGCCGGAGATGACGGCCCACACGGCGATGAGGATGACGAAGGCTACGGTGGTGATCGCGGGCCACAGGAACGCGATGACGCCGGCGGCGAGATCGACGACGCCTTCGAGGATCAGCAGACCCCAGCGTTCCCCGTTCCGCGCGGCCTTGATGCCCGAGGCGATGGCGAGCACGCCGTCCACCAGCATGTAAGCCGAGAATAGGAGAATGAGCGCCAAAATCGCGGCGGCGGGAACCACAAGACAGATCAGGCCGAAGGCGACGCCAAGCAGGCCACGGAGGCCTACCGCCCACCAGCTATCGGCCAAGACCTCGCTCAGCGCGTCGTGCCGCTCCGTTGATATGGTTACAACCATGACGGCCTCCTTCGGGGTTATGGGAAAGTCTCGGCGCGTCGACCGAACGCGCAAAGCCAATCCGCGCAGATGTTGAAACCAAAATAAAGCGGCCGCGCCGTGAAATCGGGAGTTGTCCACACCCCCAGTCTCGCGCGTCACAGTTCCAGGCTATCCTCGGATACGAGGGCCGAGAGCGTCTGTCGCAGCCAGTAGTGGCCGGGGTCTTGGTCGAAGCTCGCATGCCATAGAAGCGAGATGGTGAAGCTCGGCAGATCGATCGGCACGGGGCTCGTGGCCAGCCCGAACGCGTCTGAGAAGTAGCGCGCGAGCCGCGACGGCATAGTGGTGATGACGCGCGCGCGGCGCACCACGAAGGGCACGGCGAGAAATCCCGGCGTGGTCATGACGATGCTGCGGCGAAGCTTGTGCTTGGCGAGCGCCTCGTCGACGGCGCCGCGGGCATCGTCGGCGAGACTCGTCAGGAGATGCGGCCATCGCAAATAGTCTTGCAGCGAAAGCGGCGGCGCGAGACCGAGTTGCTCGCTGCTGAACAGGCAGAGGAAGCTGTCGGTGTAGAGCTGCCGGCGCTTGTGATGGTTCTGGCCCTGATCGAACACGCCGATGCCGAGATCGAGATTGCCGGTGTCGAGCTCCTCCAGGATGCTCATTCGGTTTGTGGAGCGCAGTCTCAGCGAGACGCCCGGCGCCTCGTCTTGCAGGCGATCGATGAGAGCGGGAATGACGGCGACCTCGATGGAGTCGGCGAGCCCTATCCGGAACACCCTGTCCGCGGTCGCCGGATCGAACGCCTCGCGCTGAAGCACGGCCGCTTGGATTTGCGCCAGCGTCATCCGCACCGGGTCGACGAGCGCCATCGCCCGGGGCGTGGGACGCATGCCGTCGGCGCCGCGGGTCAGAAGCTCGTCGCCGAACAGACTGCGAAGTCGCGCCAGATTGTGGCTCATGGCCGATTGGCCGAGGCCCACGCGGGCCGCGGCGCGCGTCACGCTCCGTTCGGTCAAGAGTGCGTCGAACGCGACAAGCAGGTTGAGGTCCAACCTGCTTAAATTGGCATGATCGATACTCATCATCGATCCTATCGATTGGATTAATGCTAGTGGAGCCCCCATGTTGATTGCAAGAGCAAACCGGACCTGTTTCCCGGAGCTAAAAGAAAGAAGAGCGGGCGAGGAAATGAGGATCGCCATCCTTGGCGCGGGACGCGTCGGCGCGTCTCTAGGCGCGGCCCTCAAGGCCAAAGGCCACGTCGTTGTTTTCGCTGTGCGCGAGCCGAACGTCTCGGCGGGCTTCGTTACCAAGACCATTGACCGGGCCATCTCGAGCGCAGATGCGGTAATCCTCACGACGCCTTGGACGGCGGCCGAGGCGCTAATCTGCGAGCACGCACCGGCGCTCGCCGGAAAGATCGTCATCGACGCCACCAATCCGCTCAACACCAACGCGACGCGCCTGGCGTTCGGCTTCGACACGTCGGGCGCCGAGTTGCTGCAAAGCCATGCGCGGCACGCGACCTTCTTCAAGGCGTTCAACGTCACGGGTCCGGGGGCCGTGGCGAGCCCCCGCTATCCGCAAGGACTTGCCGCCGCGTTCGTGGCGGGCCCGAGCGGCGCGCAGAAGGACGTCGTCATGGGGCTGGTGAGAGATGTCGGCTTCGAGGCGGTGGACGTGGGCGAGCTTCGGGCCGCGCGCCTGCTCGAGCCCTTGAGCATGCTGCTGATGCACCTTGAGGAAACCGGGGAGAAGGGCCGCGATCTGGCCTTGGTCCTCGGCTCCCGGACGAACAGACAGGCCGAGCCTTGCCCCGTGGTGAACATGGAGGCGCGCGAGGCCGGATGAGGATTTCCCCGCGGGCTGACCTGTCGGCCACTCCAGAACCCGCGGGCGAACGAGTGGAGGACGAGACCCAGGAGATGCGCCGGATGAACTCCCTCGCGCGGTGAAAATCGCTCCCTAGCGGCGTGAGTGCGAGGCCCCGGCCGCCCTCCTGCTCCGCGAGTCGGAAGGGCGGCCGGACATTCAGCACGGGCTTGAGAGCGCGCAAGGCGCGGTAACCTTTTGTTATGGTTAACGCTCCGGCCATTAAATCGCCACGAAACGCTTGAAAATCATGATGTTTCCCGTAAGGCGCGAGCCTCGCGGGCGTTAACCATATGTGTCTGTTTCGTCAGCACTCAGGGGCCTGGGGGAGGAAGCTGATGACATGCGAACCGTCGCGACATTAGCGCTCGCCGCTATTGGCGTTCTCGGCTTTGTGCTGCCTTGCGCCGCTCAATCCGGTGCGGTTTCCGTTGCGCCGAAGAGCAGCTCCGTTTCCAAGACCGCGGTCTCCCCACAACGGCTTAGTCCGCCGGAAGTGCCCGTGGTGCAGGCGACCACCGAGGATAAGGCCGCGCGCGAGGATACTACGCCTGCCGCGCCGCAACCGGTCGCAGCCCCCCAGTCGGTCACGACGCAGCGGATCACCCCGGACGCGATCGCGCCGCGCGAGACCGCGCCGCAGCCGGTCTACGCCCGCCCGACCCTGAGCACGCCTGCCTATGCGCCCGCGGCGCAAGCCGCCGCCCCGCAATCGGATTTCAGTTCCGCCGAGCGGCTGCTCGATTGGATCTCCAACTACCGCGACCGTCCCCAGCTTTGGAAAGTGCCCGCATCGGTGCACGCCATGCTCGATTACGGCCTGTTCAAGGACGAAGAGCAGCGTTGGTTCTGCATCGGCTTCATTGCCGGCGTGCTGGGCACCAATCCGAACGACGGCCCGAAGCTCGTCACCCAGATGTTCCCGATGCCCGACAAGGAGCAGGAGGTCATCATCCGGGCGATCGCCTATTCGGGCCGCCCCGACTGGCGGACGCTTCTTGAGAAGAACGCGGCGAAGATGCCGCTTCGAAAGCCGCTGATCGACGACTTCCTCGAGGAGCGGCGTCCGAGACTGCAAGACCTGGCGTTGGATGTCGGCGGCGCGCCGGGCATCTACGCCCATTGGGGCTACTACGTCGCCACGGGCCAGCACGAGCCGGTCATGCGCATCATGGAAGCTCTGAAATGGTCCAAGGATAAGGAGGAGAGCGGCTTCGCCTTCGGCAAGATCTTCTCAGGCTGGGGATCCGACGGCGGAATCGAGAAGGTCACCACCGGCGGCACGGCGAAATGGACGCTTGCATCCTATGCCGAACGCGACCGCGAGCTGATCAGCCTCTATCGCGCCGAGTATCCGAACCAGCCGCCCGAGGTGGCCAAGCCGCTGAAGGATGTCATCGAGGCGGCGGAGCTATTCGAGGCCGAGAGCATCCGGAAGGACCAGTTCGGTGCCATCGAGGATGCGCAGAAGAGGCAGATGACGGCGGACGCCGGAATGTCGAAAGGCATGACCGCAGGCTCGATCGCGATCGCCACGGGCTGCGTTGCGGCAACCGCCTTCGGTCAGGCGCAGATCGCCATACCTTGCGTGATCGGTGGCGCGCTATATTCCGGCGCTGCCAAGCTCGCCCACTAAGCGACTATTTGCTGCTGCGGCTGATGAGAAAGCCGATCGCCACGCCGAAGCCGAGCGTCAGCAGCAGCGACGCGACAAGGTTGTCCTTCATCATGTCCTCTGCGTCGTGCGCCGTCTCGGATGCGAAGTCCCGGGCACGCCCATACGAGTGACCGGCGCTTTTCCCGGCGCTTTGCGTCAGATCCTGCACGTAACCGCGCAGCGTATCGAGCTGGTCGTAGACATCGCTGACGTCGAAATCCCTTCCGAATCTGGACGTCTTGCGTTCAGCCAAGCCCCACATGTGTAGTCCTCCTAAGAATTGAGCGCGCAGCCGCACCGGCTGCGTCGAAACCTATCCTATCAACAACCGCCCAAGGGCTGCGTCGGTTCCGTGGCGCACCGTTCGCAATTGGTGAAGCCGGGTTCTAGAGTACCGCGTTGCGCGCACGGATTCCGCGTTCGATGGCCGTGGTGGTGAGTTTGTCGAGCTCCAACCCGTCGGCGAGCATCTGAAGGAACCGCGTCTCCTCGGGCTTAACGTCGAGGTCGGCTGCGGCGACTTCCAGCGCCACGGCATAGGCCGTCTCGTGCAGCTTTTTCGGCAGGGTGCTCCGCAGGAGTTCTAAAACCAGCTCAAGACCGTTATCGGCGCTTAAGATTTCTCCGCAGGCCTGGGAGGCTGGGACGAGCTTGTTCGCGTCATAGGCGTCGAAGATCGGCAGGTGGGAGATGATTTCGCCGATGCGGGCAAGCTCGGCGTCGGTCATCATGCGGTCCACGGCCGATACGGTGACCATCGCGTAGATCAGCGCATCGTGATGGTCGATTGGCGCAGTCATAAGCTCTCCACCCCTCTTTCCCTGTTGGCTCGAAGCGGCGCGACGGTAGGAAATTGCAGGTTTCCGGGCAAGCACCGAGTGGGGGCAGGGCGGAAATACTGGCGCGCCGTAGAAAACTGTGAAATTTGTCGGGCCGAGCGCCCTTCCAGACCAAGCGAAATCCCACCGATGGTTTCCCCGCCCAGCGCCAAGATCGAGATCAACTCCGAACTTCTCGCCCACGCCCATGTCAGCAAGGCATGGCCGTTCGAAGAGGCACGGAAGGTGCTGAGCCGGCTGAAGCGCATCCCGCAGCCCACCGGCCCCATCATCTTCGAGACCGGCTACGGGCCCTCGGGGCTGCCGCATATCGGCACGTTCGGCGAGGTCGCGCGCACCACTATGGTGCGCCATGCGTTCCGCGTCCTCACCGAGGACAAGGTGCCGACCCGGCTCATCTGCTTCTCCGACGACATGGACGGCCTGCGCAAGGTCCCGGACAACATCCCAAACAAGGCGATGGTCGA
This sequence comes from Methyloceanibacter sp., assembly GCF_051306395.1. GTDB lineage: Bacteria > Pseudomonadota > Alphaproteobacteria > Rhizobiales > Methyloligellaceae > Methyloceanibacter. Next base: position 38,472 of record NZ_JBPPND010000071.1, read on the forward strand.
GCAGCATCTCGGCAAGCCCCTGACGCAGGTGCCGGATCCTTTCGGCGAACATCCGAGCTTTGGCCAGCACAACAATGCGCGGCTAAAGTCGTTTCTCGATACGTTCGGCTTCGACTACGAGTTCTTGTCGGCGACCCAGTGCTACACGTCCGGGCGGTTCGACGCGACCTTGCTCAGGGTGCTCGAGCATTACGACGAAATTCGCGACGTGATCTTGCCGACGCTGGGTCCTGAGCGCCGCGCCACCTATAGCCCCTTCCTGCCCATTTCGCCGGAGACGGGCAAGGTGCTGCAAGTGCCGGTCATCGACCGCGATCTCGCCGCGGGCTCGATCGTCTACAAGGATCCCGACTCCGGAAAGCTCACCCAGGTCGCGGTCACCCGCGGGCATTGCAAGCTGCAGTGGAAAGCCGACTGGGCGATGCGGTGGGCCGCGCTCGGCATCGACTACGAGATGGCGGGCAAGGACCTGATCGACTCGGTTCGCTTGTCGGGCCGCATCTGCCGCATCCTCGGCCGCCAGCAGCCGGAAGGATTCAACTACGAACTGTTCCTCGACGAGAACGGCGAGAAGATCTCCAAGTCCCGCGGCAACGGTCTCACCATCGAGGAGTGGCTGTCCTATGCGTCGCCTGAGAGTCTCGCGCTCTACATGTATCAAAGCCCGAAAAAGGCGAAGCGGCTTTATTTCGACGTCATCCCGCGCGCGGTCGATGAGTATGTCGGCCATCTCGCCGCCTACCCGAAGGAGGAGCAGGCGGCGAAGCTGATGAATCCTGTGTGGCACGTCCATGAGGGCGACCCGCCGCAAGCCGAATTGCCCATCAGTTTTGCGCTTCTTCTCAACCTGGCCTCCGCGTCCAATTCGGAAGACCGGGAAGTGTTATGGGGTTTCATTCAGCGCTACATGCCGGACGCCACGCCGGAAGGTCACCCGCTGCTCGATGAGCTCGTGGGCTACGCTATCCGCTATTTCCATGATTTCGTGAAGCCGTCGAAGCAGTATCGCGCACCGGCGGACAAGGAGCGCGCCGCGCTTGCCGATCTCGACAAGCGTCTTGCGGCGCTGCCCGAACAGGTCCTTGCCGAAGAGATCCAGAACGAGGTGTATGCAGTCGGCAAGGAGCACGGCTTCGAGCCGTTGCGCGACTGGTTCCAAGCGCTCTACCAGGTGCTGCTCGGCCAGAGCCAAGGGCCGCGCTTCGGCTCCTTTGTCGAGCTCTACGGCATACCCGAAACCCGCGCCTTGATCGGGAAGGCGTTGGCCGGTGAGCTTGCCGCATAAGGCATGCTCTGCGCACCAATCCCTCACAATCCGGAACCCAGCTCCGGCTCATGCGTTTTCAAGCCAACAGGGTCCCGCGAAACACACTTCGCGCGGAACAGTCCCTGATGAAAAACCCAAAAGGAGTCTTCTGATGAAACTCACAACCCTGACTGCCGTCATGCTTTTGACGAGCGCCACCTATGCGTTTGCAGGACCCGGCGCGGAGCCGCCCAAAGGTTCTCAGGATCAGGACCCGTCGGGGCGTCCCGGCAAAGTCTTGAGCGAGGCCGAATGCACCAAGGCTTGGGAGACGGCCAGCCCTGACGGCGATACGCTGTCCCAAGACAAGGCCACGCCGTACATCTCGAATTTTGAGATGGTCGACTCGTCCAAGGATGCCAAGATTTCCGCTGAGGAGTGGAAAGAGGGCTGCGCCAAGGGCTGGGTGAGTGCCGATGCGGCCACCGAGCAGGACATGGAAGGCACGCCGGCCGACCCGATGGACTCCTCTGACGACACGAAGAAGTCGTCGGATGACATGAAGGACTCCTCGGACAAGATGTAGTTTGGCGAGATCGCTTCACCCGCTAAAAGAACGGCCCCGAAATTCGGGGCCGTTTTTTATGGAGACGGTCGAACCGATAAGCACGATGGACGGCGCCGGCGCGGGAATCGCAGTAGGGCTAGCGCCAGACGCCGATCTTCTTCTTGCGCGCGGCCTCTGCCGCTTTGGCGAGTTTGGGCTCCGTCGGGGCCTCAGGTTTCGCCCAGCCTTGCGTCACCATCCATGTGGAGAGGTCGGCATCCGCCAGCGTGCAGCGCGCCGTCACCGAGCTTACCGTGCCTATAGCGGGCACCTTGCACACGACAGCGCGCGCCCGGATCAGCCGCGTCAGCGCCACCTGCGCGCTCTTACCGCAGGACCATTTCCGTCCCTCCGCGTCCTTGCAGGTCTCGTCCGCCGCGTAGGCGTCGATCCCCTCGAGCTTGATGACCAAGTCACCGCGCGTCTCGAGCGTGCCGCCATCCCGGACCACTACGCGGTAAAAGCGCGTCGCCTTGAGTTTTGACCTCGGTTCTTGTGCCGCCTCCGGCGCGAGCGCGGCTGTCTTGTCCTCGTCGGCCGGGCCCGCCGCGTCGTCCTTGGGCGATGCCTGTGTCGCCTTCGCCGGCGGGTCGTCTGGCAGGGGCGTGGTGAAGAGCCGCCCCTGATGGCCGGTCGGCGGCGGCTCGACCATTTTCACCACCTCGGTGTCGCCGCCAAAGGGCCAGAGGAACCAGATCAGCGCGAGGCCGACCAAAGCAGTGAGAAGGCGCGAGGCGAGCGACATGACCCCTACACTAGAGGCGATGCTTGGCGGCTTTAAGGACGCGTCCTACTGGCTTGCCCAGATAATGCGCGCGATCCACTCGATCCGCTCCACGGGGAAGACAAGGTTGGGGTGTGCGGGGTTGAGCGAGGCGAGGTCGATGGTCTTGGCTGTGCGCCGCACCAGCACCTTGGCCATCACTTCGCCGTCGATCGTGCGTAGCACCACGCGGTCGCCTTTGCGCGGCGCCGCGTTGGGCGAGACGATGAGGATATCCCCGTCCCGGTAGAGCGGCGCCATACTGTCCCCGGTGACTTCGAGCGCGTAGGCGTTCTCGTCGTCCACGCGGGGAAAGCGGATCTGGTCCCAGCCGCCGCCCACCGGAAAGCCGCCGTCATCGAAGAAACCGCCGCCGCCGGCTTGCGTCATGCCAATGAGCGGGATCGGCTGGGCCGGGTTGCGCCGGCGCGGTTCGGAGGTGACCAGCGCCGTGAAGTCGTCGAAGGAGGCGCCGGTGGCTCCCAGCACCTTGGCGATGCTCTCGGTAGTAGGCCAGCGCGGGCGCCCTTCGCCGGTCACGCGCTTTGATTTGTTGAAGGCGGTGGGGTCCAGCCCGGCGCGCTTGGCAAGCCCAGAGGCGGACAGGCCATAGCGCCGCGCGAGTGCGTCGATGGCGGACCAGACCCGGGCATGGGTGAGCCTGTTCACGGAAGGAGGCCCCCAAATGAAGCCACTCGCAGAGAAATAATACTTATTTATAGGAATTATGGCTTATTTGCCTGCGTTGTCCACCACCTTTGAGTTGCGGACTCAGGTAGCGTCGCCCGTGCCGGCTCGGCAGGGACCCGCGGTGTTAGGAGGCCCGCTCCGGCAGCGAATGCAGAGCGCGTTCGAGCGCTTGAAGCTCGACCGGCTCGCCCCGGCTGTTGAAGATGCGGAATTCGAGATCGCCTTCGGCGATCAGCGCACGCGCTTGGCTGACGGTGTCCCGCGTCGTCAGGCGCATGACGGTTCTGGTGTTGGGCGGGGTGCCCCGCCGGATGGAATAGCTCATCAGGTCTCCGGGAAATGCGTTTCGCGGGACCATACAGGAGGTTGGGCGCCGAACGCCACCGTCCACGGCAATTTTACGCAGGTGCCCCGGCGGTCCTTGTTGGGGGCCGACGGGACCGCTAGTCTCCGCCAGACGCCATGCCCAAGCCCCTCTACAAGATCCTCGCCGATGCCGCCTATGAAGCGGCCAAGAGCGAAGGGTGTTTCTTAGGGACGTCCGACGATCTGCGCGACGGCTTCATTCACCTCTCCGCCCGCCATCAGGTCGAGACCACGCTGGCCAAGCATTACGCCGGCCAGGAGGATTTGCTGCTTCTGGCCGTCGATCCCGACAGGCTCGGACCGGCACTGAAATGGGAGGAATCCCGCGGCGGCGATCTTTTCCCCCATCTCTACGCGCCGCTTCCACTTGATTCGGTTCTCTCGGCCAAGCCGCTCCGGCTCGACGATGACAACACCCACATCCTGCCCGACGGGTTTACCGAGTGAGTGCCTTGTTCGGTTTGGGCCAGACGCTTCTGCTCGCCCTCGATCCGGAGCGCGCCCATGACCTTGCCCTCAAGACCCTCGAGCTCGGAGTTTATCCCCGCCCCTCCGGACCCGACGACACGCGGCTGAGACAGACGGTGTTCGGTCTCGACTTCCCCAATCCAATCGGCATGGCGCCGGGCTTCGACAAGAATGCGCGCGCCCCGCGTCAGCTTCTCGATATGGGCTTCGGCTTCGTCGAGGTCGGTACGCTGACGCCCCGCGCGCAGCCCGGCAATCCGAGCCCGCGCGTGTTCCGCTCTCATGCGGACCGCGCCATCGTCAATCGCCTCGGCTTCAATAACGAAGGCCAGGAAGCCGCCCTGAAGCGGCTGCGCGCCAAACCGGACGGCATCGTGGGAGTCAATCTCGGGGTCAACCGGGACAGCAAGGACCGCATCGCCGATTATGTGGACGGCATCACGCGCATGGCGCCCGTGGCGAGCTACTTCACCGTGAACATCTCTTCGCCCAACACGCCGGGCCTGCGCGACCTCCAGGCGCCGCGAAAGCTCGGCGAGCTGCTCGACAAGGTACAGGACGCACGCAAAGGCTTGGGTGACACTCCGCCGCTGCTCATCAAGCTCGCGCCGGATCTCGCCGACGCCGACCTGCCCGAAGTGGTCGCCGTCATCAAGGACAGCGGCGCCGACGGCATCGTCATCTCCAACACCACGCTCGCCCGCGACGGCGTGAACGATGAGACGCTCATCCGCGAAACCGGCGGCTTGTCGGGCCGGCCGCTGTTCGATCGCGCCACGCGCATGCTTGCCCGCGTCTATCAAATCACCGAGGGCAAGCTGCCGCTGATCGGTGTGGGCGGCATAGACTCCGGCGAGACCGCGCTCGCCAAGATCGAGGCGGGCGCGTCGCTCATCCAGCTCTACACCGGTCTCGTGTTCGAAGGGCCCGGCCTGATCGGCCGCATCAAGCGCACCTTGGTTGCGGCCATGGACGACGAGAAATCCAACACCCTCGCGCCGCTGATCGGCCGCCGCGCGGACGAATGGGCGGAGAAGCAACTCCCGGAGCTGGTCGTATGACGGTCACGATCTATCACAACCCGCGCTGCTCGAAGTCGCGCCAGACACTGGCGCTGATCGAGGACAAGGGTGTTGCCCCAAAGATCGTCGACTATCTGAAGGCGCCGCCCTCCGTCGCCGAATTGAAGCGCATCCTCAAGAAGCTTGGCCTCACGGCGCGCGACATCGTGCGCACGGGCGAGGCGCGCTACGCCGAGCTTGGGCTCAAGGATAAGGACATCAAGGACGACGAGTTGCTCGCGCTGATGGTCGAGAACCCGATCCTCATCGAGCGGCCGATCGTAGTATCGGGCGAAAGGGCGGCCATCGGCCGCCCGCCGGAAGCGGTGTTGAAGATTCTTTAGGCTTCGCGTTTGGGCGGGCCGGTCTCGGCCATTTCCGCCCCGGTCTCGCGGCCGAAGATCTTGAACGCGCGCATCACAAGCCAGACCGGGAAGACGATCACCGCGCCGAGCAGGAAGTAGCGGAAGCCCTTCTCGATCGCCGCGAAGCCCATGTCATAGATGCGGGCCGCGAGGTCGCGCAGGTTCTGGAGGATGTCGTAGGGGCTGAAACCCAGCGCCGCCAGGACCACGCCCACGATCAAGGATAGGATGGCGAGCCGGGCAAGCACGAGCGCCGGATTGCCGCCAAAAAACCGTTCCATCTGTCCGTTCCCTCTGAATCGTGGGCGTTTCAGTCGAATCTGTACCACAGTTGGGGCGCAAAGCCGCGAAGGTCAAGACGGCGGCGAAGATCAAGAAGGAGAGGGTTGCGTGAGCGCGCGAAAGGGGCTGGCAAGACAAGCGGGCGAAGCGGACGAGCCCGGCGCGCGACTGCCTGAGTCCTTCGCCGGCTGGTTCGCCTCGCGCGGCTGGCGCCCGCGACCTCATCAGCTTGCGCTGCTCGACACGGTCTCATCGGGCCGCGACACGCTGCTCATCGCGCCAACCGGCGGCGGCAAGACCTTGGCCGGCTTCCTGCCGAGCCTGATCGATCTCGCCGCGCGGCCGCACGCGCAAACGCCGGCGCGAAGCGTCCACACACTTTATGTCTCGCCGCTCAAGGCACTTGCCACCGATATCGCGCGCAACCTCGCTACGCCCGTGGTTGAGATGGGGCTGCCCATTCAGCTCGAGACCCGCACCGGCGACACGCCGCAATCGCGCCGCGCGCGCCAGCGCGTGCTGCCGCCCGACATCTTGCTGACCACGCCCGAGCAGATCGCGCTGATGCTCTCCCACAAAAGCGCCGCGGAACTGTTCGGCGGATTGAAATGCGTGATCCTAGATGAGCTGCACGCGCTCGCCACCAGCAAGCGCGGCGATCTGCTTTCTCTCGATCTTGCGAGGTTGCGCACGCTTGCGCCGGAACTTACGGCAATCGGCCTATCGGCCACTGTGGCGCGACCTTCCGAGCTTGCCGCCTTCCTCGTGCCCCACAAGGGCCAGAGTGCCACAAGGCTGGCCGAGATCGTCACGGCGGACGGCGCCGTCAAGGCCGACATCGCCATCCTCAAATCGAACGCCGATCTTCCCTGGGCCGGCCATTCGGCGCGCTACGCGTTGCCGGAGATGTACGCGGCGATCAAATCGCACAACATGTCGCTCATGTTCGTCAACACGCGCTCGCAAGCCGAGATGTTGTTCCACGAGCTGTGGCGCTGCAACGACGACAACCTGCCCATCGCGCTCCATCACGGCTCCCTCGACGTGGGTCAACGGCGCAAAGTCGAGGCGGCCATGGTCGCGGGCAAGCTCCGCGCCGTGGTCTGCACCTCGACCCTCGACCTCGGCATTGACTGGGGCGCTGTCGATCTCGTCATCAATGTCGGCGCGCCGAAAGGCGCAAGCCGTCTCGCCCAGCGCATCGGCCGCGCCAATCACCGGCTGGATGAGCCGAGCAAGGCGCTGCTGGTGCCCGCCAACCGCTTCGAGGTGATGGAGTGTCAGGCGGCGCTCGAAGCGGCGGAGGAGGGGGCGCAAGACACCCCGCCCACGCGCCCCGGCGCGCTCGACGTGCTCGCCCAGCACATTCTCGGCGTGGCTTGCGCGGAGCCCTTCGATCCGGACCGGCTCTATCGGGAGGTGACCAGCGCCTCGCCCTATCAGGGGCTCACCCGCGAGGGGTTCGACCAGGTGCTCGCCTTCGTCGCTACCGGCGGCTACGCGCTCGCCAACTATGAGCGCTACGCCAAGCTGAAACTCACCAAGGAGGGCGAATACCGCGTCGCGCATCCTCGCATCGCGCAGCAATACCGGCTCAATGTCGGCACCATCGTCGAGGCGCCGATGCTGCGCGTGCGGCTTGCACGCCTCAAGGGCGGCGTCGGCAAGTCCGGTATGGTCGCCGGGGGGCGCGTCTTGGGCGAGGTGGAGGAGTATTTTATCGAGCAGCTCGCTCCCGGCGACACTTTCGTCTTCGCCGGCGAGGTGCTGCGCTTCGAGGGTTTGCGCGAGATGGATGCCATCGTCACCCGGGCGCATGCCGCCGATCCCAAGGTACCCGCCTATGAAGGCGGCAAGTTTCCGCTCTCCACCTATCTCGCCGGCCGCGTGCGCCGGATGCTGGCGGAGCGCGGCGCCTGGGCGAAGCTGCCGGGCCAGGTCTCCGATTGGCTCAGGCTACAAGCCGATTTTTCGGTTGTTCCCTCCGCCGAGGAGATGCTGATCGAGACATTCCCGCGCGGGCAGCGCCACTACCTCGTCTGCTACCCCTTCGAGGGGCGTCTCGCCCACCAAAGCCTCGGCATGCTGCTGACGCGGCGGCTGGAGCGGGCAGGCGCCGCGCCGACCGGCTTCGTCGCCAACGAGTACGCGCTCGCCGTCTGGGGGCTCAACGACATGAGCGCGATGATCCGCGACGGGCGCCTCGACCTCGCGCAACTCTTCGACGAAGACATGCTGGGCGACGACCTCGACGCTTGGCTCGCGGAGTCGAACCTGATGAAGCGCTCGTTCCGCGTCTGCGCCATCATCTCAGGGCTGATCGAGCGGCGTCATCCCGGGCAGGAGAAGACCGGGCGGCAGATGACCGTCTCGTCCGATCTCATCTACGACGTTCTGCGTCAGCACGAGCCGGACCACGTCCTGCTGAAGGCTGCTTTCGCCGACGCGGCCTCAGGCCTGATCGATCTCGGCCGCTTGGGGCAATTCCTCAAGCGGATCGGCGGTCGAATCAGGCATAGTGAGCTCAGTCACGTTTCGCCGATTGCCGTACCGGTCATGCTCGAGATCGGACGCGAAAGCGTTCCAAGTGACGTCGGCGACACCTTGTTGCGTGAGACCGCCGAAGAACTCATCGCGGAGGCTTTGGGGAAACATGCTGCGCGCTAGGCTCGATCTCATGCCGGAAACGGCGCCCACGCTTCGCTCACATCTCACCGTGGGCCCCCATACGCTGAAGCCGCTGGCGGCGGGCGCGCTCTATTGGGAGGCGGAGGACACGCTCCTCGTGGCCGATCTCCATCTGGAGAAGGGCGCCGCCTATGCCGCCCGCGGCATGCTGCTTCCCCCGTACGACACACGCTCCACGCTGTCCCGCCTCGGCAAGATCATCGCCGCCGTGGACCCGGGCCGCGTCGTGGCGCTCGGCGATAGCTTCCATCGCAGCGAGTGCGCCGACAATCTGGTCGAGGACGATTTCGCGCTCCTGATGAAACTCCAGAAAGGCCGCGACTGGTTTTGGATCTGCGGCAATCACGACCCGCATCTGCCCGAAAGCATCGGCGGCACGGTCTGCGCCACGCTGACCATGGCGGGCGTCGTCTTGCGCCACGAACCGTCGGACCAGGCAACGGGTCCGGAGATCGTGGGGCATCTCCACCCGATCGCGCGCATCTCGCGGCGGGGCACGGTGGTCCGCCGCCGCTGTTTCGCCACCGATGGCAGCCGCCTGGTCATGCCGGCCTTCGGCGCCTACGCGGGCGGGCTCAACGTGCTGCATGAGGCGTTTCGGCCGCTCTTCCTCTGGCACCGGCTGGAAGCCTGGATGATGGGCCGGCACGCGGTCTATCCGGTGCTCGGCAGCCTGCTGCTGCCGGATTAGCGACCGGCCTAGTCGCGCCGGAAGGCGAACCAGCCGGCGAGACCCGAAAGCACGGCGATGATGACGCCGAGCAGGCCGTAGAGGAACGGGTGCAGGAAGGCGAGCTGGTAGATGAAAGCTTCGATCCCTGCTTTGGTCACTTCGAGCGAGCCCTGGCTCTTGCTCACCACCTCGCCGTCGCGGAACAGATAGACGTCGGCCGTGTAGCGCCCGGTGGGCACGTTGACCGGGAGCGCGACCGTGGCGCGGAACAGGCTGCGGCCGATGAACCTCACGCCGTCGTCGTCTTCTTGAAAGAGCTTCTTGTCCTCTCTCAGCCGGACCATCGCCGAGCGGAAGGACTGCTCTTGCGGATCCCCCTTCGTGTAGCGGCCGAAATCGAGATCGGAGAGGCCGATGCCGAGGTCCTTCAAGGTCGCGTCGGAAGCGATCGCCCGAAACGGCCGCGTGGAGAGCACCGCATAGAAACCGGGCACGCTACCGTAGGCCTTGGCGGGGCCGTTGACCCAAATTCCGGCTACCCGCTCCTTCTTGCGGAGCACGATGGGCTCGGACGGACCGCGCACCACAGCGATCACGTCGTATGTGCCTTCGCCCGGCGTGCGCGAGTCGCTGAAATCGATGCTGCCGAAGATGAGGATCTCGATGCCGGTGAAGTTCGACTGGATGGCGATCTCGCGCGTCGAGATGTCCGACTGAACCGTTTCCTGGCTGGTGCCCGGCTTCACCTCCGGCGGCGTCACGGCGTCTTGCGCGCGCGCCGGCATGCACAAAAGCGCGAGGAGAAGTGCGGTGAGACGGAGGATCGTGGCGCCCATCACGACCCCACCAACGGAACGATGCTGTAGAGCTCGGACGGCCGGATCACCAGGTCGAGCAGAATGCGGATCGCGACGCCGAGCACCATGAGGGCCAGCAGCGCGCGCAATTGCTCGCCGCGCAGCTTCTGGCCGGCGCGCACGCCGAACTGACCGCCGATCACGCCCCCGATGATGAGCAGGAATGCGAGCATGATGTCGAGCGTATGGTTCAGGGTTGCGTGCAGCAGCGTGACGATGGCCGTGACGAAAATGATCTGGAAGATCGAGGTGCCGACGACGATGTTGGTCGGCATGCGCAGCAGATAGATCATCGCCGGCACCATGATGAAGCCGCCGCCGACGCCGAGGAACGCGGCGAGGAGACCGACCAGGCAGCCGATGACCAGCGGCGGGATGGCGCTGATATAGAGACGCGAGCGCGGAAAGCGCATCTTGAACGGCAGGCCGTGAATCCAATTGTGCTGGCTTGCCTTGCGCGCGGAGACGCTCTTGCCGGCCCGCTGACGCCTTATCGCGTTGACGCTCTCCCACAGCATCAGCGCGCCGATCGAGCCGAGGAAGAACACATAGGTCAGCGAGATCATCAGCCCCGCCTGGCCGGCCTCGCGCAAGATTTTGAGGAGAAAGACGCCGGCCAGCGCCCCGACCACGCCACCGGCGATGAGCACCGCGCCCATCTGAAGGTCGACATTGCCGCGCCGCCACTGTGCCATCGTGCCCGAGACCGAGGTGCCGACGATCTGATTGGCGCCCGTGGCCACGGCAATGGCCGGCGGGATGCCCGACAGCATCAGGAGCGGCGTGAGCAGGAAGCCGCCGCCGACGCCGAACATGCCCGACAGAAAGCCCACCGCCGCGCCAAGTCCCAGCATCACCACGAGGTTCACTGAGATCTCGGCAATGGGCAGATAAATTTGAAACATCGGCCGTGGCGTTGAGAGAGCGGGCGTTTTGGCAACCTGTTCGCCGCGCGCGGGCCTGTCAATGCGTTACGCCCTGACTTGAACGAAATGTCACGAAAATCAGGCCGAAGAGTGAATTCGGCCGGCGCTGTCTAGCTCGCCAGGCTCTCGAGCTTGGTGACGAGCGGAGCGGTGACCTCGCCGGTCTCATTCAGGCCGTTGCGCTGCTGGAACAACTTGATCCCGGTCCGGGTGCGCTCGCCCATCAGGCCGTCGGGCGGGCCGACGTCGAAGCCGAGCTTGTTGAGGAGCACCTGGGCTTTGGCCACGAGGGAAACGCCTTGAGGTGAGGAGGCCGACGTGGCCGCCCAGGTCCGCTGCTCGGTGACCTCGTTGGCTTCCGTGGTTACGGGCATAGCCGTCCAAGCCTTCACCTCGGCGTCCGCCGCGGCCAGCGTCTCCGGTGCCAGTTGCGCGTGGATCACGTCGCGGCGCTTTTGGGCTTCGGGATCGCCCTGAGCGGCGGCCAGCGAGAACCACTTGTAAGCGTCGGTGAGACTCTTGGTCCGGCCGAGCCCATGCTCGGCGAGGATGCCCAGATTGAATTGGCTGTCGGCGAGACCTCTTGCCGCCGCCTCGCCATACCATTTGGCGGCGAGGTCATAATCCGGGGCGCTGCCGTCACGGCCGCTGACGCTGACCGCGAGATTATGCATGGCCTTGACGTTGCCCCGCTCCGCGGCGGCGGCATACCAGCTCCGTGCCTTGTCGAGGTCCCTCTCGACGCCGAGCCCGCGCTCGTACATGGCGGCGAGGCGATACTGGGCCGGCGCGAGCCCGGCGCGCGCCGCGCGCTCCAGCCATTCGGTGGCCTTCTTCACGTTGCGCGTGGTGCCCTTGCCTTCCATGTAGCGGTCCGCGATCGTGTACTGCGCGGCCGCGTCGCCCTCCGAGGCGGCTTTCCGCAAGGGCAGCGGGCCGAGCGCCTCGGGCGGCATCGGTCCCTTCACCGGCGTCATCGTCAGTCTCTCGGCCAGCGCGGCGTCCGTGGCGGAGGCGGGGTCCTCGATGGAGAAGATCACGCCGGGGGGCAGGGCAGCGGCATTCGTCGGTGTCAGCGAAGCGAGCTGGGGCTCGGGCCTGATCTCGCTCTCGGGCATGGTCGCGCCGGAGGGCTTTCCGCCCGAGGATTTCACGACATCGGTGACGCCGGGCGTTGCCTGACCGACCCGGCCGTTGAAGGGCTCGAAGTCCGGTCCCGGGGTCGAGCCTTGATCTGGCAGGATCATCCACGATCCCTGGTCGGGCTCGGTAGACGGTATCGTCTCGTTGCTCTCAGGCGCCGCGGCATCCTCGGAGGTATCGGCGGGCGGCGTCTCGGTGGTGGCGGACGGAGTGTCGGCCGATGGCGCGGGCTCGATGATCGTGGTCGGGCTCATGTCGGCATCCGGCTTGGAGCCAAGGCGCCCATAAAGAAGCAGCGCGCTGATCGCCAGAAGAATGGCCGCGGAGATGATCAGCAGCGACCGTTTGCGGCGGCCCGGCTGCTCGGTCGCGGGCGAACTCCCGGGTAATACTTTCTTGGACCTCCGTCCGCTGCGTTCCTCGGCGCGCACTGCGGCCGCCTGCGCCGCCCGGCGGGCCGCGGCCACAAGATCGTCCGGTGCGGCTTTCGGCGCCGCGTCGAGATCGACCGCCTCGCCATCGAGGCCGGCGCGCTTGGCGCGGCCGAAGGGCGGCGGCGTTTCGGTTTCCTTGTAATCGGGAATGGCGGCGCCGAGCCGGTCGCGCAGGGTCTCTTTCATGCGCATCTCGGCATCATCGAGCTTCGATGCGGGGCGCATCTCGGGAAGGCGCGGGCTAGGCGTCTCGGGAGCCTTTGGTGCGGACGTCTGGGGCGCGGCAGAGACTAGGGTCTTCGGCGCTTCAGCCTTAGGGGCCTGCGCCTGCGGTGCGGTCGCTTGCTGTGGGGCTTGGGCGAACGGCGCGGCGGGCTTGGCCTCGACCGGGCTTGTGAACGGGGTGCGGGGCTTTGGGCTCGCCCCGGGGCCGCTGTGCTCGAGCTGCTCCACGAGCTGCTTCAGGGATTGGTGGACCGCTTCGATCGTGCTCGCCAGCTTGTCGCCCGACTGGCGGCTCCTGTCGTCCATGGAAGCAAGCTCGCGCTGCATGGCGTCGAGCCGCTCGGTGGTCTTTTTGGTGTCGTCGGCGACAAGGCGCGCGGCGTCCTTCGCGGCCTTGGCGGCGATGTCCTGAAGCTGCGCCGGGTCGAGCGCGGCGGGCTCTTGCTCGGCGTCCTTCTCGTCCAGCCGCGCGATCAGCTTGAGCAGGTGGTCTTCCACCCCGCCGATCCTGCCGAGCTGCTCTTCGGCCCGGGTAAGCTGCTGACCCATATCGGTAATCTGTCTCTCAATATGCTCCAGGGCCGCGCCGCTCGGGACCGTCTCCAGGCTCTGGGCAATCTGCGTACCGATCTCGTCGAGCCGCGTGTTCAGGGCTTCGATGGCGCTGGCCGGCATTGCCGCGCCGATGGACTGTTCCAGCCGCTCGGCCATCTCGACGAGCTGCTTGTCGAGATTGGCGTGCTCGGGGGCGAAACCCTCAAAGGGAGAGGCGGGGCCCGCGTATTTGGGAGCGGTGGCCCCGTAGCCGAATTCGGCGAGGTCGGAATCCGGCGCCAGCCGGGACCGCGTCTTCGACGCCATTACGGACTGCGCGAACCGGCTCGGCTCCGGCTCATAGCCGTAGGGGTCCCGCGCGCTCTCCTCGCTATCCGCGCGCAAACCGCCGGATAGCGCCTGTCCGAGGCGCTCGAAATCGTCGAGCGGCGTCGAGCTTTCGGTTTCGAGCCGGCGGGCAAGATCGCTGACTTGGGTATGCAACCGGTCGAATGTGTCGGCGTCCTCGGGCGCGCCGGTCTCCCGCGCGGCTTCCGTGGTCTGCGACAGATGATCGAGCCTGGCATGAAGGTCGTCGAGCGCTTCGCCGTAGCGGCGCTCGCTGTCCTCGACCCGCTCCACCAAGCGGCGCAACAGGGTCTCGACGGTGCCTTGGTCCATAGGTTGGTCCTCGGAGTAGGCATCGCTTCCCTGAGCGGCGTTGCTGGTTTGCCAACTTGCTTCTGAAGCCATACCGTTACCCATGGAGTTACGCCGCCGATTCCGCGCCCCCGCGGGTGACGGCCTGGCCGCAACACGTGTGACGAAGCGGTCTCGATGACGGTGGCAAGGCTGGGTAAATTTTCTCTTAAGGAATGCCCTGGAATGGGACGATTCTGCGCTTCTCGCATCGCGGAACCGGGGAAATCGCGCGTTGTCTGATCTGGTCGAATCGAGCCACATCCTGACCGTGCCGACGCGCGGCAAGGGCTTCGTCGAGATCACGCGCGGGATTTCAGCCTGGCTCGAGGGCATCGGCGCCGACGGCGGGCTTCTCACCGTCTTCGTCTCTCACACCTCGGCCTCCCTCACCATCCAGGAGAACGCCGATCCGAATGTACGGGTCGACCTGCTCGATGCGCTCGAGGGGTTGGCGCCGGAGGACCGGGCCTATGCCCATCACGAGGAGGGGCCCGACGACATGCCGAGCCATATCAAGGCGATGCTCACCTCGGTCAGCCTGTCGATCCCGGTGCGGGACGGCGCCATGACGCTCGGCACCTGGCAGGGCGTCTATCTGATCGAGCATCGCGCCGCGCCGCATCGGCGCCGGGTCGTCCTGAGCTTCATCGGACGCGCAAAGCAGGCGTGATCAGTTTCCAGAGAAGATCCGCGTCGCGGCGATCAGCTCATGCACGATGCCCGGCTCCGTCATGGCGTGGCCGGAATCCGGCACCACGCGCAAATCGGCCTGCGGCCAAGCTTGAACAAGATCGAAGGCGTTCTTCACCGGCGTCACCACGTCGTAGCGGCCGTGCACGATCACGCCGGGAACGTCCTTCAGACGGTCCGCGTTGCGCAGGAGCTGATCGTCGGTGTCGAAGAAGCCTCGATTGACGAAGTAGTGGGCCTCGATGCGCGCGAACGCGAGCGCATAATAGTCTTCGGAGAATTGCCGCTCCCGGGCGAAATCCGGCAGCAGGGAAAGCGTGCGTCCCTCCCAAGCGCTCCAAGCGCGCGCCGCTTCGACCTGGACGGAAGGATCATCGCTCGTAAGCCGTTTGTAGTACGCCGCGATCATGTCGGCGCGCTCCGCCTCGGGGATGACGCTGACGTAGTCGGCGAACGCGTCAGGAAACAGCCAGCTACAACCGTCCTGATAGAACCATTCAAGCTCCGCGCGGCGCAGCATGAAGATGCCGCGCAAGATGAGCTCGCGCACGCGCTCGGGGTGAGTTTGCGCGTAGGCCAGCGCCAGCGTGGAGCCCCACGAACCGCCAAACACTTGCCAGCGGTCGATGCCGAGATGCTCGCGCAAGCGTTCGATGTCGGCAACCAGATCCCAGGTGGTGTTCTCCTCGAGTGAGGCATGGGGGATCGACCGGCCGCAGCCGCGCTGGTCGAACAGCACGATGCGGTAGAGCCGGGGATCGTGATAGCGCCGCATGATGGGCGTGACGCCGCCACCGGGTCCGCCATGCAACACGACGACTGGCTTGCCGGACGGCGACCCGCACTCTTCGTAGTAGAGTTCGTGCAGGTCCGAGACCTTGAGCCGGCCCGAGCGGAAGGGCACGATTTCAGGGTAAAGCGATAGCCGTGGAGAGTCGGGCCGCGGGTCCATGGAACTCGTTCAGTCCTCTTCGCTGCTCGCTGTGGCCGCCCGGGCTTGCGCCTGGTCGAACATGGTCTCGCCGTCGGGTTTGCGCATCTCTTCGTAATAGGCGGTGTCGAAGCCCTCCGGCTCCGGTCCGTAGAGGCTCGCCCCGACGCCTGCGCCAAGCGCCAGCACCGCCGCCACGAGGCAGGACATGGCCGTGCCCACGGCGGTTTCGGCCACGCCGATCAGGCCGCCCATGGTCAAGGCGAGAAACAGGACGCCAAATCCGGTTGCCAGACTGGCGAGAGCGCCCCGGGTGGTGCAGCGCGGCCACCAGATCGCCAGGAGAAGAACCGGGAAGAACGTCGCGGCGGCAAAAGCGAAGGCCGTCACCGCGGTATGCAGCGCATCCACCTCGGCGATAAAGAGATACACGGCCGCCAAAAACGCGCACGCGGCAATCGCAGCCCACGCCGCCATGAGCCGCGGCAGAATGATAGGCTGGTGGTCGAGCGTGCCGTAGACGTCGTCGGCGAGGCTCGCTCCGAGGGTGAACAGATGCGAGCCGGCGGCGGCGAGCGCGATCGCCAAGCCCGCCGCAGCCATGAGCGCGGTGAGGACGTAAGGAAGTTGCGCCAGGATCGGCAATGCCAGCGCGATCCCGTCGCGCGAGATTAAAAGCTCGCCTGCTCCGATCGTGCCGTCGCCGTTGAGATCGCTCGCCTGCGCCAACTGTCCCACGCTCAAGCTGGAGAGCCACGCCGGCAGCCCTTGCGTGGGGATGAGCGCCATGTCGCGGAACATGAGCACTTTAGCGAACGCCGCAAGCGACGGCGCGGTGATGACGAACAGCGCCACGAGCAGAAGCGCCCAGGCGGTCGAGCGGCGCTGATCGGCCACCGAGCAAGTGACGCCGCTGCGCGCGATCAGGCTCGGCAGGGCGGCCGTGCCCAGCGCGAAACAGAAGAACAGCGCGAAGAAGCCCCGCTCGGTGATGGCGCCGAACGATTGAAGGAAGGGCTTCACGGCCGCCATGGGCTCAGGCGCCGGCAGAGCTCCGATGTCGCCGGGCTCCACCGGCGACATGCCGGCGGCCGTCTCCGCGCTCTGCAAGGAGCCGAACATCTCGCCATAGGTGAATTGCGGCGCGGGTAGATTGGTCAACAGCACCGAGACGACGATCAGTGGCACGGCGAGCCCGATGGCGCCGGCGATGAACTGCGCGCTACCCGACCAGGTCAGAGCGCGCATGCCGCCGAGAATGCCCGTCGCCGCGACGAGCGCGGCGATCAGCAGCACGGCGATCCAATAGGATGCCGGCAGGAAGATCGCCACCACGGTTGCCGCGATCTTGATCTCCGCGGCGAGAAGCAGCGCGGTCGGCACCACCTGCAAGGCGCTCGCCACAAGGCGTGTCTCGCGCGAGCGAAACCTTTGGCCGAGAAAGGCGGGAAGCGTGTAGGCGCCCGCCCGGCGCAAATAGGGCACGAACAGAACGCCGGAGAGCAACAGGCCGCACGTCCAGCCGAGACCGATGGCGAGCGCGTCGAAGCCGAGGAAGAAGACCGCGCCCGTATAGGCGAAGAAGCCGGTGCCGCCGACCGTGATCGCCGCCAAGAGGAACGCGTTATAGACTTGGGGAACCCGGCGCCCGGAGGTGAAGAAGTCCTCGACGTCGAGGGTGCGCGCCGCCACGGTGATGGCGAGATAAAAAAGCAGCGGCAGCAGGATCATGAGCAGCGCGATCGTGCCGTCGCTCCAGCCGAGTTGCTCGGCCATGGCGAGCAGCACCACCAGCGAGGCGAAGGCGCTGGCGACGATGCCGTAATAGGCGCCGAGATGCGGATTCGGCGTACGCTGGCGCGACGGCGCTGTCATCGCCTACGCCATCTCCTCATTGAAGCTGCGCGTGTGGTCGATGCGTTCTTGCACGCGCACGTACCAGAAGGCGATCACCACCGCGAAGATGACGAGACCCTGCGCCAGAAGATAGAAGCCGAGCGGGAAGTGGAGGAACCACAGCCGGTTCAGGGCAATCGCATATATAATGACGAAGGCTACGGCGCAGAGCACCGCGGCGATGGTGGTGATGGCGACGGCCAGCGTGCGCAATTGGTGGCGGTCGCGCACCGCATTTTCGGTTTCAGTGGCTTCCGCTGTCACATTCCCTCCCAACCCAAGGTCCAGCCGGGCGCTGAGGCCTGCCGAGCAGTTAGCAGCTAGGCGGAGCCTTGCAAACTGTGCTTTGAGGTGCAAATGCCCTAAAAATCGTGGCAGAGAAGCAGTGTGCTCTCAACGGCTTGAGGGGGAATGCGGGCAATGCTCCAAGAATTCAAGGAATTTGCACTACGCGGCAATGTGGTGGACATGGCCGTGGGTATCATCATCGGCGCGGCCTTTTCCACAATCGTCAAGGCGCTGGTCGACGACGTCATCATGCCGCCTGTCGGTCTGCTCACAGGCGGCGTGGATTTCTCCGACCTCTTTATCAACTTGAGCGGGGGCGATTATCAATCGCTGGCGCAAGCCAGGGAGGCCGGCGCTGCGACCATCAATATTGGCATATTCATCAACAGCGTCATCAGCTTCGCCATCGTCGCTTTCGTGCTGTTTATGGTGATCAAGGGCATGAACCAGCTGCGCCGCAAACAGGAAGAGGAGCCGGCGACCCAGCCGCCGCCCTCGCGCGAGGTGCAACTCCTGGAAGAAATTCGCGACGCCCTGGTGAAGCGCGGTTAGCGCCTGCGCCCAAGTAGGCCGGAGGCCGGTAGCGCAAAGATAAAGCGCTCAAGTAGGCCGGAGGCCGATAGCGCAAATGATACCAACCTACCAGTTGTAGCGCATGCCGCCCTTGACGGTAGTGCCCTGCGCTTCGTCGGCGAAGACGTAGTCGACTTTGGCGAATACAGCGGTCTGTGCGCCGGGGTTGAAGAAGTTCACGCCGGCCGAGACCTCGCCCCAAACATCATCCGTTTCATCGACAAGCTGGAAGTCCCGGCCCGTCGAGGTGAGGGTGGCGTTGTGGTCGCCCGAGAACGAGCCCCACACGCTGCCGACCGCGAAGGGTTCCATCGTGGTCCCCTCCCAGACCTCGGTGCTGGTGCCGAGGCGCATGCCGAGGCGGCCACGCACGTCCTCGTCGTCGTCGAAGTCGATTGCGTTGCCGTCGAGTGAAAAGTCGTCGATATGCGTCCACGACGCCGCGATCGTGGCGAGCGGTTCGATGAATGGACCCGGCCGCATGCCGCCGAAGCGATAGCCCGTGTCGGTGCGGAAGCCGTAGGTGGTGCTGTCGAGCTCGTTGGGGAAGCCTCTCACGTCATCGGTATCGATCGTGGAGAACAGGGTCTTGAACAGCGTGTCCACAAACAGGCCGCCCCGCAGATAGGTGGCGTAGGCGCCGGCCTCCAGGCTGCTCACCTGGAACCTGCGCACCAGCGACTCATAGTCGAGGGTCGATTCCACCGCGCCGCCGAGCACGCCGAGTACGAGAACGTCGCCGTCCACGAACAGGTCGCGCTTGCCGAAATCGATGCCCGACTGGACCTGCCAAATATCGAGATCGCGCTTGAGGTCGTGGCGGTAGGTCCGACCGTTGGCTTTGGTGGTCGCGCTGTCGTCGATATCGAACCAGCTGCCGGCGCCGCGCGCCCATACGCCCGGCGTGAAGTTGTAGAGCTCCTGGCAGCGCACCACGTCCTCGGCGCGCCCCGGATCGTCACAGAGATTGCCGCGCGCCAGGAGGACGCGCAGATCGGTGCTCTGATCGAACCACGTCTCCGTCGTGTTGTGGAAAGTATCGTGGGTAACGGTGACGAGCTGCGGCAGGACATGGGCGCCGCCGCCCGTGTGGTTCTTGAGTTCGAAGAAGCCGGAGCCCGTGGGCACGAAGAACAGATCGTAATCGAAAAAGCCCGCGTCGATGGGCTTGTCGATATAGAAATCCTTGGCGTCCACGTTGCCGTCCACGAACACCACGGGTATGCCCACGGGATCGAACCGCGCCGAGGACCGGTTGGTGTTGTTGACGTCGATGCGGGTCCGGCCGCCGGTGTTGCCTTCGACCACGAGGACGTCGGAGGTCGAGCCGGGCCCGCCGAGGAACGTATCGATGGCAAGTCTGGACTTACCGCCACCCGCGCCGAAGAAACTGAGGTTGGTTCCGCCCGGCGTATTGGAGAGGCGCAAGACGTCCCGGGGCTTGCCGTCGACCATGGTGATTAAGCCCTGGTTCTCGAACCTTTCGAGCCCGACGAACTTGGTCTCCTCGCTCGCGTTGAAGTCGTCAGCGGCGCGCAGAGTGCCGCCGGCCTCGTTGGCGAAGACATCCCTGCCGCCGCCGAAATCGCTCGTCTCGCTCGCATTGAACGTGCCGCCCGCCCTGTTCCTGAAGGTATCGCCGCTGTCCGTCAGGTCGACGAAGCCGGTGATGAGGCCGGTATTCTCGATCCTGGTGCTGGCGCCTTCGGAGTCGATGGCAAGCCCGCTGCCCGCCGAGATCTTGCCGCTATTGAGGATTGTGGTCGAGGTGTTGCTGAAGGCGGCGATGCCCACCATCGAGCCGAAAATCTCGCCCGAGTTTCGAATTTCGATGGGCGAGGATGGCCCGTAAGTCTGAGCGTAGATGCCGTATCCGAAACGGCCTTGGGCGGAAACCTGGCCGCTGTTCACGATCGTGAGCGAACTGCGCTCGTCATACGTGTTGGCGTCGATGCCCGAGGAGAAACCTCCCCGTGTTTCGATGTCGCCGCTATTGGTGATCGTCATGTCCGCATTGACGCCCTCGGTGTAGGCATAGATGCCTTCGGCGTAGGCGCCCGTGGATCTGATGCGGCCGCTATTCACGATGCTCAATTGCGAGTTGAGGCCGTACGTGGAGGCGACAATGCCCTCCGCGTCGCCACCACGAGTGTTTATGTCGCCGCTATTGATGATCGAGATGTCGCTGTTGGTGCCGTCGGTGTAGGCCTGGATGCCATCCGCATTGTAGGCCCGCGTAGTGATCGCGCCGCTATTGGTCACCGCGATGTTGCTGCGGCTGCCTCCCGTGTAGGCGTAGATGCCGTACGCATCCGTGCCGATCGTAGCAATGTCGCCGCTGTTGTTGATGGAAATGCGGCTGTTGCGCGAGGCGGTCGTTGCGAAGATTCCGATGGATCCGAGGCCTGCCGTGGCGATGTCGCCACTGTTGTTGATCGTGATCGGGCTCCTCGGAGCGAGGATGCTGGTATTGGCTGAAATGCCGATGGCGCCGGCGCCCGCGGTGGCGAGGTCACCCGTATTGGTGATCTTGATCGGGCTGAATGGGCCGACCGTGAGGGCCTCGATGCCGATTGCGCCGATGCCGGCCGTGGCTAGGTTGCCCGAATTGTTGATGGTGATCGAACCGCCCAAGGCGGCGGTGTTGGTGGCAATGCCGATGGCGCCTAGTCCCAGCGTGGCGAAGTTGCCTGTGTTGGTAAAATCAATCGGGGCACCGATGCCGCCCGTAATGATGGAGGCGCACGTTCCGATGAAAATGCAGTCATCGTTGTTTGTGACGTTGACGGGGAAGATCGAGGCGATGTTCACCGCCTGCTGCGCCTCTGCCGCTGTCGGGATCAAGCTCGAAACGAGGAAGCTGGTGGCGAGCGCGGTGCCTGCGAGAAGAAGCCGCCGGTCCGGCCGTGCGAAACGAGGTGGCGTTTGGGGCGGAACTTTTTGCGCGTCAGCCGCATAACCACCTGCACCGCGCCTGCGGTGATGATGACGCCCCATGATTTGCCCCCTAAATCCCCAACTTGGGCGATTTTTGTTGAAATGCAGGCAGCGCACCAGGGGCCCGCACTGGCTTTCCACAGGCACTCAGCCGAATCCGCCTCCCTGTTGCTCTGGGGGAACACTTTTCCATCGGCGGGAGGGCGGAGAGATTCAACATGCGCGTTGCCGCTAAGCAGGAAAGTTCTTCCTACAGAACGGCCTTCCGGGAACCAGATTTCGTTTTTTCTCCTTCAATCGCTTCTTTGGGGAATGATTTTTCGCTAATCTGCCCCATCTTCAGGACGGTGGCGCGCCCTGAAGCAAGATGATGACTGGGAATACGACATGACGACCGGTGGAAATTTCGGCGGCGCGACCTTTGGCGCATCGGTGTCCGTGCATTTGCGCGGGCTTGCGACGCCGCGCCTTGCCCAGTACACGGGCCGTTCGATTGAACCGCAACGCTTTGCGGAGGTTGCTTAAGTCATGTTCATCAACGTGCGCCTGCCGGACGGCTCCACGCATCGCCTCGAAGCGCTCGAGGGCTGGCGCGTGATGGAGGTGATCCGCGACTGGGGCCTGCCGATCAAGGCGGAGTGCGGCGGTGCCTGCGCCTGCGCCACGTGCCATGTCTGGGTCGCCGAGAATTGGGTCGCCAAGCTCGTGGCGCCGACCGATGAGGAATCCGAGATGCTGGACGGCGCCTTCCAGGTCGATGAGCGTTCGCGCCTTTCCTGCCAGCTCATCATGACGCCGGAACTCGACGGGCTCGAGGTCGAGCTTGCGCCCGAGAGCTTGGCGGACGCCGCCGAGCCCGTTGCCGTGGGAGGCGCTGGCTGATGCGCACCTTCCCGATCTTCGTGAGCTTCGACGGCAAGCCGCCGCTCGTCGTGGGCGGCGGAGAGCTTGCGGCCATCAAGACGCGGCTTCTGCTGAAGCGCGCGGAGGTCGTCGAGGTCTCGGCCCAAGAGTTCGTTCCGGAGCTTGCGGCCCTTGCCGCGGCCGGTCAGGTCGTGCAGGTGGCATCGGGGCCCGGCATCGATCAGCTGCGCGGCCGTCCGCTCGTCATCGCCGCCACCGAGGATGACCAGGAAGATACGCGCGTCTCGGCTATCGCGCGTGCACTCGGCGTGCCGGTCAACGTGCCGGATCGTCCGGAGCTTTGCACCTTTGCCCTGCCGGCCATTGTCGATCGCGGTGAGGTCACCGTGGCCATCGGCACCTCCGCCGCTGCCCCCGTGCTGGCCCAGCGTCTGCGCGCCTGGCTCGAGCGCGAGCTGCATCCGCGCCTGGATGATCTTGCCAAGCTGGCTGGCGAGTTCCGCGGCCTTGTCGCCGAGAGATTGCCGGCTGGCGCCCCGCGCCGCCATTTCTGGGAGTCCGTGTTCGACGGCGCCGCCGCCGAAGCCATGCTGGAAGGCGACGAGTCGAAGGCACGTAGCCTGATCGGCGAGGCCATCGAGCAGGCAAGCGAGGCCGGCAAGCGGGAAGGCCGCGTGCTGCTGGTCGGCGCCGGCCCCGGCGATCCCGAGCTTCTCACCATGAAGGCGGTTCGCGCGCTCAAAGTCGCCGACGTGGTGTTCTACGACCGGCTGGTGGGCAAGGGCGTGCTGGAACATGCCCGCCGCGAGGCCGAGCTGATTCCCGTCGGCAAGGCCAAGGGCGCCCATAGCGTGCCGCAAGCCGAGATCAATGCGCTTCTGGTGGAGCGCGCGAAAGCCGGCCAGACCGTGGTGCGCTTGAAGGGGGGAGATCCCTTCATCTTTGGCCGCGGCGGCGAGGAGCTCGATGCGCTGCGCGCCGCGAATATCGCCATCGAGATCGTCCCAGGCGTCACCGCCGGCATCGCCGCGGCCGCGAGCTTGCAGGTTCCGCTCACCCATCGCGACGTGTCGCACACCGTGACCTTCGTTTCCGGCCATGAGGCGGGCGGCAAGGCGCCGAGCTTCGAGCATCTCGATCTCAAGGCGCTGGCCTCCGGCAACAATACGCTGGTCGTTTACATGGGCGTCACCACCGGCGCCGTGATCGCCCAAAGACTTCTGGAAGCCGGGTTCCGGCCCGCGCTTCCGGTCATCGCGGTGGAGAATGCCAGCCGCGAGGACGAGCGCCGCGTGGCCACCAATATCTCGGTCCTTGCCGCCCATCCGGACTCGCTTGGGCTGAAAAGCCCCGCGGTTCTGATCTTCGGCGAGGTCGCCGGACTGCCGGCTGCGGGCGTCGTCGAGACCGTTTTGGCCCATGAGGAGGTCAAGCACGCTTATGCCTAGCGTCGTCACCGCCAACCGCCTCACCGACGGCATCGTCGTCTATCTCGCCGCCGACGGCGAATGGACGGAGGAGATCGCCAATGCCCGCGTCGCCGACGACGAGGCGGAGACGAAGGCGCTCGAGGCGATCGCCGACAACGCCGTGCGCGAGCGCATTGTCGTGAGCGCCTATCCCATGCCGGTCGGGCTGAAGGATGACGGCGCGATCGATCCCCTTTCCGTGCGCGAGCGCATTCGTGCCGCGCACCGCACCACGTTGACGAAGGATTGGTACGATGTACCGCTATGATGAGTTCGACCATGCGTTCGTGAACGAGCGCGTGGCGGAGTTTCGCAATCAAGTCGAGCGCCGGCTCGCCGGCCAGCTGACGGAGGAGGAGTTCCGGCCCTTACGCTTGCGGAACGGTCTCTACCTTCAGCTTCACGCCTATATGCTGCGTATCGCCGTTCCTTATGGCGTGCTGTCGCCCAGGCAGTTGCGCCAACTGGCGATGATCGGCCGCAAATGGGATCGCGGCTACGGCCATTTCACCACGCGCCAGAATCTCCAGTTCAACTGGGTGAAGCTCGTGGACATTCCCGACGTACTCGCAGCCCTCGCCGAGGTCGAGATGCACTGCATCCAGACCAGCGGCAATTGTGTGCGCAACGTCACCGCCGATCCTTACGCCGCCGCCGCGGTCGATGAGCTGGAAGACCCGCGCGCCTGGTGCGAGATTCTGCGTCAATGGTCGACGCTGCATCCGGAGTTCAGCTGGCTGCCGCGCAAGTTCAAGATCGCCATCTCCGGCGCCGCCGAGGATCGCGCCGCCACCGCCTTCCACGATATCGGCTTGCGCATCGTGCGCGGGCCCAATGGCGAGAACGGCTTCCGCGTGCTGGTCGGCGGCGGCATGGGCCGTACGCCCTATGTCGGCCAGGAGATCAAGGCCTTCCTGCCGAAGGAGCACCTGCTGTCCTACATCGAGTCGATACTGCGCGTGTACAATCTGCACGGGCGCCGCGACAACATCCACAAGGCGCGCATCAAGATCCTCGTCAATGCGCTCGGCATCGACAAGTTCCGCGAGGACGTCGAGGCCGACTGGGAAGCGACCCACAAGGACGCCATCGACCTGCCCGAGGACGAGAAGCGCCGCATCATGAGCTATTTCACGCCGCCCGAGTTGCCGGAGCGGCCGGCGCGCGACGAGGCCTTGGCTGCGCGCCGCGAAAGCGATCCCGTCTTCGCCAATTGGTACAAGCACAACGTGCTGCCCCACCGCGTGCCGGGCTACGCCTCTGTGGTGATCTCGCTGAAGGAGCCGGGCCGCACGCCGGGCGATGCCTCTTCGGACACCATGGATTTCGTCGCCGACCTTACCGAGCGCTTCGGCCACAGCGAGGCGCGGGTCAACTACACGCAGAATCTGGTGCTGCCCCATGTCTCGCGCGCGGACGTCTTGGAGCTATACGAGGCTTTGGCAGAGGCGGGGCTCGCCACCGGCAATAACGAGCTGCTCGGCGACATGATCTGCTGCCCGGGGCTGGACTATTGCAACCTTGCCAACGCGCGGTCGATCCCCATCGCCAAGGAGATCGCCAAGCGCTTCGAGGACCCGGCGCGCCAGGAAGAGATCGGCAAGCTGCGGCTCAACATGTCCGGCTGCATTAACGCCTGCGGTCATCATCACTCGGGCAATATCGGCATTCTCGGTGTCGACAAGAAAGGCACCGAGCTCTACCAGATCACGCTCGGCGGCAACCCGAAGGATAGCGCCTCGGTCGGCACTATCATCGGGCCGGGCTTCCGCGCCGAAGCCGTGCCGCAAGCCATCGACACCATCGTCGACACCTATATCGACAATCGTCACGAGGGAGAGAGCTTCCTCGAAACTTGGCGCCGCGTGGGCGCCGCGCCCTTCAAGGAGGCTCTTTATGGTGCTCGTTGAGCTCGCTACCGGGACGATCGTCGCCGATCCCGACGAGGTGGCGACGGTGCTGGAGCCGACCGCCGACGAGGCGGCGCTCAGCGCCGCGGCCGGCGGCAACGCGGGGCCCATCGCCATCGCCTTTCCGAGCTTCACCGACGGGCGCGGCTTCAGCTTGGCGCGGCTGCTGCGGGAGCGTCACGGTTTCAAAGGTGAAATCCGCGCGGTGGGCCACCTCATTCCCGATCACGGCCAGTTCCTGCTGCGCTCCGGCTTCGACACCGCCGAGATTACCGACCCGGACGCGGTGCAGGTCTGGAAGGCTTCGCTTGAGCGCATCCGCCACAATTATCAGCCGGCCGTGCGCAACCCCCTGCCGCTGCGCTGGGATGCGTCCTCCAAGGCAGCGGGTATGCTGGACGAGACGCTCGGCAAGACCGGCGATCTCGTGAGCCGCATCAAGGAAGTCGCTGCGCAGATTGAAGGGCGCATTGCCTTTTCCACAAGCCTCGGCCTCGAGGATCAGGTCATCCTGCACGCCATTGCCAAATCCGGCGTCATCAAGTCCGGCGCCGAGATCGATGTCTTCACCCTCGACACCGGGCGGCTCTTCCCGGAGGTGCTGGAAACGGTCGAGCTCTCCGAGCTTCGCTATCGTATCCGCATCCGCCTGGTCGCACCGGACGCACAAGAAGTGGAAGAGCTCGTTTCACGCGACGGCGTCTATGGCTTTCGTCAGTCGGTCGAGAACCGCAAGGGCTGCTGCGAGATTCGTAAAGTCCGTCCCTTGAATAGGGCGCTTGAAGGCGCGCAAGGCTGGATCACGGGTCTGCGCCGCGAGCACTCGGACGCGCGCGCCGAAGTGCCGCTTGCCGCGTGGGACGCAGATCGCGGGCTCACCAAGGTGAACCCGGTCGCCGACTGGTCAACCGACACCCTCATGGCCTATATCGCCGCTAACAACATCCCCGTGAACCCGCTGCATGCCCGCGGCTTCGTCTCCATCGGCTGCGCGCCGTGCACCCGGGCTATCCAGCCGGGCGAGAACCCTCGCGCCGGACGCTGGTGGTGGGAGAACGAGGACAAAAAGGAATGCGGCCTGCACGTCAACGAGAACGGTAAAGAGAAAGAGAAAGCCGCATGACCGCGCTCACCTCGCATCTCAAGCTCCTCGAAGCCGAGAGCATCCACATCTTTCGCGAGGCGGCGGCACAGTTCCGTAGCCCCGTGCTGCTCTACTCCATCGGCAAGGACTCGACCGTCCTTCTGCACTTGGCGCGCAAGGCCTTCTGGCCGGCCAAGCCGCCGTTCCCTTTGCTGCATGTCGATACGACTTGGAAGTTCCACGATATGATCGCGTTCCGCGACCGCACGGCGAAGGAGCTCGGCCTCGACCTGATCGTGCATACCAACCACGACGGGCTCGCGCGGGGCATGAACCCGTTCGACCACCCGCCGTCCGTCTATACCGGCATCATGAAGACCCAAGCCTTGCGCCAGGCGCTCGACACGGGCGGCTTCGACGCGGCCTTCGGCGGGGCGCGCCGCGACGAGGAAGCCTCCCGTGCCAAGGAGCGCGTGTTCTCCTTCCGCGCCGCCGGCCACCGCTGGGACCCGCGGCTTCAGCGCCCCGAGATGTGGCAGCTTCTGAACGGCCGCCTCGGCAAGGGCGAAACCGTGCGCATCTTTCCGCTGTCCAATTGGACCGAGGCCGATGTCTGGCGCTACGTCACGCTCGAGAAGCTCGACGTGGTGCCGCTCTATTTCGCCGCCGAGCGTCCTGTGGTGGAGCGCAACGGCCAGATCATCATGGTCGACGACGAGCGCATGCGGCTCGAGCCCGGCGAGACCCCGCAAATGCGCAAAGTCCGCTTCCGCACCCTCGGCTGCTACCCGCTCACCGCGGCCATCGAGTCCGACGCGACCGATCTCGACGCGGTCGTCACCGAGACCTTGGAAGCGCGCGTGTCGGAGCGGGCGGGGCGGCTGATCGATCACGATCAGGCCGGCGCCATGGAGATGAAGAAGCGTGAGGGGTACTTTTGATGACTTTGGCTGCGCTCGAGGAGAGAAAATCCGTCGCGCTCGCGGCGCGCACCGGCGACAAGTCGGAGGCCATGCTGCGGCTGCTCACCTGCGGTTCGGTTGATGACGGCAAGTCGACGCTGATCGGCCGGCTGCTGTGGGACGCCGCCGGCGTCACCGACGATCAGCGCGCCGCGATCATGCACGCCTCGCATAGCCGTGCGGTCAACGGCGAGCGCATCGACTTCTCGCTTTTGCTCGACGGTCTCGTGGCCGAGCGCGAGCAGGGCATCACCATCGACATCGCCTGGCGCTATTTCGAGACCGCGCGCCGCCGCTTCGTCATCATCGATTCGCCGGGCCACGAGCAGTACACGCGCAACATGGCGACGGGCGCCTCTCATGCCGACCTCGCCATTCTCCTGGTCGATGCCCGCCACGGCGTGAAGCGCCAGACGCGCCGCCACGCGGCGATCTGCAATCTCGTCGGCATCAAGAAGGTCATCGTCGCCATCAACAAGATGGACCAGATCGACTGGTCGGAAGCGCGCTACCGCGCCATCGAGGCTGACTTCCGGGCGCTGGCCGGCAATTTTGCCTTCACCGAGATCGCCGCGATCCCCGTCGCCGCGCTCACCGGCGCCAATGTGGTCGCGCGCTCTGCGGAGATGTCCTGGTACTCAGGCCCTACGCTGCTGGAGTATTTGGAGCACGTCGATCCCAAGACTGAACCCGAAGACGCGCCCTTCCGTATGCCGGTGCAACTCGTCTTGCGCGCGACGAACGACTTCCGTGGCTATGCCGGCACCGTCACCTCCGGCAGAATCCGCGTCGGCGACCGTCTGGTCGATGCGAGGAGCGGCCTCGGTGCCACCTTGCGCCGTGTCGCCACCATGGACGGCGACCAGGCCACGGCGAGCAAGGGCGATGCCGTCACCCTGGTGCTCGACACCGATCTCGATATTTCGCGCGGCGCCGTTCTGTCGGAAGTGCCGCGCCGGCCGGTCAATGCGGACGTCATTGAGGCCCGCCTGGTCTGGCTCTCCGACACGGCGTTCGATCCGGAAGTCGGCTATCTGCTCCGCACCGCCACCGATCTCACCCCGGTCACCTCCATGAGCGTCTCGGCGCTT
>NZ_JBPPND010000072.1:0-5554 GCF_051306395.1 Methyloceanibacter sp.
CAGCGGCACCACGGTGTTGATGGGCCTGCTCGACACCATCGTCGATCGTCTCGCGGACTTCATCGAGCGTATTCAGGGTGAAGTAGAGACGCTGTCGCACTCGGTGTTCGAGAACAAAGGAGCTGTCGCCGCGCGCCAACGCCGCTTCGACGTGGTGCTGCAATCGATCGGGCGGGAGGGCGAGGTGGCCTCGAAAGCTCGCGAGAGCTGCCACTCGCTGGGGCGCTTGCTGACGTTTCTCGCCTTCACCGTCAATGAGCGCAAGGAAGGTAAGCCCCTCTATGCCCGCGTGCGGGCCGCCGCGCGCGATGTGAATTCACTCACCGATCACGCGACGTTCCTGTCGGGCAAGATCATCTTCCTGCTCGATGCGACGCTCGGCATGATCCAGATCCAGCAGAACGACATCATCAAGATTTTCTCGGTGGCGGCGGTGGTGTTCCTGCCGCCCACCCTGATCGCCTCGATCTACGGCATGAACTTCGA
The DNA here is from genome assembly GCF_051306395.1 of Methyloceanibacter sp. Lineage (GTDB taxonomy): Bacteria > Pseudomonadota > Alphaproteobacteria > Rhizobiales > Methyloligellaceae > Methyloceanibacter. Next base: position 487 of record NZ_JBPPND010000072.1, read on the forward strand.
GATCATGCCCGAGTTGCAGTGGGTTTTCGGTTATCCGTTCGCGCTCGGACTCATGGTGCTTTTTGCCGTGTTGCCTTACGTTTACTTTAAACACAAAGGATGGCTGTAGGTTTGGGGCTTGCGAACGGCGCACGCTCTCGCCACATTAGCCTCATATACTTCGAGCAGAGATCACAGGCAACCCCCTAACCCCCGAAGAGGAGTAAGGATGACCCGTCTGATCATTTCCGGTTTCGTCGCGGCGTTTTTTGCCGCCTCCATGTTCCTGCCCGCGCCGGCCACTGCCGGACCCGCCGGACTCGCGAAGCCATCAGTCGAGAATACACTGGTGAAAGAGGCCGGCTGGCGGAACCGCCGCTGGTGGCGCAGCAACGGCTATGACACCGATGTCGATGCGCCGACCACCTCGGTGCGCACGAACGATGCCTATACCGATGTCGAGGCGCCTTTGACCTCGGTCCGCAAGGGCCCGCGCGGCACGTGGGTTCGCGCGCCGTTCGTCAATCTTTGGGTGCCCCGCGACTAAGCTCTCGGTGCACAGACTTTTTTTTGCAAAGCGCGGGCGCAAGCCCGCGCTTTTCATTTATGGGGCGCCGGGCAACGTCGATAGGGCAAGTGCGGCACCCGCGGTAACGCCCAGCGTCGTGAGAATACCAAGGCGTAAAACCAAGAGCAGCCCCGCGGCGCCCACCGCGAGAACCGCAGCCTGCCAGTTGAAACTCACGGGGTCCGGAACCCAAAGCCGTAACGGACCGTGCTGTTCGAGGCTCACGCGCGCGAAGATGACGTGCAGCGCGAACCACAGGCTCAAATTCAAGATCACGCCGACCACCGAAGCGGTGACGCCGCGCAGCGCACCGGCGAGTTTGGCGTTCGAGGCGAGGCGCTCCACGTAGGGCGCTCCGACGAAGATCCATAAGAAGCACGGGGCAAACGTCGCCCACAACGTCACCGCGGCACCCAAAAGGCCGAAGGCCAGTTGGGGCGCGCCACCGTTGCGGTAGGCGCCGAGAAAGCCGACGAACTCCGTGACGAGGATCAGCGGGCCCGGTGTGGTCTCGGCAAGCCCCAGCCCGTCCAGCATTTCGCCCGCGCCGAGCCAGCCATAAGTCTCGACAGCTTGTTGGGCCATGTAGGCAAGCACGGCGTAGGCGCCGCCGAAGGTGACCACGGCGAGCGTCGAGAAGAACAGCGAAATGTCCGTGAAGACGGGTGTGCCGGCGAAGGCGACGCTCACGGCGACAAGCGGCAGGATCCAGATGGCGAGCCAAAGCGCCCCGGTGCGCAGGGTCTGCGTGAAGGGCACGGGCGGCGCGTCGAGGGGGGGCGGCACCGGCACGGGAACGACCAGCGCCAGTAGGTAGCCGAGTAGAGCTGCTGCGGCGATGATCAGGGGGAAGGGGACAGCGAAGAAGAAGATGGCGATGAAGGCGGCCGCGGCGATGGCCCAATCGTGCGGCCGGTGTAGCGCACGGCGCGCCACCTTGATCAAGGCGTCGATGACGATCACGAGGACGGCGGCCTTGATGCCCACGAATGCCGCCTCGACCAGCGGCACCTGCCCGTACCAGACATAAGCGATGGACAGTGCCAGGACCACGGCCGCGCCGGGCAGCACGAACAAGAGCCCCGCGGCGAGCCCGCCAAGCGTGCCGTGCAGCCGCCAGCCCACATAGGTGGCGAGCTGCATGGCCTCGGGCCCCGGCAGAAGCATGCAGAAATTGAGCGCATGCAGGAACCGCTCACGGCCGATCCAGCCACGCTCTTCGACCAAAACTCGGTGCATCAAAGCGATTTGACCGGCGGGCCCGCCGAACGATATGACGCCGATTTTCGCCCACACGGGCAGCGCGTCGCGAAGACTGGGCGCGGGGCGGGCGCTGGCGGCGCCGTCTTGCAGCGTTTCCATCGGCCTCTTCGTAAAGCCTGGCGCGCCCTGCGGCAATCGCCACTATGCTCGCCGCTGGCTGCCCCGCGAATCGCGTGATACCCAAAAGCGGGAGGATATTCGGCGAGCATGACAACGGCGTTGCTTCAGGTGGTCGTGTTTCTGGCCGCCGCCGCCATTGCTGCCCCTATCGGCCGGTTCCTGCGCATCGGCGCTGTGCTCGGCTACCTCGCCGCCGGTGTCGTCATCGGGCCCTATGTGCTTGGCCGGTACTACGCCCTCGAAGACGCGGATCAGGTCCTGCATTTCGGCGAGTTCGGGGTTGTACTGCTCCTGTTCGTGATCGGGCTCGAGCTGCGGCCGATCCGCTTGTGGTCGATGCGCTCGGCCATTTTTGGCCTCGGCGCGGCGCAGCTGGTCATCACGGCCTTTATACTTGCGGCTATTGGCGTTGCCCTAGGGCTCCCCACTTGGCAGGCGCTGTTCATCGGTCTCGCCCTATCGCTGTCGTCGACCGCGTTCGCGCTTCAAGTCATGGAGGAGCGGGGCGAGCTCACCACGCGGCATGGGCGGCTTGCATTCTCCGTGCTGCTGTTCCAGGACCTCGCGGCGATACCCTTGATCGCGCTCGTGCCGCTCTTCGCCCTTGGCGGCGAGGAGCCGAAGATGGACCTCGGCAGCGCCGGGCTCGCGATCCTCACGATCGCCGGCGTGATCTTGGTCGGACGGTTCCTGTTGAGCCGGCTGTATCGTCTGGTTGCTGCCACGGGCGTGCGCGAGGCCATGACGGCCAGCGCCCTGCTTACCGTGGTCGGCGTGGCGCTGATCATGGAGGCAGTCGGACTCTCCGCGGCCCTAGGTTCCTTCATCGCGGGCGCCTTGCTGGCGGACTCGGAATACCGCCATCAGATCGAGGCGGATATCGCGCCGTTCGAAGGTCTGCTGCTTGCCGTGTTTTTCATCGCGGTGGGCATGTCCATCGACCTTTCGGTGCTGGTGGCGCAGCCTTGGGCGCTGCTGGCCATCGTTGCGGGTCTGCTTCTGGTGAAGACCACCGTTCTTTACGGGCTCGGCCGCTGGTGGGGACTTGCCAACGCATCGGCACGCCGTTTGGGCATCATTCTCAGCCAGGGCGGCGAGTTCGCGTTCGTGCTGTTCTCGGTGGGAATGTTCGAAGGCGTGATCGGCCGCGACACGGCCAGTCTGCTGACGCTCGCCGTCACCCTGTCCATGGCGGCAACGCCGCTGCTTCTGCTGATCGACGACGTGGTGGCGCGCGCCCTGAAACCGGCGCCGCCGGACTACGAGATACCGCCGGAAGGCGAGCAGCATGTAATCATCGCCGGTTTCGGCCGCTTCGGGCAAATCGTTGCCCGCGTCCTGCGCGCACGGCACATCCCCTTCACCGCGCTCGACACCAGCATCGCGCAAGTGGACTTCGTCAAGCGGTTCGGCGCGAAGATCTACTATGGCGACGCGGGACGTATCGACATCTTGCGGGCCGCCGGGGCGCGCAAGGCGCAAGCCTTCGTACTCGCCATCGACAACGTCGATGCGTCGATCAGGGTGGCCGAGGTCGTGCGCGAGAATTTTCCCGATCTGCCGATCTACGCCCGGGCCAGGGACCGCATCCATGTGCATAGGCTCTTGGATCTGGGGGTCACCATCATCGAGCGTGAGACCTTCCTCTCGGCGCTTGAGCTCACCAGGCAACTCTTGCGCGGGCTCGGCTTGAAGCCGGACGAGGTGACACGCTTGATCGCGACCTTCAGGCGGCACGACGAGAAGCGCCTTTACGACGACTACAAGATCTACACCGACCAGGAAAAGATGCGCGCCAATGCGCTCTCCGCCGCGGTCGAGCTGGAGGAGTTGTTCACCAAGGATATCCAGGATCTCGGCGACGGTGATAGCCCGGCTAGCGGTGAGCGGCGAGATGATCGAGGATCAGTTGGTTGAGTTCGGCTGGATGGGTGAAAGGGCTCATGTGTCCGGCGCCCTTCAGCGTCTCGACTTTCGCGTTGGGCAGCGCGCCGTTTAGCAGCTCGATCACGGCACGGGTCGGCGGCGGCGTCTTGGCGCCGACGATGAGCAACACCGGCGCTTCGATTTCGGCATAGTCCGCAAGCGTCGTCTGTGCGTCGATGGCGATGGAGAACTCGAGCGCGACTTTCGGGATCGTGGTGGCGATGGCGCTCTTGAAACGCTCCGGTGATAGCCACCAGCGCCAGCGGCCGAGCCAATAGCCCATGAAGGCGGCGGCGGCCTTGCGGTCGTCACCTTTGGCCACGGGATCGAGCACCGATACGCCGAGCTTCTCGACATCCTTCCATTCGGGGCGGTTTTCGATACGCAGCAGATGGAACGAGACCGGCTCGACCAAAGTGAGACTCTTGACCCGGGCGCCCAGCTTGCGCGCGGCCTCGAGAGCGAGCGCCGCACCGTAGGAGTGACCGACCAGGTGAAGCCTGCTCTTGGTCTTTCTGGCGAGCGCCAACAGCACCTTGACGTCGGCTTCGATGCTGAACGGCTTGTCGATGGGCCATGGATCTGATTGTCCGTAGCCGATGAAGTCGGGCGCCAGCACGCGCCAGTCCGCTTTCAGGGTCTCGATCAGCGGCAGCCATTCCTTGTGGGAGGCGCTGGAACAATGGCCGAGGATTGCGCAAGGGCCCTTGCCCTCGTCGAGATAGGCGATCTCGACGCCGTCGACTTTCAAATGTTTCACCAGTGTCCATCCCCCCGCGAAAGCGGCGCTTACTCTAGCGGGTTCTCGCGCGCGCTCCCACCCGCGCGAGACGCGAATGGTTCGGACGCGGGAAGGAGGCTGATGCGCTAGTCGACCGGTTCGGGCTCGGCCGCGGCGGCGGCTTTCTGTACCGCTTTCTGTACCTTTTCGAAGGCGCGGACCTCGATCTGGCGGATGCGTTCGCGCGACACGCCGAATTCCGTGGAGAGTTGCTCCAGCGTCAGCGGGTCCTCGGAGAGGCGGCGCGCTTCGAACACGCGGCGCTCGCGTTCGTTCAGCGTTTCGAGCGCGTCTTGCAGCATGTCGTGGCGCTGCTCTTTTTCTTCGGACTCCGCCAGCGCCGTCTCCTGGTCGATGGAGGTGTCGTCGACTAGCCAGTCCATCCACTCGCCGCTCTCCGCGTCGTTGCGCACGGGCGCGTTGAGCGATGA
>NZ_JBPPND010000073.1:0-7276 GCF_051306395.1 Methyloceanibacter sp.
GGCGGTGCCTATCTCGCCAAGATGCTGCAAGGGGGCGCGAGCGGGGATTTGCTGACGCGGTTGCGCCAAGGCTTCGCCAAGGTGGCCCACATCAAGCCCAAGGCGAGCCGGCAGGATTCGGCGGAAGTCTATGTGCTGGCCACCGGGTTCCGCGGGGCCTCTGGGTAGTGCGAGGGTTGAACATGCGCGGTTCACAAGACTGTGCGCTGGTGTGTGCTGCCGCAGCTCCGCGAGTCTTGCTACTGTGCGCGTGCGTGTTGGGCTAAGGCGAATAGGGAGCGGCGCCATGAATGTCGAGGTGGTGAAGGAATATTACGGCAAGGTCCTCAAAGGTTCGAAGGACCTGAAGACCTCGGCCTGCTGCGACGGCGGCGGGGTGCCGGGCTATCTCGAGGCGGCCATCGCCAACGTGCACGAGGAGGTGCGCTCCAAATATTACGGCTGCGGCATCGTCATTCCCGCGGCGCTCCAGGGCTGCAACGTGCTCGACCTCGGCTCCGGTTCCGGCCGCGACGTCTATCTGATCTCCCAGCTGGTCGGGGCTGAGGGGAGCGTGGTCGGCGTCGACATGACCGACGAGCAGCTCGCAACCGCCGAGATGCACAAAAACTGGCATATGCAGCAATTCGGCTACGCCAAACCGAATGTGCGCTTCCTCAAAGGCTATCTGGAGAAGCTGGACGAACTCGATCTCGAGCCCGGCACCTTCGACGTCGTGGTGTCGAATTGCGTCATCAATCTCTGCGTGGACAAGCTCGCGGTGCTGCGGGGCGCCCACAGGCTGTTGAAGCCGGGCGGCGAGATCTATTTCGCCGATGTCTATTGCGACCGGCGTTTGCCGGGCGCGGTGCGCGCCGATCCGCTGCTCTACGGCGAATGCCTGGGCGGTGCGCTTTATTGGAACGACTTTCTGCCCATGGCGAAGCAGGCGGGCTTTCTCGATCCGCGTCTCGTCACCTCACGGCCCATCGATGTGGAGAACGAGGCCATGCGCCAGAAGCTCGGCCAGGCGCGGTTCTTCTCGGCGACCTACCGGTTGTTCAAGCTCGATGGGCTGGAAAGCGCGTGCGAGGATTACGGCCAGGCTGTCGTCTATCTCGGCGGCGTTGCCGAGCAGGAACAGGCCTTTACGCTCGACGGCCATCATGTCATCGAGCGCGGCAAAGTGTTTCCGGTGTGCGGCAACACCTGGCGCATGCTCGCCGAGACACGGTTCCAGAACTACTTCGATTTCATCGGCGATTTCTCGACCCATTACGGCATCTTCGCCGCGTGCGGCACGTCGCTGCCATTCAACGAGATGGCTCCGGCGCAAGGGGGCGAGACCAAGTCGAGTTGCTGCTGATGTCCGTCACAGAATTGTCATGCCCGCGAAGGCGGGCATCCAGTAAACACCGCCCTTCATGCTAAAGAGGGCGTCGGTTACCGGATCGCCCGGCCCTTCGCTCGCCGCAGGCTTCGGGCCGCAGGCGGGTCAAGTCGGGCGATGACAAACGGGGAGGGGGAATGCAATTCGATCTGACGCGGCGGCTCTCGGCCGAGGCGCTCGGCACATTCTTTTTGGTGATGGCCGTCGTGGGCTCGGGCATCATGGCGCAAAAGCTCGCCGGGGGAAACGACGCGCTGGCGCTTCTGTGCAACACGCTGCCGACCGGCGCGGTGCTGTTCGTCATCATCACCATCTTCGTCTCGGTGTCCGGCGCGCATTTCAATCCGGCGGTCAGCCTGGTGATGTGGCTGCGCGGGGTGCTCAGCCGCACCGATACGCTCGCTTATGTCGCGGTGCAGATCGTGGGCGGCTGCTTGGGCGCGATCGCCGCGCATCTGATGTTCGATCTGGAGCCGCTCCAGGTGTCACAGACCGCGCGCACCGGGCTCGGGCAGTGGGTGGGCGAGTTCATCGCCACATTCGGGCTGATCGCGACTATTCTCGGCTGCGTACGCTTCAATATGGCGGCCCTCGCGCCGGCGGTCGGGCTCTATATCACGAGCGCCTATTGGTTCACCTCGTCCACCTCGTTCGCCAACCCGGCGGTGACCGTCGCGCGGGCCTTAAGCGACACATTCTCGGGAATCGCACCGGCCGACGTGCCGGGCTTCCTCGTGGCTGAAATCGCGGGCGCGCTCGCCGCGGCTGCCGTGCTCGGCTGGCTCCTCAGGCCGGGCGCTGCCGCAAAATAGAGCGCCGGGGACAAAGCGCCCCACCAGCTTCCCAAGGCCGATCCAAGCTGCTAAAGGAAGCCGCCAACCGGTCCCCGCGTCTTGCACCGCAACATTCGTGGGCGACTCTACAAATCTAAGAGGTTGGCCGATGCCCGACGGGCAGTCTTCGCAAGACCATTCCCGCTTTCCCGACCGCGCCATAGCGCTGACCTTCGACGACGTCCTGATCCGCCCGGGTCCGTCCGAAGTGCTCCCCAACGAGGTCAAAGTGGCCTCCCGCGTCACGCGGTCGATCTCCGTCAATATTCCGATCCTGTCGTCGGCCATGGACACTGTGACCGAGTCGGGTCTCGCCATCGCCATGGCCCAGGCCGGCGGCATCGGCGTCGTCCACCGCAATATGGATGCCGAAGCCCAGGCCGCCCAGGTGGCCCAGGTGAAGAAGTTCGAGTCCGGCATGGTGGTGAACCCGGTCACCATTTATCCGGACGCCACCCTGGCCGATGCGCTGCAATTGATGGCCGACTACCGGATCTCCGGCATCCCGGTCGTCGAATCCGCGGCCGATGGAAGCCGCGACGGCAAGCTGGTCGGCATTCTCACCAACCGCGACGTGCGGTTCGCCACCAACCCGACCCAGCGGGTGGCCGAGCTGATGACCAAGGAGAATCTGATTACGGTCAAGGATACGGTGGATATGGAGGAGGCCAAGCGGCTGCTCCATCATTACCGCATCGAGAAGCTGGTCGTGGTGGACGACGACTATCGCTGCGTCGGCCTGATCACGGTGAAGGACATCGAGAAGGCGCGCGCCCATCCGGATGCCTGCAAGGACGAGCAGGGGCGCTTGCGTGTGGCGGCGGCAACGAGCGTCGGCGATTCAGGCTTTGTCCGCGCGGAGCACCTGATCGACGCCGGTGTGGACCTGATCGTGGTCGACACCGCGCATGGCCACTCCCAGCTCGTGCTCGATCAGGTCGGACGAATCAAGCGTCACTCGAACGCGGTGCAGGTGGTCGCGGGCAATGTCGCCACGGCCGAGGGCACGCGCGCGCTCATCGATGCGGGCGCCGATGCCATCAAGGTCGGTATTGGCCCCGGCTCCATCTGCACGACGCGTATCGTAGCGGGCGTGGGCGTGCCGCAGTTCAGTGCGCTGCTCGAGTCTGTCGAGGTGGCGAAGAAAGCGGACGTGCCGGTAATCTCCGACGGCGGCATCCGCTATTCGGGCGATCTGGCCAAGGCGCTCGCCGCGGGCGCGGATTGCGTGATGCTGGGCTCGCTGCTGGCCGGCACCGACGAGAGCCCGGGCGAGGTGTTTCTGTACCAAGGCCGCTCGTACAAGGCCTATCGCGGCATGGGTTCGATCAGCGCCATGGCGCGCGGCTCCGCCGACCGTTATTTTCAGCAGGAGATCAAGGACACGCTGAAGCTCGTGCCGGAAGGCATCGAGGGGCAGGTGCCTTATAAGGGCCCCGCCGGAAGCGTGCTCCACCAGCTCATCGGGGGCTTGCGCGCCTCCATGGGCTATACCGGCTCGCGCACCATTGCCGATTTCCAGGAACGCGCCAAGTTCATCCGCATCTCGACGGCCGCCTTCCGCGAGAGCCACGTGCACGACGTGACCATCACCCGGGAATCGCCCAACTACCCGCGCGAGACGTAGGGGCACTCCAACAGACATCGTCATGCCCGGCACTCGGGACCGGCTTCGCCGGCCCGAGCACAAGCCTTGTGCCGGGCATCCAATAGAGCGGTGCGATCGCCTCCGACTGCGATGTTTGTGGAGAGTCATCATTGGATGGCCGGGACAAGCCCGGCCATGACGAATGAAGTGATAGAATCGCGGGCGTCGTGGACTTATTTCACGCCGAGCTTGCGGATCTCCTCGAAAATGCCGGGCTCGAGCCGCTCGGCCATGCGGAGATCGGCGCTGCCGTCGGTGGGCTCGCCCGTGCGGCTCTTCACGACGCCACGGCCGACGAGCGCGAGGGCGTTGTTGTTTTGGATCTTGAGGGCCGTGTCGAAGTCGGAGCCTGCCTTGTCGAGATCGTCATTCAGCACGTAGACCCAGCCGCGATCCACATAACTCTTGGCGGTTTCGGGATTGAGCTCGATGACCTTCGTGTAGTCGGTGATCGACAGGTCGTACTCCTTGCGCTTGCGATAGAGCTCGCCGCGGCTCGAATAGCCGTTGATCGACTTTGGATCGAGCTCAACTTTTTTGTTCAAGTCACTGAGCGCCTTGTCGTATTCGTTCTTGTTGCTGTAGACGAGGCCGCGCAGGAGATAATAGTCCGCGTCGGAATCGTTGATACCGATCGCCGTGTCGAGATCGGCGATGGCCTTGTCGTAGTCTTTGCTGGCGTCGTAACCGGCCGCGCGCATGAAATAGCTGTTGGCGCGCTTGGGATCGATGGCGACGGCCGCGCTCATCTCATCGAGCGCCGCATCGAGTTGACCTGTGGCCGAGAAGCCGAGCGCTCGCACGCTATGGGCGCGGATCAGCAGCTTCTTGTCGTCGTTGCCCTTGGCGATGAACGCCTCGCAAGCGTCGAGCACCTCCTTCACGGTCAGCGTGCCGTCGAAGCAGGGGTCCATCGGCTTGTCTTCGGCCGCGGCGGGCAGGCTGACGAAGACCAGCGCGGCGGCCAGCAGGCCGGCGGAAATGGGGGGGAAAGCGCGCAAGCGCATGGAAAACCTCCTTGGGAACTCAGGGAACTTTACTGTTGGGCATAGGTTTAGAAGGGCTTGCGGGGGTGCGTCAATTGAACATCCATCCATGTTTAAAGGGCATTTTGGCAATTTGCCGATGCTGAGCGGCAGCCTTGCGCGCCCCCCCCGACTCTACAGGACCGCGCCAGCGGAGTATAAGAGCCCGGAAGCGCGGATTCGCGGACCGCTTACCGCGGGCCACAAAGGCGAAGGGAGCCCCATGTCGTTAGAAGCCATTCTGCTGCCGATGTTCGTGCAGGTCGCGCTGACTTTCGTACTGCTGTTCTGGACGATCATCCTGAGGCTTCGGGCGGTGCGGCGCGGGGAGGCGAGCCGGGACAAGATCGCGCTCCGCGAGCCCCACTGGCCGCCGCATGTGCAGCAAGTGAGCAACGCCTTTCACAACGCGATGGAAATGCCCGTCCTGTTCTATGTGGCGGTGCTGCTCGCGCTCATCACCAAGACGCTCGACGTCACCGTTTATGTGTTGATGTGGATGTTCGTGCTGTCGCGCATCGTGCATGCCACGATCCATGTGACGAGCAACAATCTCAGGCACCGCACGCCTATGTTCCTGGTCGGGGCCATCGCGCTGGCGCTGATCTGGATCATCGTCTGCGGCCGCATCATCGCCTTCCAGTCGCTCTCATGACGCCAGCGGGTCGCGCGAGCGCCGCCATCGAGGTGCTTGCCGATATGGCGGAGCGCAAGCGCCCGGCGTCCGAGGCGCTGAAGGATTGGGGCGTAGGCCACCGCTTCGCGGGCTCCGGCGACCGTGCGGCGATCGGCAATCTCGTGTTCGATTGTTTGCGCAAGCGCGCGTCGGCCGCTTCCGCCATGGGCGAGGATGGGCCGCGCGCGCTCGTGTTGCGTACGCTTGCCACCGAATGGGGCATGACGCCCGAGGAGGTGGCGGGCTTGTGCGATGGCAGCCGCTTTGCGCCATCCCCTGTGAGCGAGGAAGAGCTCGAAGGCCTCAAGCGCACACTTCCCGCCGGCGCGCCGGCGCATGTGCGTGGCGACTATCCGGAATGGCTCGACGCGGCGTTCGCGCAAGTCTTTGGCGGGCGCGCGGCGGAGGAAGGCGCGGCCTTGTCGGCGCGCGCGCCGGTCGATCTCAGGGTCAACACGCTGAAAGCAAGCAGCGACAAGGTGCTGAAATCCTTGTCGCGTTTCGAGCCCGCGACGACGGCCTATTCGCCGGTTGGAGTGCGGATCGCGCCGCGCCAGGGACCGGCGCGCAGCCCCCATGTGGAGGCGGAAGCGGGCCACGGCAAAGGCTGGTTCGCGGTGCAAGACGAGGGCTCGCAGATCTCTGCGCTCATGAGCGGTGCGGGCCCGCGCCAGCAGGTCATCGATTTGTGCGCCGGGGCGGGCGGCAAGACGCTGGCGCTGGCGGCGCAGATGGAAAATACCGGCCAGCTCTACGCCTACGACTCCGATCGCATGCGCTTGCGCCCCATTTTCGAACGGCTGAAGCGGGCGGGCGCGCGCAACGTCCAGGTGCTGCCGGCGGGCGAGGCGGGAGCCTTGGCGGGGCTCGAAGGCAAGATGGATCTCGTGGTGATCGATGCGCCATGCACGGGCTCCGGCGTGTGGCGGCGCCGGCCGGACGCGAAGTGGCGGTTGACGCCGGACATGCTGGAGGCGCGGTTGGCGGAGCAGCTCGCCGTGCTCGACAAAGGCGCGCCCCTGGTCAAGCCGGGCGGGCGGCTCGCCTATATCACCTGCTCGGTGCTGCCCCAGGAAAACAGCGAACAGGTCACGGCCTTCCGCGCCCGCCATCCGGACTTTGAAGTGGTGCCGTGGCGCGAGGCTTGGGCGGCGGCTGTCCCCGTCGCCGCGCCGGACTCGGCGGACCGCTCCGAGGAGACACTTTTGATGACGCCGTTGAGCCACGGCACGGACGGGTTCTTCGTCGCCGTGTTGCAACGGAAAGCCTAAACCCCGGATGGATTTGGCGATTCCTTTGAATCGGTTGGACGGCGGCGTTTCAAAACGAGTTGAAAATTTCTAGGGGTGGCATTCGCCTAGAAAAGCTTGGCGCGTCGGCCGCAATTCCAGCCGCAAAGCGTACCTGTTCCGCCGCCGCTCGCCCACGCATTTGCCGCCAAGGTGACTTAGCTGTTTCGGTGGCCGGTTTCCGGTGATCCTCTGAGGATTTGCTTCCATGAAGACTCTGGTTGCGATGCTTGTTGCATTGGGCCTTTCGGCTCCGTTTGTCTCCACCACCACCTTCGCGCAGGACACGCCTACCGATCAGGCGAGCTGCGAAGACGCCGGCATGGTCTGGGATGCCGATATGGAGGTTTGCCAGCCGGCCGAGTAAGCCCTGAGCGACCCGTAAACGTCGGAAAGCCCCGGTCCCCCCACCGGGGCTTTTTGATTCCGGCACTAC
>NZ_JBPPND010000074.1:0-17947 GCF_051306395.1 Methyloceanibacter sp.
GCGAGCCAGATCGCTAAATCCTCCAGGATCGCGCCGAAATGGATTTCCGGGATCTTGAGGGCGTGGGACAGGTCCTGAAGCTTCTTGCGCTCTTCGCCCGCGATCCTGTCGTCGGCGAGCAGCACGAGATAGGCCGAGCGGATCATCTCTTCCTTGGTGTTCTTGTCGAGCGTCTCGGCGGCCGCGGCGAAATTCGCGATCATGTCGCCTTTGGCGTTGTCGCCGGCGGCGCGGGCGATCTCATCGGCAGTCAGCGTCTCGCCCGATTGGTCCTTGTAGACTTGCTGGATGAGGCCGACCTCGCGGGAATCGAGCCGCCCGTCGGAGGCCGCGACCGACACCATCGCCTTGAGGATCCATTCGACATGAGGGGCTTTTGCGGGTGCCACGTGATGCTCCTTCTGCTTCTTCACCTGCCGTCAATACTGATGAGCCGCAAGCCCTTTGCCAACCCGCGCCGCGGCGCTTCGGGAAAAACGAAGCTTTGGAGCCAGCGCCAAGGTTGGGCTATGACGCTGGGAGCCATCCCAGCCAAGATGCCAGCCAAGGTCCAAGCCAGCGCGTGACCCCGCTCAGAATCATCTTCCTCGCCGACACCAGGCCCGGGCACTACCACATCGCCCAGGGCGTGATTACGGCACTGTCGCGCCTCCGCCCCGTCGAGGTGACGCGCATCGAGGTGCAGCGCAAATGGATCGTGCCCACAAGGTGGCTGCGGGCGCGCATCAACGCCAAGACGTTCTATCCGCCGCGCATGCTGCGCATGGCCTACCGCATCGATGCCGAAGAGCTGCCCGAGGCGGATCTCGTGGTCTCCGCCGGCGGCGAGACCCAGATGCCCAATATCTGCGTCACCCGGCTGCTCGGCGTGCCCAATATCTTCTGCGGCTCGCTGCTGCGCGGGCTGGAGCCGGAGAATTTCAGCCTGATCATCTCGTCCTACGATCGGGACGCCACGAGCGACAAACACCTCGTCGTCCTCAAGCCCTCCTCCCTCGATCCCGAGGAGCTTGGGCGGCCTGAGGTTGTGCCGCAATACGGGCCAGACCGCAGGCCCGAGATCGTCGGGCTTCTGATCGGCGGCCGCGCCGGGCGCTTCCACTACAAGCGGAAGGAATGGGAGAAGCTCTTGAGCTTCGCCGCGGAGGTCTCGAAGGCCTGGGGCACGCGCTGGCTGATCTCCACCTCGCGCCGCACGCCGGACAAGGTGGCCGACCGCATCGCCGAGCTCGCCAAGGACGAGAGCGTCGTTGCCAAGTTCATCGATTTCCGCACCGCCGGCCCCGGCACGCTGCCGGAAATTTTCGCGCAAGCCGATGCCATCGTCTGCACCGAGGATTCGAGCTCCATGATCTCCGAGGCCGTCTCGGCGCGGCTGCCCGTGGTGGGCGTGGCGCCGAAGCGCCATCGCTTCAACGAGGACGAGAGGCTTTACCGCGATTTCCTCATGAAGAATGGCTGGTCGCGCACCCTGCAGATCGACAATCTCTCGCCTGAGACATTTTTGCGTGCGTTGTCTGAGATCGAGCCGATCCAGGAGAATCCGCTCGATGCGCTCGCCGGGAAGCTGAAAGCGCGCCTGCCGCAGCTGTTCTGATATCGCCAAGAAAAAGATCCCCGTCATGCCCGGCCTTGTGCCGGGCACGATTTTGAGACGCCGCACATGGGTAAATCGTGGATGGCCGGGACAAGCCCGGCCATGACAGGCCTATTTCCATGAGAAGCAAGTCATTCAGTTGAGTTGCCGCGCGCGATTGGCTAAAAGCGCGAGCGAAATTCCCCGGAACCAAACATCTGCAACGGACGCCCATGGCCACCCCGCAATACGTCTACGTCATGAACAAGCTCAACAAGACCTACCCCGGCGGGAAGCAGGTCTTGAAGGACGTGACGCTCGCCTTCCTCCCCGGCGCCAAGATCGGCGTTGTCGGCCTCAACGGCGCGGGCAAGTCGACCCTGCTGCGCATCATGGCGGGCGACGAGAAGGAGTTCGTAGGCGAGGCGTGGGCGGCGGACGGGGTCGCCGTCGGCTATCTGCCCCAGGAGCCCCAGCTCGACGACAGCAAGGACGTCATGGGCAATGTCATGGAGGGCGTGGCGGCGAAGAAGGCGAAGCTCGACCGCTATAACGAGCTTGCCATGAACTATTCCGACGAGACCGCTGATGAGATGGCGCAGCTCCAGGACGAGATCGACGCCGGCGATTTGTGGGACCTCGACGCTCAGGTGGAGCAGGCCATGGACGCGCTGCGCTGCCCGCCGGGCGATGCGGAGGTGGCGAAGCTCTCGGGCGGTGAGCGGCGGCGCGTGGCGCTGTGCCGCCTGCTGCTCGCCAAGCCCGACATTCTGCTGCTCGACGAGCCGACCAACCACCTCGACGCCGAGAGCGTCGCCTGGCTTGAGCATCATTTGCGCGACTATTCCGGGACCATCGTCATGGTGACCCATGACCGCTACTTCCTCGACAACATCACCGAGTGGACGCTCGAGCTCGATCGCGGGGCAGGGGTTCCCTACAAGGGCAATTACTCGTCCTGGCTCGAGCAGAAGCAGAAGCGTCTCGAAGTCGAGGGCAGGCAGGAAGAGGCAAAGCAGCGCACGCTCGCCCGCGAGCTCGATTGGATCCGGGCAAGCCCCAAGGCGCGCCAGGCCAAGTCCAAGGCGCGCATCCGCGCTTACGATGAGCTTCTCGCCGAGGCCGGCAAGGACAAGTCGGCGAAAACACAGATCACCATCCCGCCGGGCCCACGTCTCGGCGACGTGGTCATCGAGGCGGAGGGCCTTGAGAAGGCCTTCGGCGACCAGCTTCTCGTGGACGGTCTGTCCTTCAAGCTGCCGCCGGGCGGTATTGTCGGCGTCATCGGTCCGAACGGCGCGGGCAAGACCACGCTGTTCCGCATGATCGTCGGCCAGGAGACGCCGGACAACGGCGATATCCGGGTGGGCGACACGGTGAAGCTCGGCTATGTGGATCAGTCCCGCGACGCGCTCGACGAGAAGAAGTCGGTCTACGAGGAGATCTCCGAAGGCTCGGAGGTGGTGACGCTCGGCAAACGCGAGGTGCCGGCGCGCGCCTATGTGGGCTGGTTCAACTTCAAGGGCGGCGACCAGCAGAAGAAGGTCGGCCAGCTTTCGGGTGGAGAGCGCAACCGCGTCCATCTCGCCAAGATGCTGAAATCAGGCGCGAACCTGATCCTGCTCGACGAGCCGACCAACGATCTCGACGTGGAGACGTTGTCGTCGCTGGAAGCGGCGCTCGAGGATTTCGCGGGCTGCGCCGTCATCATCAGCCATGATCGCTTCTTCCTCGACCGTATCGCCACGCACATCCTGGCGTTCGAAGGCGACAGTCACGTGGAGTGGTTCGAGGGCAATTTCGAGGACTACGAGGAGGACAAGAAGCGCCGCCTCGGCGAGGACTCGATTATCCCGAAGCGCATCAAATACAAGAAATTCGCCCGAGCCTAACGCGCGGGCTTCACGAATTTCAGCGTCATGCGATCGCTCTCGCCGATCGCCAGGTACTTCTCGCGATCCTCATCGCCAAGACGTAGCGAGGGTGGCAGCGTCCAGACGCCCTTCGCATAGTCCTTCGTGTCCTTCGGATTGGCGTTGATCTCGGATTTTTCCGCGAGCTCGAAGCCCGCCTTCTCGGCCAACTCGATGACGTGGTCCTCGTTCACATAGCCTGAGCCGGCTTTGGGGTCCTGCTTCACGTTGGGGTCGCCGCGATGCTGCACGACGCCAAGCATGCCGCCCGGCTTGAGCGCCTTGAACATGGCGGCGAGGGCCTCCTGCTCGGTGCCCGATCCCATGAAGCTATGCAGGTTGCGGAAGGTGACGACGAGGTCAGCCGAGCCTGGAGGCGCGATGTCGCCGTCCTTGGTCAGCTTCGTCCGTGTCACTTCGCGGTAAAGCTCGGGCGCGTCCTTCACTTTCTGATCGAACGCTTCGAGCGACCTCTGAACCGCCGCGTAGGACGGATCGCCCGGGTGCTCGGCGGCATAGAGCGTGCCGCTGCCCTTGAGATAGGGCGCAAGAACTTCAGTGTACCAGCCCCGGCCCGGATAGATCTCGACCACCGTCATGTCAGGCTCGATACCGAAGAAGGTGAGCGTCTCGAACGGGTGGCGATATTTGTCGCGCGCCTTGTTCTCCTCCGATCTGTGGTCGCCGGCGATAGCCTCCTTCAGGCGATCATCTTGCGCCGGCGTCTCCTCCGCGCGCGCGGCGAGCGACACGAGCGCGAAAAATCCGAACATTAAAAGCAGGCGAGTAGGGCTTGTGCGTACTGCGATCATGTATTCCCCGTGCTGGGTGGTGGGAGGGTCGATTGCGGGCAGCGTAGCAGCTAAGGACCGCATCCGAACCCTTGCGGCAGTTCAAGATTGCTTGAAATCGGCAGGTTTCTGGGCGCCACGGTACAAGAAGTTCGCCCGCGCCTGAGGCGAAGCGGGTCTCGCCCTGGACAACACGTATAAAGTGTACAATAGTAATAAGCCCGCATAGGTCGTGATCCGGTCGCAGGCCTGTCGTGGGCAGTACGGTGTAACGTCCAGGACCCGCGTCATGGAGCGCAAGGCAGCGTTGGACAACATTCCGAAGGCGCCAACCAAAACCAATCCCGCGCCTCAGAAGGCATATAGCGAAGCCCAAACACTTCCGGACTTCTTCCTGACTGGAAAGACGCCATACGAGTTTTGGCTGACCTGCGTGATTCTGGTCGCAGGACTGGCTTTTGCGTACTTGGCCATTCGATTTTTAAATCAGGTTCATCGTAGCGAGCTGGAGAACGCCACGCGGGCGATGACAATCCTCTTTGTGATCATGGCCACGATGGTTCTGATCACAGCCGGCTACAACAACGAGCAGATCGCACCGGCATTCGGCCTGTTCGGCACGATCGTCGGATACATTCTGGGCCCGAAGCGATAAAGGAGCCCAAGGACGGGACGACCCGGGCGATAATCCCCCAGCCCCTCCCTCCGGCGATGCTCCCGCAAAACCCGCAAAGCCCTCCGGAACGGCGTCATGAGCAAGGCGCACCTCTTTAGGTCGTGGGCTGCTGTCAGCGGTTTCACGTTGGCGGCGATAGCGAACGGCGCGGGTCATGCGGAGTCTTTCCCGACCGCGCCACGGACCCCAATGGCGCCGGGCACAGGGGTTTATGGTCGCGCCGTCGGCACTGAGGACAGAAGCTTGATGCTCCCGGCGCAACTGAATCCGGCGATGCGGGGTGGGGAGCTGCAATATGTGCCCACACGTCAAAGCCCGGACCTCATGGTCCTGGAGACACGCGTCACGGATCTATCGGAAGGGAAGAGCGAGGTCATCGTTTCGTCTAGCGCCGAAACGAGCTTGATTCTGCAACTCTACCGGCCTGACCTGGAAGAGTGGCAGGAGTACCAACTGGCGCCATTGTCTAACACCGGGATCGCCTGTCCCCAGTGCGGCGGAAAGTTCAAGTTCTCGTTCAATGACGGCGTGGAACAGTCCGAAATTGCCGTGGAGCCGCCATCCCTGCTGAGGATTTATCCGGATTCCGACGACACTCGTTGGAAGTGGGATGTCCTAAAGCTCCAGGCGACCTCGAGCGGCACCGAATAAGCGTCACCCATGCAAACAGCCACTGTCCGCCAGCGTCACCGCTGGCGATATTTTTACGCGCTTGCCGTCTTGCGGCCGTGGCCGAGAAGATATAAACATATCTTTATGTCAGATGACGATCAGAGCCGCGCGGCCGTTCCAGGTCTGTCCAGCGATCATGCGCTCGCCGCGCTGCGGGGCGCGGGTGAGGCCACGCGTCTGCGCATCCTGGCGTTGCTCGCCGGTGCGGAGCTGAACGTCAAGGACCTGACCCAGATCCTGGCCCAGAGCCAGCCGCGCATCAGCCGGCACCTGAAACTCATGGCCGAAGCCGGCCTCATCACCCGCTTCCGCGAAGGCTCCTGGGTGTTCTTTCGTGCGGCCGACAGCGGGCCGGAAGGGGCGCTTGCCCGGGCCATTGTCGGCAGCCTCGATCCCGTCGATTTGACGCTCGCCCGCGATCGGGCCCGCGCCGAAGCCGTGCAGAAGGCACGCGCGGAGGCGGCCCAGAGCTACTTCAAGGCCCATGCCGCGGAGTGGGATTCCATCCGCACGCTTCATGTGGCCGAGAGCCAGGTCGAAGCCGCCATGGACGAGGCTTTGGGCGAGGGGCCTTTCGAGCGTCTGGTCGATCTCGGCACGGGCACGGGCCGCATCCTTGAACTGTTCGGCCCGCGTGCCAAGAAGGTGCTCGGCTTCGATCTCAATCACGACATGCTGGCCTATGCCCGCATGAAGCTGGAACGCGCCGGGCTCTCCCAGGCGCAAGTCCGCCACGGCGATCTCTATAATGTGCCGCTGCCGGACGAGGCGGCCGACGCGGTGGTGCTGCATCAGGTGCTGCACTTCCTCGACGATCCCGCTTCCGCCGTGGCCGAGGCAGCCCGCGTGCTGGCGCCGGGCGGCAAACTGCTGGTCGTCGATTTCGCGCCGCATGAGCTCGAATTTCTGCGCGAGCAGTCGGCGCATCGGCGTCTCGGCTTCGACCGCGATCAGCTTGGCCGCATGCTGGAAGGGGCGGGCCTCAAGCTGGCGCGCTTCCGCGAGCTGAGCCCAGGCCCCGCGGAAGGCAAGCTGATCGTTTCGCTGTGGCTTGGCCAGAAGCCCGTCACCGCCGGCAAGAGAAGAAAACTGAGCCCCAAGGTGGAGGTCGCCGCTTAGATGCTTGCATCCCAAGATCCGCACAACCAAAGTCCGCACACCCAAGAGCCGCCCAAGCGCCGCTTTCTCGGCCGCGGCGACATCGACGTGTCGTTCGAGTTCTTCCCGCCGAAGACCGACCCGATGGAGGACACCCTGTGGCGCTCGATCCGCAGGCTCGAACCGTTGCGCCCGAAATATGTCTCGGTGACCTACGGCGCCGGCGGCTCCACCCGCGAGCGTACTCACGCCACCGTGGGCCGCATGCTGCGCGAGACGACGCTGAAGCCCGCCGCGCATCTCACCTGCGTCTCCGCCACCAAGGAGGAGATCGACGAGGTCATCCGCGATTATTGGGATCTCGGCGTGCGCCAGATCGTGGCGCTGCGCGGCGATCCGCCTGACGGCGTTGGCGAGTGCTACGAACCGACTCCCGGCGGCTATGCCAATGCGGCGGACTTGACCGCCGGTATCAAGAAGATCGCACCGTTCGAAATTTCGGTCGGCTGCTATCCGGAGAAGCATCCGGAATCGCCTTCCGTCGAGGCCGATATCGACATGTTGAAGGCCAAGATCGACGCGGGCGCCACCGGCGCCATCACCCAGTTCTTCTTCGATAACGAGGTTTATTTTCGCTATCTCGACCGGGTGCGCGCGGCCGGGATCGATATTCCCATCGTGCCCGGGCTCATCCCCATCCATAACTTCAAGCAGGTCTCGAGCTTCGCCGAGCGCTCCGGCGCGAGCATGCCGGACTGGATCGGCCGCCGCTTCGAAGGGCTGGATGAAGATCAGGAGACGCGCCATCTCGTGGCCGCGGCGGTCGCGGCGGAGCAGGTGCTCGGGCTCGTGGACCAGGGCATCACCGAGTTCCACTTCTACACCCTGAACCGCGCCGACCTCGTCTACGCCATTTGCTACCTGCTGGGCCTGCGCCCGGCCAAGGCCTTCACCGAAGCCAAAGTGGAACCCGCGACATGACCCGTAAAGAGCGTATCGAGGCGCTGAAGCGCGCCGCCAAAAAGCGCATCCTCATTCTGGATGGCGCCATGGGCACGGCCATCCAAGGCTACAAGCTGGACGAGGCTGCCTATCGCGGCGAGCGGTTCAAGGACCATCCGCGCGATCTGAAGGGCAATAACGACCTGCTGGTGCTGAGCCAGCCCGACATCATTCGGGAGATTCACGGCAAGTACCTGGAGGCCGGCGCCGATATCCTGGAGACCAACACCTTCAACGCCCAAGCCATCAGCCAGGCCGATTACGGGCTGGAAGAGATCTCCCACGAGATGAACGTGGCCGCGGCCAAGCTCGCGCGTGAGGCCGCCGACGAGTGGACGGCCAAGACGCCGGACAAGCCGCGCTTCGTTGCGGGCGCCGTCGGCCCCACCAACCGCACCGCATCCATCTCGCCCGACGTGAACAATCCCGGGTTCCGCAATGTCAGCTTCGACGAGCTGGTCGAGGCCTATGCCACGCAGACCCGCGGGCTGATCGAGGGTGGCGCCGATACCATCCTGATCGAGACCGTGTTCGACACGCTGAACGCGAAGGCGGCGGGTTTCGCGGTGGAGCAAGTCTTCGACGAGATGGGCATCGCGCTACCCATCATGATCTCCGGCACCATCACGGACCTCTCGGGCCGCAACCTGTCAGGCCAGACCCCGGAGGCCTTCTGGTACTCCATGAAGCATTTGAGGCCCTTTTCCATCGGGCTCAACTGCTCCTTCGGCGCCGAGCAGCTCAGGCCTTCGGTCGATGAGATGGCCCATGTCGCCGACACTTATGTCAGCGTCTATCCCAATGCCGGGCTCCCCAACGAGATGGGCGAGTACGACGAGAGCCCCGAGCAAATGGCCGTGCTGCTGGAGGATTGGGCCAAGAACGGCCTCATCAACATTGTCGGCGGCTGCTGCGGCACCACGCCCGAGCATATCGGCGCCATCGCCGCCGCCGTGGCCGACTACAAGCCACGCAAAGTGCCCGAGGTGGAGCATGCGCTTCGTCTTTCGGGCCTCGAACCTTTCATACATGGGTGATTTCAATTGACCAACGGTGCCCAGAATTTCGTCATGGTGGGCGAGCGGACCAACGTCACCGGTTCCGCGCGCTTCCGTAAGCTCATCGAGGCCAACGACTACGCCACGGCGCTCGAGGTCGCGCGCCAGCAGGTGGAGAGCGGTGCCAACATGCTCGACGTCAACATGGACGAGGGCATGCTCGATTCCGAGAAGGCCATGGAAACCTTTTTGAATCTGATCGCCGCCGAGCCTGATATCTCGCGCGTGCCGATCATGCTCGACTCGTCCAAGTGGACGGTCATCGAGACGGGACTGAAATGCGTCCAAGGCAAGTCGGTGGTGAACTCTATCAGCCTGAAGGAGGGCGAGGAGCCCTTCCTCGATCATGCGCGCAAAGTGCTGCGCTACGGCGCGGCCGTCGTGGTCATGGCCTTCGATGAGAAGGGGCAGGCGGAAACGGCCGACCAGAAGCTCGCGATCTGCAAGCGCGCCTACGAGCTTCTGACCGAAAAGGTGGGTTTCCCCCCTGAGGACATCATTTTCGATCCGAACATCTTTGCCGTCGCCACCGGCATCGAGGAGCACAATAATTACGCCCGCGCGTTCATCGACGCCACGCGCCGCATCAAGGAAGAGCTGCCTTACGTGCATATCTCCGGCGGCGTGTCGAACCTGTCCTTTGCCTTCCGGGGCAACGAGCAGGTGCGCGAGGCCATGCATTCGGTGTTCCTCTATCACGCCATTCAAGCGGGCATGGACATGGGCATCGTCAATGCCGGTCAGCTTGCGCTCTATGACGACATCAAGCCGGAGCTGCGCGACCTCGTCGAGGACGTGATCCTCAACCGGCGTGACGACGCCACCGATCGCCTGTTGGAGGCCGCCGAGCGCTACAAGGACGGCGCGTCTCAGAGGAAGGAAGCCGACCTCTCCTGGCGCGAGAAGCCGGTGCAAGAGCGGCTCACCTATTCGCTGGTCCACGGCATCGCCAATTACATCGAAGAGGACACGGAGGAAGCGCGCCAGCAAGCCGAGCGTCCGCTGCATGTCATCGAAGGGCCCTTGATGGACGGCATGGGCGTGGTCGGCGACCTGTTCGGGGCCGGCAAGATGTTCCTGCCGCAAGTGGTGAAGTCCGCCCGCGTGATGAAAAAGGCGGTCGCCTATCTCATGCCCTTCATGGAGAAGGAAAAGGAGGAGATGGGGCTGGCGCAGGGGGAGCCCGCCGGCAAGAGCCTGCTCGCCACCGTGAAAGGCGACGTGCACGATATCGGCAAGAACATCGTCGGCGTCGTGCTTCAGTGCAACAACTACGAGGTCATCGATCTCGGCGTCATGGTGCCATCGCAGAAGATTCTCGATACGGCGCGGGAACGGAAGGTCGATATTATCGGTCTGTCCGGTCTGATCACCCCGTCGCTCGACGAGATGTGCCACGTGGCGGCCGAGATGGAGCGCGAAGGCTTCGACCTGCCGCTGCTGATCGGCGGCGCCACCACGAGCCGCGTGCATACCGCCGTCAAGATCAGCCCGAATTATCAGCGCAGCCAGGCGATCTACGTGACCGATGCAAGCCGCGCCGTAGGCGTGGTCTCTGGGCTGATCTCGAAAGAGGAGCGTGAGAAGCGGATTGCCAAGGTGCGCGAGGAATATGCGCAAATGGCGGAGTCCTACGCGCGCGGCCAGGAGGAGAAGACGAGGTCGCCGCTGGCGCAGGCCCGCGGCAATGCGCTCAAGCTCGACTGGGCCGGCTACACGCCCCCCAAGCCGAGCTTCCTCGGTACGCGCACGCTCAAGGCCTACGACCTCGCCAACCTCGCCCGCTATATCGATTGGACGCCGTTCTTCCAAGCCTGGGAGCTGAAGGGTCAGTACCCCCGCATCCTGGACGACGACAAATATGGCGAGGCGGCTCGTCCTCTGTTCGAGGACGCCCAGGCCATGCTGAAACAAATCATCGAGGAGAAGTGGCTGACGGCGAATGCCGTGGTCGGCTTCTGGCCGGCGAACAGCATGGGCGACGACATCGAGCTCTACGCCGACGAGAGCCGGAAGAAGCCCTTCGCCATGTTGCACACCCTCCGTCAGCAGATGGCGCGTGGCACCGGCCGCGCGAATATCGCCCTTGCCGACTTCATCGCGCCGAAGGACTCCGGCGTCGCCGACTATATCGGCGGCTTCGCCGTGACCGCCGGCATCGGTGAGGAGGACGTGGCCCGCCGCTTCGAGCGCGCCAACGACGACTACTCGAAGATCTTGTCTCAGGCGCTTGCCGACCGCCTCGCCGAGGCCTTCGCCGAGGCGCTGCACGAAAAGGTGCGCCGCGAGCTGTGGGGCTACGCCCCCGACGAGGCGCTCTCCAATGACGCACTCATCGCCGAGGACTATGCCGGTATCCGCCCGGCACCGGGCTATCCGGCCCAGCCCGACCACACGGAGAAGCGCACCCTGTTCAGCGTGCTCGATGCGGAGAAGGAGATCGGCGTGAAGCTGACCGAGAGCTACGCCATGTGGCCGGCCGCCGCGGTCTCGGGATTCTACTTTTCGCACCCGGACGCCCGCTATTTCGGCGTCGGCAAGATCGGCCGCGATCAGATCGAAGATTATGCCGCGCGCAAGGGGTGGTCGGTCGAGGAAGCGGAGCGCTGGCTCGCGCCCATCCTCAACTACGATCCGAAGCGGGTCACCGACGCCGCGGCCTGAACCGCCGCCCCGGCGGGGAGGTCGCCCCGGGCGGTTGGATCCGCCAGTGGCGCCTCATGGACTGCTGAAATGTGGGTAATGGCCTAAAGGCCGGAAGCCTCGCCCTAGATCATCCCCAGGATGACAGCCGCGAGGAAGCTGAACGACACGATGGCCGTGACCATCGTTAATTTGGCTGTGAGTTCCATCGGAAGCTCTCCTTTCCGATTGGAGGGGTGCCCGTTCCGCAACCGGGTGACTCTACCGGCTCCCCTCGGCAAGTGCCAAGCCGTTTCCTTGTTGCGCCGCACAATGAACAATCCACCCGACGCTGAGGCCAACAACGCCTTTAGGGACTTTTTGTTTCCTCACGGGACGAATCTTTTTGCCGAAGCCAAAAAATCCCGGAAAACGGGGATATCCTTTGCGGAACACGCCGCCGGGAGCGAGCGCCTTGGATAAGCTGTGTATAATTCGAACCTCGGGGATGGCGCCCAAAGAACGATTTCAGCGGATTGCGCGTTCTCTCCCTGGACACCGGCCAATCGATGTCCTTCGCGAGGAGGAAAAGATGATCAAGACTCTGCTGTTTTTCGGCTTCGCATCGGCACTTGCTATCGGCGCTGCTTCTGCGGCCGATCTTTGCAACGACGATCACATGAAGCAGATGGACCAGATGATCGCGGACATGACGGACGACGCGAAGCAGAAGGAGGCCATGGCGGCACTGGATCAGTCCAAGGCGGCCATGAAGGACGGCGACACCGACGAATGCATGAAATACATGGGCGAAGCCCATGCGGCCATGGGCCTCTGAGACAAGCCCGGGCTGTCGCCAATCAGCGGATGAGGGGGACGAGCGGCGCCTGGGAAACCATGGGGCAGTCGAGCGTCTTCTCGAGAGCCTCGACCAGCTCGCTCTCGTCGTTGGCTTTGATGTACATGCCGTTGTTCTGATCGGCGATGCACATCAGGTCCATGATGCTGTTTTGCCCGGTCCATGAGAAGCCGCTGTAGCGGAAGCCGATCACGTGGATGGTGAGTTGCGCCGCGTTATCATGGAGCATCTTGGCGACATCGCACGGCGAGCGCCCGCAAGTCTCCTCGCCATCGGTCACCACCACGATCACACCTGGCTTGTTGCGGTAATCGAGCGCCTCGGCCGCTTGCTCGAAGCCGGAGGTCAGCGGCGTCTTGCCCGCCGGCACGATCCGGCTCACCGCCCGCATGATCGGCTTGGCGGCGTTAGCGGTCGGTTTGAGATCGAGGCTGACATTGCACTGGTTGTAGGGGCCCGGACCGTAGGTCACGAGGCCGACGCGGCGGAACTTGGTGGCGCTCGGCAGGACTTGCGCCAGCGCCGCGCGCACCTCGTCGATGCGCGGGCGCGAGTTGGGGATGCCGAGGGTCTGATTTCCCGACATGGACCCTGACGCATCGAACACGATCATGGCGTCGTCGGTGCAGGGCCCCGGCTTGACGTCCTGGGCGGCGGCAGTCCAAACATGCCCGGCAAGAGCGATCGCGGCGGCGCCGGCGATCAGCCGAGAAGGCAGACGGTCGGCAAAGGCGATGCCACGATGCTGCATTTCTTGACACTCCCTAAGCAAATTTTGCCCGGAGTGTAGCGAAGAACGTGGTCACAAGGGAATAGCAGGAATACCGGGAAAGTGGGCGTTAGCCTTACTTTTCGCGGCGCGCTTTACGGGCTGAAGAGCAGCGCCACGTAGACGAAGAACAGGAGAAGGTGCACCGCGCCCTGGAGCACGTTGGTGCGCCCGCCGGCAAAGGTCAGCCCGCTCACGAACAGCGTCAACACCAGAAGTACGGTTTCGACATCCGTGAGACCGAGATGGACATCGATGTTGGCTGCGAACCCGATCAGCAACACGGCCGGAATGGTCAGCCCAATGGTGGAAAGGGCCGAGCCCAGACAGACATTCACGGCGCGTTGGAGATGATTGGCGAGGGCTGCGTGAAATGCGGTGAGACCTTCGGGGGCAAGTACGAGAATAGCGATCAACACGCCGCCCAACGGCTCCGGTAGGCCAATATCCTCGATACCGAAATCGACGATCACCGCCAGATACTCCGACAGAGCCACCACGGGGATCAGCGTCAACGCGAGCATCACGACGTGATAGGCGAGTGGGCGTGTCGGTTCGCGGGTTTGGTGGGACGGGTCGTCGGAGCGCTCTTCCGGGTCGGCAAAAAACGCGCCGTGCCGCATCGTCTGGATGAAAATGAAGACGCCGTAGAACAAGACGGTGATGGCGATGAACAAGATTGCCTTGCCGGGGGCCTCGACGGGGCTCGGCGGCGTCTCGGTGTATTTCGGCAGAACGAGCGCGACGATCGACAGGGCCGACAGGACCACGAGAAAGGAACGGGCGCCCGTCAGGTTGCACTCCTGCTCCCAGTAGCGCAATGCACCGATGAGCAGCGCCGTTCCCACCATCCCGTTGAGCACGATCATCAACGTGGCGAACATCACGTCGCGCGCGAGCGTCGGGTTGTTCTGTCCGTGCAGCATGATCGCCGCGAGCAGGGCAACCTCGATGATGATCACCGAGAACGTAAGCACGAGCGTGCCATAAGGCTCGCCTAGCTTCTCGGCCACGGCGTCGGCGTGGCGCACCACGCCGAACGCGCCCCACATCATCACCGCGAACAGACACACGAACATCGCGATGGTGAGAAGATGATTTTCGAGATCGGAAAGCAGCGCGTCCCCGAACGCGACGAAGACGAGGGTCGTAAGAATGCCGGCCACCGCCGGCGTCTCGGTGGTGAGAAACGACCTTACGCCAAGCTCTGTCTCGGGTGCTGTCATGCTGTTCGCTTGCCTCGGCGAGGCGGATGACCGTCCACCGATTATCCTGGGCTGATTCTGTTTTGAACATAACGGTAGCTGGCGACAGCCAACGTGTTCATGTAAAAGCCCTTTACATGAATCACTCTGGCCGCGGCTGGCGGCGCCCAAGCTCTTATCATCACGGCAACCTCAAAGAGGTGCTGCTGGAGGCCGCGCGCAAGCTCATCGAGGAGCACGGCGCCTTCGGCTTCAGCTTGACGGAGGCGGCGCGGCTTGCCGGCGTGAGCCCCGCCGCGCCCTATCGTCATTTCAAGGATCGCGATGCGCTGCTGGCCGAGGTCGCCCGCCACGGCTTCGAGCGTTTCGCCGCGCGTCTCGACGCGGCCTGGAACAACGGCGTGCCGACGCCCCTCTCGGCCTTCGTGAATCTGGGCCGCGCTTATCTCGCTTTCGCCCGCGAGGAGCCTGCCAGCTACACGGTGATGTTCGGGGCGGGGCTGGCGCCGGGCACCGAGGGCGAGACGATCCCCGCCGCGGAGCGCTCCTTTGACATATTGCAGCAGGCCGCCGCCGCGCTCTGCCGCCATCTTCCCGAAGACAAGCGCCCGCCGATCAAGCTCGTCAGCCTGCATATCTGGACCATGGCGCACGGCGTCGCCTCGCTCTTCGCCCAGGAGGGCAGGGCGTCGCGCAAAGTGCCGATGTCGCCCGAGGACGTGCTCGAAAGCGGACTGCTTATCTACCTGAAAGGACTCGGGGTTCTCTCCGACGAAGAGGGTGGGGGGACGGAGTCTTAGCGGCGCGATCAGCGGTCCGCCGTTAGCTGCTCGCCTCGAGCCATTTAAGCACGCGGTCCCAGTCGCTGGGCGAGCCGTTGTAGATATTGCGGTCCACCTTGCCCTTGATGCCCGGTACGCTGCCGGTGGTGGTGAACTGCCAGAACGCCCAGGGCCTTCCCGGATAGATCTTGCTTGGCTCCGCGGCCACCGAGCGCAGCCAGAACTGATAGCCTTTGAGCTCGCCTTGCAGCACTTCACGGTGAAAGGCGGGATCGGTGTAGATGATCGGCCGCTTGCCCGTGTGCCGCTCCATCGCCTCTAGGATGATCTTGGTCTTCTTGAGCGCGAGCTCGCGGGAAATCTTCTGCGGGCAGGTCTTGGAGTGGGTGTGCCATTCGAGGTCGAGCACCGGCGGCAAGGCATCGGGGTCGCGCGGGACGTTGCGCACGAACCAGTCCGCCTGCTCGCTGGCATAGCGGCACCAATAGATGAAGTGGTAGGCCCCGCGCGCCACGCCGGCGCGCTTCGCCGCATTCCAGTTCTGCCGGAACTTCGGGTCGAGGTGGTCGCCGCCCTCGGTGGCCTTGATGAAGGCGAAGTGGATGCCGGCTTCACGCACCTGCCGCCAGTCGATGTCGCCCTGCCAGTAAGACACGTCGATGCCCTGGATCGGCATGGTGTGGGCGCGGATCACGCCGTTATGCGGTTTGACGTCCTTAAGCGAGCGCGCAAGCGCAGTGCCCCCGCCTGCGATGCCTGCGGCCACCGCAAGGGCCAAACTCAAGTTCACCAGTCGGCGGTATGCAGAACGCATGGAAAGCCCCCCGAAACCCCACAAAGATCATACAATTTTCAGCGAATTGATGCGCGGACTCTCGCGCCATGAGGTTAAATTTTCTTTGGCGCCCCCTACGCGATTCCCCAATCTGACACCATATTTTTGAGGCGTCCCCTTGACCGTCTTGCCAAGGGGTCTCATGTATGTAAATGTAAATAACATTCACACCGAAGCCCGGAAAGGACCCCAATGCAACTGGTTGCGAGCTTGGACGACTACGGGAAGCCGGCTTGGATCGCGGCGATGATCCTCGGCTTCATTGTCTGGTGGCCTATCGGCCTTGGCGTTTTGGCCTATCTGATCTGGAGTGGACGCATGGGATGCGGAAATAAGAAAGCTTGGCGCGAGTACTTCAACGACGAGGCGCGGCGGTTCCGCGGCGGGCTCGGCTCGACCGGCAATCATGCCTTCGACGAATACCGCGAGGAGACCCTGAAGCGGCTCGAAGAGGAGGCGAACGAGTTCCAAGGCTTCCTCAAGCGCCTGCGCCACGCGAAGGACAAGGCCGAGTTCGACCAGTTCATGGCTGAGCGCGGTCAAGGCGGCACGGCGGCCACCAACTAAGCTCGAAGCTCCCCTGCGAACGAGCCGAAACAGAGGCAACACGCTTGGAAGGGCGCGGGATTTGATCCCGCGCCCTTAATCTTTGCGCCAAGGACGGGCTTTTCTTCCGCGCCCGCCCTTGTAGGATGCCGGCCGAAGCGGCCCCGAGGGCCATCAGAAAAACCAGATCAACTGAGGTGGATACGATGCATCGCGTAAATGGCCGTCTCGCCGCTTTTTTGATTGCAGGGATTGCGTTCGCCGCGCCAGCGGCGCTCGCCGAGCCCACCGACCTGCAAGAGGTCGCCAAGAGCCCCCAGAGCTTCCTCGGCCAAGAGGTCGCGATGGAGGCCTATTGCGTGAAGGGTGGGCGCTCTGGCGACGTGCTCGGCTATGAGTGCACCACCGAGGAAGGCGTCTACGTGAATGCCGACGACATCGAGCCCGAGGACGCCAAGGAAAAGCTTTCTGGTGAGTGCGCCGGTGGGAGCTGCAAGACGACCGTCGAGTTCGTGCCCCACTCCTTCACGACGTCCGGCGCAATCGAGCCTGGAAAATCGGTCACCGTGTTCAACGCCGAAAAGGCCAAGGTCAGCTTCTAAGACAAGGTCAGCTTCTAAGAGTAGCCCTCCAGCACGCTCTTGGTGCCTTGTTCTTTCAGCAGCACGGCGAGCGTGAGCCCGGCGATGCCGGCGCGGGAGATCAGGATCTTGCCGTCAATCGCCATTCCACACCCTGAAGCTATTCCTTCGAGGTTCGCTTCGCTCGCGCCTCAGTATGACGGACTTTTGCTTTACCATAGCCGCCGCCGGTGGGCGTCTTGATGACGATTGCCTCGCCCGCCGCAATCACGATCTGGTCGGCGCCTTTCAGCCGTTCTAAATGGCCCGACCGGCGCCGCACCCAATTCTCGCCGGTCTGGCCCGGCGTGGAGCCTTTCGCGCCGAAGGGCCGCACCTTGCGGAAGCCTGACAGAATGGCGCAGTTCATCTCCTCGAGAAACCGGATCACGCGAAGCGTGCCGTCACCGGCGCGCCACTCGCCTTTGCCCCCGGAGCCCCGCGCGATCTCGAAGCGCTCCAGCAACACGGGGTATCGCAGCTCCAGTACCTCCGGGTCGGTCAGCCGAGAATTGGTCATGTGCGTCTGCACGGCCGAGACACCGTCAAAGCCCGGTCCCGCCGGCGCACCCGAGCAGATCGTCTCGTAGTATTGGAACTGCGCGTTGCCGAAGGTGAGATTGTTCATAGTGCCTTGCGCGGACCCGAGCACGCCGAGCGCGCCGTAGAGGCAGTTCACGATGGTCTGGCTCGTCTCCACATTGCCGCCAGCCACCGGGGCCGGATATTTGGGTTTCAGCAGCGAGCCCTTTGGCACCACGATCTTGATATGGCGCAGGCACCCCGCGTTGAGCGGAATGTCGTCGTCCACCAGCGTCCGGAACACATAGAGCACGCAAGCCCGCGTGATGGGCTCTGGTGCATTGAATGTCGTCGTGGTCTGCGGACTCGTGCCGGTGAAATCGACGGTCGCCTTCTTGGCC
>NZ_JBPPND010000075.1:0-27178 GCF_051306395.1 Methyloceanibacter sp.
GCGGCTGACGTCCTCTCCGCCAAGGCGCGCGAGGACTTGGAAAAGCTCGTGGTTCACTTCGCGGACCCCGCGACCCCTTACGAGGTGAAGCGGCGCGCTGGCGCGGCCTTCACCAGCGCCTACCGGCATGACGACTACGAGCATCTGGCGCGCGTGCAGGAATGGCTGACGCAAGAGGCCGAGGAAGAGTGGCGATGAGCGGCGCACCCGAACTCCTGCATGAGGCCGACGCCAATCAGGCGCGCGCTTCCGATCCGGGCGCCTCCGCCTGGGTCTCGGCCAATGCGGGCACGGGTAAGACCGCCGTCTTGGTGAAGCGGGTGTTGCGCCTGCTGCTGGCGGGCTCCCGGCCTGAGAGCATCTTGTGCTTGACCTACACCAAGACCGCCGCGGCGGAGATGCAGAACCGCTTGCTCAAGGAGCTCGCCGGCTGGGCCACGATGACCGACGAGGATCTTCGCAAGGCCTTGTCGAAGCTCATGGAGGCCCCACCCGAGAACGAAGACTTGCGGGCCGCGCGGCGGCTGTTCGCCTGCGCCCTCGAAGCGCGGGGCGGGCTGAAGATCCATACCATTCACGGCTTCTGCGAGCGCCTGCTCCAGCGCTTTCCGCTGGAGGCAATGGTGACGCCGCATTTCACGGTGCTCGACGAGCAAAGCGCTGTGCTCCACAAGCGCGATGCCTTCGACGCCGTGGTGACCCGCGCGGCGGACGCGCCCGACAGCGCGCTGGGGCTCGCACTCGCCAAGATCATCGGACTGACTAGCGAGGACTATTTCCGCCAGGTGGTGAACGTCGTGCTGCTGAAGCGCGCGGAACTCACCCGCATGATGGCGCTGCACGACAGCCTTGAGGATTGGGCGGCCGCGGAAGCCGAGGCCCTGAAGCAATTCCTCGGCGTGGCCGACACGGAAGAGGACGCCATAGTCGCTGCACAGGCCGCGGCGCTTTCGGACGATCAGATCGATGCGGCGATAGCCGCTCTCTCGGCCTACGGCGGTAGCGCCAAGACCGATAAGGACCTGGAGGCCTCCCTAACCAGCGCCAGGCGCAGCAAGCGCGAAGGCCGCACGGCCGCCTTGCGGTCGGTGTTTCTCACCCAGAAGGGCGAGCCGCGGGCAAGCGTTTACACCAAAGGCTTCGGCAACGATGCACCCGGCATCGCCGCGATCCTCGATGAGGCGAAGGTCGCTTTCGCCGGTCTGCAAATGAATTTGGCGCATCTGCGCGTGGCGGAGGCCAGCGGGGCCGTTATCGCCCTCGCGGACGCGATCCAAGCCGAATACGAGCGGCGCAAGCGCGACGAAGCGGCGCTCGACTACGACGATCTCATCGTCAAGGCGCAGATGCTGCTGTCGCGCTCGGGCGCGGCCGCCTGGGTGCTCTACAAGATCGATGGCGGTGTGGACCACATTTTGGTGGACGAGGCGCAGGACACGAACCCGGATCAATGGTCGATCATCGAGGCGCTGGCGGAGGAGTTCTTCGCCGGGCGCGGGGCGAGCGATCGGCTCCGTACGCTGTTCGCCGTCGGCGACGAAAAGCAATCGATCTACAGCTTCCAAGGGGCGAACCCGGCGCGGTTCGGCGCGGTGGGCAGCAAGTTCCGCAAGCGGGCGCGCGACGCGCAGACAGAATGGTACGAAGTGCCGCTCAACGTCTCCTTCCGCTCCACCGTGCCGGTGCTCGACGCCGTGGATCATGTCTTTGCGCAAAGCACTGCGGCACAGGGGCTGACCTTCGTCGAGAACGCAATCATCAAGCATCATGCCTTCCGGCAGGGCGATGCCGGCCTGGTCGAGCTCTGGGAGGTCGAGACCACCGAGAAGCCCGAGCCTGCGCCGCCTTTCGAGCCCTGGAACGAGGATGTGACCGGCGCGAGCGCCATCGATGCGTTGTGCAAGCGCATTGCGAAGCTCATCAAGGGCTGGCTCGACAGCAATGAGCCGCTCGCCTCGCAAGGGCGCCCGATTCAAGCCGGCGACATTCTGATCTTGGTGCGCCGCCGCGATCCGTTCACCGCGCCGATGATCCGCGCGCTGAAGCACGCGAAGGTCCCCGTCGCAGGCGCCGACCGCATGCGGCTGATGGACCAGCTCGCCGTGAAGGACCTCGTTGCGCTCGCCGATGTGCTGCTCATGCCGGAAGACGATCTGGCGCTCGCCGTGGTGCTGAAAAGCCCGCTGTTCGACCTCGACGACGAGGCGCTGTTCGATCTCGCTTATGAGCGCGGCAGGGCTTCTTTGTGGTCGGTGCTGAAGGACAAGGCGCGGGAGGACGCGCGCTTCGAGGAAGCGGCGGCGCGCATCGCGGACTGGCTCGGCCAGGCCGACACACTGCCGCCTTACGAGTTCTTCGCGGGCCTGCTCGGCGCCGAGGGCCAAAAGATGCGCAAGCGCATGTTGACACGGCTCGGGCCGGAAGCCGCGGAGGCGATCGATGAGTTTCTCGATACCGCGCTCGCTTTCGACCGCGACGCGACGCCGTCGCTGCAAGGCTTCGTCCACGATTTGCGCAACGGCGTGATCGACATCAAGCGCGACATGGACCAGGACCGAGACGAGGTCCGCATCATGACGGTGCACGGCGCCAAGGGTCTGCAAGCGCCCATCGTGATCTTGCCGGACACCTGCGCCAACCCGCGCGGCCAAGGCCCGCGCGTCTTCGAAGCGGCACGGCCGGGCTATCCGCCCGACGCAGCCTGTCATCTCCTCTGGCCGCCGAAGGGCCATTCCAACGTGCCAGGACTCTTGCCGGCAAAAAGTGCGGCGGACCAGGCGGACAGCGAGGAATATCACCGGCTGCTCTACGTGGCGATGACGCGGGCGCGCGACCGGCTCTATGTCTGCGGCTGGCAAGGGGTCCGCCAGCGCGAGGGCAATTGCTGGTACGACCTCATCGAACAGGGTCTGAGACCGCATCTCACCCAGACAGCCGGAGAAGACGGCCCGGTCCGGCGCATGCTCTCCGAACAACAGAAGCCCGTGGAGGCGGCGAAGACGGAGAAAGTGTCGCCCGCCGTGCCACCTTTGCCGGATTGGGCCCTTAAGCCCGCGCCGTATGAACGCGTGCGCACGCGGCTCGCGCCCTCGCGGCTCGCCCTCAATGCCAAAGGCGGCGGCGCGTTCGGCGCGGAGCAAGCCCCCCTCGGACCGAAGGCGCTTGCCGAGGATCTGCGCTTTGCCCGCGGGCGGCTGGTGCATGCGCTGCTCCAGCACCTGCCGGAGGTGGCATCAGAGGATCGGGAGCGTGCCGCGCGGACATTCGTGGCCATGCGCGGCGGCGGGCTTCCCGAGGCGCTCAGAGAGGAGATCGTCGCCGAATCGCTCGCCATCGTCCGGGACGAGACTTTCGCCCCGCTGTTCCGGCCCGGCAGCCTGGCCGAGGTTCCAGTGGTGGCGCGAATCGGTGAGGGTGAGTCCAGCTTCGACCTTGAGGGTCAGATCGACCGCCTCGCCATTCTCGACGAGGGTCTTCTCATCCTCGACTACAAAACCAATCGTCCGCCGCCCTCAACCGAAGCAGACGTGGCACGGGCCTATATCAATCAGCTCGCGGCCTACCGGCTGGCGCTTCTCAGGATGTTCCCGCAGAAATCCGTGCGCGCGGCGCTTCTCTGGACCGATGGGCCGCGCCTCATGGAGATCTCTTCAACTTTGCTTGATACGGCTGAGCGCGACATGTTGAGCAGGCTGGCAGCCTTGACGCCTTAGGGGGGCGCACCTAGGTTCCGGTGGCTAGACCGGCGGTCTTTGACAGACCTTGGCCGGCGACGAGGAGAGAAAGTTCATGGCGACTGAGAAGGTTTCCGACGACACATTCGAAGCCGAGGTGCTGAAGTCCTCGACCCCCGTTGTCGTCGATTTTTGGGCCGAATGGTGCGGACCCTGCCGGCAGATCGGGCCCGCGCTCGAAGAGATCGCCAAGGAGCTGGACGGCAAGGTGAAGATCACCAAGCTCAATATCGACGAGAGCCCCCGCACGCCGGGCACCTACAACGTCCGGGCCATCCCGACGCTGATCCTGTTCAAGGACGGAGAAGTCGTGGATACGCTTCGGGGCGCCTATCCGAAGAACCATCTGGCGGCGTGGATCGGCGGCGCCATCGACGGCACCGCGTAACCCATTTCACGCATGCAGCTTGAGGACGTGGCCCGCAAGGTAGAGCGAGCCGCAGATCAGGACGCGCGGCGGCTCACCGCCTGAGGCGGAGCGGAGCAGCGCCTCAGGCACGCTATTGACCGCCACGGCGTCGAACCCTTCCGCGCGGGCGATCTCGGCTAGCGGTTCGGCGGCGAAGGCGTTGGGTTCTCCCGGGATCGGCACGGTGTAGACACGCTCCACCAGCCCCTTGAACGGGGCGATGAAGCGCTGCGCGTCCTTGGTTTCCATCATGCCCCAGACGACATGCACCGGGCGCGGCACGCGTTCGTCGAGCGCGGCCAGCGTATCGGCCACGGCCTGGCCGCCCGCCTCGTTGTGGCCGCCGTCCAGCCAGATCTCGGTGCCCTCGGCCGCGTAGGCGTGCAGTCCGCCGACGGACAGCCGCTCAAGCCGGGCAGGCCAGTGTGCATTCGTAATGCCGTCCTCGAGGGCGCGCTGGGTCAGGGCCTCGCCAAAGGCGACACTCGCCGCGGCGATCGCCGTGCCGGCATTGTCGATCTGGTGTCGGCCGGCAAGCCGCGGGAGAGGCAGATCGAGCAGGCGCGAGGCGGTCTGGAACACCAGACGTCCCTGCTGCTCGAACGTGTCGAAATCGCGCCCGAACACATGGAGCGGCGCGCCGACCTGCTCCGCCCGGCGCGCGATCACTTCGAACGCTTCCGCCTCCTGGCGCCCGACGATGCAAGGAACGCCCGGCTTCAGAATGCCGGCCTTCTCACCCGCGATCTCGGCAAGCGTCTCGCCCAGAAACGACACATGATCGATAGAGATCGGCGTGATGATGGTGAGCAGCGGCTTGTCGACCATGTTGGTGGCGTCGAGCCGGCCGCCGAGCCCGGTCTCCAGCAGCAGAAGATCGGCGGGCGCCTCGGCGAAGGCGAGGAAGGCCGCGGCCGTGGTGATCTCGAACAGCGTGATGAGCTCGCCGCTATTGGCGGCCTCGGCGCGCGCCAGACAGTCGACCAGGACCTCCTCGCTGATCGGCGCGGCCCCATGCGGGCCCGCGAGCACGATGCGCTCGTGGAAATCGACGAGATGCGGCGAGGTGTAAACATGCGCGCCCTTGCCCATCGATTCCGCGATGGCGCGCAAGAAGGCGAGCGTCGATCCCTTACCATTGGTTCCGGCGACATGCACCACGGGCGGCAGCTTGTCTTGCGGACTGCCCAGCGCGGCCAGCAGACGCTCGATGCGTCCCAGCGACAGGTCGATCGACTGCGGGTGGAGCGCCTTCAGCCGTTCCAGCAGCGTATCGCTCATAGCCGAGCGTGGGCGGGGTGATGAGCCCCCGGCGCTGTAGGGGAGTGTCGTCAAACCTTACGAGACCTTAGGCGTTCTGCGGCGGAGATTGATTAGCGCCATTCCCGGGGGCGTCCGTCAAGGCCTCGTCTTCTTCCCCGTCCTCGGCCGGCTCGGTGGGCTCGGTGGGCTCGGCCGCGAGGCCGTTTCCGCTCTTGGCCTTGCCGTCCAGCGGCAGCGTTGGCTGCATTTCGTCTTCAGCGACAACCGGGATCTCGCTATCGCGAGCGAGGCGATGGGTCAGCAGGTTGCACAGGCGCGCAAGCGTGCCGCGGAGATCGTGGCGATGCACGACCATATCCACCATGCCGTGGTCGTGAAGATATTCGGAGCGCTGGAACCCGTTCGGCAATTGCTCGCGGATGGTCTGCTCGATGACGCGCGGTCCGGCAAAACCAATGAGTGCGCCGGGCTCGGCGATGTGAACGTCGCCCAGCATCGCATAGGACGCGGTGACGCCGCCGGTGGTCGGGTTGGTCAGCACGACGATGTAGGGAAGCCTCGCCTCGCGCAGTTCCTCCACGGCGACTGTGGTGCGCGGCATCTGCATGAGCGAGAGAATGCCCTCCTGCATGCGCGCGCCGCCCGAAGCGGCAAACAGAATGAACGGGGCCTGGCGCACGAGCGCGGCGCGCATCGAAGCGATCACCGCCTCGCCCGCGCCGGTGCCGAGCGAGCCGACCATGAAGTCGAAGTCCTGCACGGCGGACACGACCGTGTCCCCATGAAGCTTGCCGATGCCGGCGTGCACCGCGTCGTTGAGACCGGTCTTTGAGCGCGCATCCTTGAGGCGGTCGGTGTAGCGGCGCTCGTCGCGGAACTTGAGCGGGTCCAGCGGCACGTCGGGCAAATGGAGCGCCGCGTATTTGCCGTCGTCGAACAACGCCTTGAGGCGCGCCGGCGCCGACATGCGCATGTGATAGTTGGAGCCTGGAACAACGAACTGGTTCGCCTCCAGATCCTTGTAGTAGATCATCTGCCCGGTCTCCGGGCACTTCACCCAGAGATTGTCCGGCATATCCTTCTTGCGAAGGATGTTGCGGATTTTGGGTCTGACGACGCTATTGATCCAGTTCACTGGTCCAACTCTCTAAAAATATGCCGCTCTAGACCGCCGCCGCCTCGGCCGGCTGGCGCAACGCCGCCGACAAGTGCTCGACAAGCCCCAACAGCTTCGGCTTGGTCTCGCCGGTCGCTTTGCCGTCCGCGTCTAGGCTCTCGGCGATTGCCGCGACGAGCGCCGAGCCGACGACAACGCCTTCGGCGACTTCCGCCAAATCGCGTACCTGCTCCGGGCTCTTCACGCCGAAGCCGATGGCAATCGGTAAATCGGTATGTGCCTTGATGCGTTCAACATGGGCGCCGACCGAAATGACATCCGGGGCGGCGGTGCCGGTGATGCCGGCAATCGAAACGTAATAGACGAAGCCCGAAGTGTTCGCGAGCACGGCCGGCAGACGCCTGGCGTCCGTCGTGGGCGTAGCGAGGCGAATGAGGTTCAGGCCGGCCGCAGCCGCGGCGGGCCGCAGCTCTTCGTCCTCTTCCGGCGGCAGGTCCACAATAATCAGCCCATCGGCCCCGGCTTCGCTTGCGTCAGCGACGAAGCGGTCCACCGGATAGACATAGATTGGGTTGTAATAACCCATGAGCACAACCGGAGTGATTTGGTCCTCTTTACGGAACTCCCTAACGAGGGAGAGCGTCTTTTTCATGGTCTGGCCGGCCTTCAGCGCGCGCAAGGACGAGGCCTGGATGGCGGGGCCGTCCGCCATGGGGTCGGAAAACGGCATGCCGAGCTCGATGACGTCGGCGCCGGCGGCGGGGAGCCCCTTGAGCAGGGCGAGCGAGGTATCGTAATCGGGATCGCCGGCCGTGATGAAGGTGACGAGGCCGGAGCGTCCTTCCCGCTTTAAGGCGGCAAATGTTTTGTCGATCCTCGTCATGACTGTTCTCTCGCGCTCAGATAGTTCGCGACGGAGTCGAGATCCTTGTCGCCACGGCCTGAGAGATTGATCACCATCAAGTGGTCTTTGGGCTTCGTCGCGGCGATGTCGAACATGCGGGCAAGAGCGTGCGCTGGCTCCAGCGCTGGGATGATGCCTTCGAGCTTGCTGCAAAGCTGAAACGCGGCGACAGCCTCGTCGTCGGTCGCCGAGAGAAAATTCACCCGTTTGACGTCGTTGAGCCAGGCGTGCTCGGGCCCGATGCCGGGGTAATCGAGTCCGGCCGAGATCGAATGCGCCTCTTCGATCTGACCGTCTTCGTCCATCAGCAAGTAGGTGCGATTGCCGTGCAGTACGCCGGGCTTGCCACCCGCGATCGAGGCCGCGTGCTGACCGCTGCCAAGGCCGTGGCCGGCCGCCTCAACCCCGTAGATTTCGATCTCCGGCTCATCGAGGAACGGGTGGAATAGCCCCATGGCGTTAGACCCGCCGCCGATGCAGGCAATGAGCGAGTCCGGCAGCCGGCCTTCGGCTTCCAGCATCTGCTCGCGTGTCTCGCGGCCGATGATGCTCTGAAAATCGCGCACCATGGCTGGATAAGGGTGCGGGCCGGCGACCGTGCCGATGCAATAGAACGTGTCGTGGACGTTGGCGACCCAGTCGCGCAATGCATCGTTCATCGCGTCCTTCAGCGTCTTGGAACCCGATTCGACGGGACGAATCTCGGCGCCGAGTATCTTCATGCGCAAGACGTTCGGCTTCTGCCGGGCCACGTCCACGGCCCCCATGTAAATCACGCAGGGCAAACCGAACTTGGCGCACAATGTTGCCGTCGCCACGCCGTGCATGCCGGCGCCCGTCTCGGCGATGACGCGCGTCTTGCCCATGCGCAAGGCCAGCATGATTTGGCCGAGCACATTGTTCACCTTGTGAGCGCCGGTATGATTGAGTTCCTCGCGCTTGAAATAGATCTTCGCGCCGCCGCAATGTTGCGTGAGCCGTTCGGCGAAATAGAGCGGCGACGGTCTTCCGACATAGGTCGCGAGATGACCGTCCATCTCGGCCTGGAACGAGGCGTCCGCCTTGGCGTCGTTGTAGGCGCGCTCGAGATCCAAGATGAGCGGCATCAGGGTCTCAGCGACGAAGCGGCCGCCATAGATCCCGAAATGCCCCTGCTCGTCGGGACCCCCGCGATAGGTGTTCAATGCATCGGTAACGGTGCTCATGAGGCCTTGGCGTGTTGTGGGGCGGCCGCTCGCGCCGCCTGAATGAATTGCGTGATGAGGGCCGCGTCTTTTTCGCCAGGCGCGGTCTCGACCCCGGAGGAGACATCGACCAGGGACGCGCCCGTTAGCGCGATCGCCTCGGCGACATTGCCGGCGTCCAGCCCGCCC
This sequence comes from Methyloceanibacter sp., assembly GCF_051306395.1. GTDB lineage: Bacteria > Pseudomonadota > Alphaproteobacteria > Rhizobiales > Methyloligellaceae > Methyloceanibacter. Next base: position 8,801 of record NZ_JBPPND010000075.1, read on the forward strand.
GACAGCGCAAAAGGCGGTTTCGCCGACGCCAGAATGCGCCAGTCGAAGATAACCCCGTTTCCGCCGGGCAGCACCGCATCGGGGGCCGCCTTGGCATCGAACAGAATCTGATCGGCAATCCCGGCATAGGCGCGCGCCTGCGCCACGTCGGCCGGTTCGCACACGGACACCGCCTTAAACACGGAAAGACCGGTCCGCTCTTTGATGGCGGCGACCCGTTCGGGCGTCTCTTTGCCATGAAGCTGGAGAATGTCGGGGCACACCGTGCCCGCCACCGCCTCGATGAGCGCGTCGTCCGGGTCGACCATGACAGCGACCGTACCCACGCGGCCGCGTGCGGCGTCGGCCAGCGCGCCTGCCTGCTCGATCGTCAGGTTTCGCGGGCTCTTGGCGAAGATGACAAGCCCGGCCAGATCGGCGCCGGCCGCGACGGCAGCGTCGAGAATGGCAGGCGTCCGCACGCCACAGATTTTTACCTTGACCGTCACGGGGCTCTATCAGCTCTCGGGTGAGGGTTTTGCCGGCCGGATAGGCGGCTCGTGCGGGCTCACCCTATGAAATTGAGGCCTTTAAGTCCATCGCAGTGCAACATTGGCGTTGCCGATTGGTTCAAGGGGCCCTCGCATTGGGAAACGCCCTTGAGCGCCAGCGCCAGGCCGCCACACCGGCCCAGACCACCTCGAGGACGCCGAAGGGCCAGGCGCCTTGCAGGAAGCCATAGGCCGAGCCGAGCAGGCAGGCGCCCGCAAAGGCCAGGATGAACCAGTGGCTTCGGTCTTCCAGGGCATAGGTGACCAGCATGGCCGTGACCGCGACAAGGCCGAAAGCGGTGAGCGGGTCCATCGTCCCCGTCAGTCCACCGTGAGCTGTGGGCGGTGATGGGCCGGGTCCAGGCTCTCGAGCTCCTTCTCCAGCCGGTCTGCCTGACGGCGCCAATCCCGCGCCTCGCGAGCCTCCTCGCGCGCGGTGCGGCGCCACTTACCCTGATTGAGCCACGACGCGATACCGCCCACCACGAGGCCAAGCGCGAAGGCCCCGAGCAAGAACAGGAAGAAGGGCGCCTGGAGGGAGAAACTGGACCCCGCCCCGCCAAAGGGGTCGAGGATCAGCACCGCAGGCTCGCGATTGACCACGGCAAGCGCTATGAGCACCACGCCGAGCGGCACGATCACAAGTGCGAGGATGAGCTTACGCCACACGGCTGCTCCTTAGGCGACCACGGATCTCAAGTTCCGTTGTGCTCGCCGTCGGGGTTCAAGCGCTCGCGCAGTTCCTTCCCGGTCTTGAAGAAGGGCACGTATTTGTCCTCGACGAAGACCGTATCCCCGGTGCGCGGATTGCGGCCCTGCCGCGCCGCGCGATGCTTCACCGTGAAAGCGCCGAAGCCGCGCAACTCCACGCGGTCGCCACGGGCAAGCGCGCCCGTGATCTCATCGAGCACAATGTTGATGATACGCTCGACGTCACGATGGAAAAGATGCGGATTGGCGGCAGCCACCCGCTGAATCAATTCGGATTTGATCATTATACGCCCCACCGGGCCGCAGCCATTGGTTGCAGCTGGCCCTACGCCCCCACTAATTGGACGCAGGGTGCCAAACCGAGACAAGACCGTCAAGCTCCAGGGTCGCCGAAGCCTGACCTAGGAGAGCGGCGATCTTACTGCCAGACAAGCCAAAAATCTCCACGCCCGAGCCCAGCATCCAGCCGAAGAAGCCGCTCGACTCCGCCTTGGGCTTCCACTGGAGGACCTTGAGGCCCGCCGGGAGGCCGCGTTCCTTGGCCAACCAGCTTAAGGCCGCGCGTTCGTCGCCGATCTGATCGACGAGCTTGTAATCGACGGCTTGGCGCCCCGAGTAGATGCGTCCTTCCGTGAGACCGGGAACCGCGCTCGGCTGGATCTTCCGCCGGGTCTCGACCAAATCGACGAACCACACCTTGGCATCCTCGACCATTTCCGCGGTCACGGCGCGGGCGCGCTCGTCGGTGGGCTCAAAGGGGCTCGGCACGGCCTTCAAGGGGCCGCTCTTGACCTCCTCGACCTCGATGCCGAGCGTATTGAGGAGTTCGATGACGTTGACCCACTGGAAGATGACGCCCACGGAACCCGTGATGGTGTTGCCGTAGACGAAGATGCGGTCGGTGGCGAGCGCCACGATATAAGCGGCGGAGGTGGCAAGCGTGCCGCAGGTAGCGACGACCGGCTTCTTCTGCGCCAGACGGCGAATGGCATCGTACATGGCCTCGCCACCGGTCGTGGTGCCGCCGGGACTGTTGATGTCGAGGATCACCGCCTTCACCTGCCTGGCCTTGCCGACCCTGTCGATCAGCTCCAGCATCTTGCGGTCGTCGGTGATGATGCCTCCGACGCTGATGCGGGCGACGTGGGGCAGAATACTGGTAGAGCCCGCCAATTGCCGGTTGCCGAAGACGATCAGTCCCACAAACAACAGACCGAGCACCACCGCAGCGATGCGCCAGATCGTAACCCGGCGCTTGAGGCGGCGGCGCTCGATCACGCTTTCGGCGTCGAGACCCATGTTTCGCTCAGGCTCTTAGTCGGGCCGTATGCCCGCTCAATGGTGGAGATCGGACGGCCTCGCGGGCCGCCGCCTACTCGTCGGACGATGCCTCGGTTCCCGCCGTTTCGTCGTCCGTTTTGCTCTTGGCCGCGCGCTTGCGCTTCGGCTTGGCGGCAGGCTCTTCCTCCGCCTCGACCGCTTCGACCGCTTCGACCGTCTCGCCTTCTTCGTCTTCGTCTTCGTCTTCGTCCTCGCCGCCCTTGGCCTTGTTCAAGGCTGCGCCGAGAATGTCACCGAGGGACGCACCGGAATCCGTCGAACCGTATTGGGCCACGGCCTCCTTCTCCTCGGCGATCTCGAGCGCCTTGATGGACGCGCTGATCTTGCGCGTCTTGGCGTCGACCTGGGTCACGACCGCGTCGAACTTCTCGCCGACGCCGAAGCGATCCGGTCGTTGCTCGGACCGGTCGCGGGACAGATCGGAGCGGCGGATGAAGGTCGTGAGGTCGTGGTCCAGCAGCTTCGCCTCGATGCCGTTGTCCTTGACGGCGGTCACCTCGCAGGTGACGCGCATGCCCTTCTTCAGCTTGTCCGAAGTGGCCGCGCCCTCGAACGGATCGGGGGTAAGCTGCTTGATACCGAGGCTGATGCGCTCCTTATCGGAGTCGGCTTCCAGCACGACGGCCTTAACCGTGTCGCCCTTCTTAAATTCCTTGAGGGCGTCCTCCCCAGACTTGGACCAATCCAAATCCGACAGATGGACCATGCCGTCGATGCCCCCATCGAGACCGACGAACAGGCCGAATTCGGTGATGTTGCGGACGTCGCCCTCGATGACGGCGCCAGCCTCGTGGCTGCCGGCGAAGGCGACCCAGGGATTTTCCTGGGTCTGCTTGAGGCCAAGGGAAATGCGGCGCTTGTCGGGATCGACCTCGAGCACCTGGACCTCGACCTCCTGGCTCGTGGAGATGATCTTGCCGGGATGAATGTTCTTCTTCGTCCAGCTCATCTCCGAAACGTGGATCAGACCCTCGACGCCCGGCTCCAGCTCCACGAAGGCGCCGTAGTCGGTGATGTTGGTGACCGTGCCGTTGAAGCGCGCATCCACCGGATACTTGGCGGCGATGCCTTCCCAGGGGTCGGACTCGAGCTGCTTGATGCCGAGGCTGATGCGCTGGGTTTCCGAGTTGATGCGGATGATCTGCACCTTCACCGTGTCGCCGACATTGACGATCTCGCTCGGATGGTTGACGCGGCGCCATGCCATGTCGGTGACATGCAACAGGCCGTCGATACCGCCGAGATCGATAAACGCGCCGTAGTCGGTGATGTTCTTGACCACGCCGTCGATCACTTGGCCCTCTTCGAGGCGGGCGACGATCTCACTGCGCTTCTCGGCCCGGGTCTCCTCGAGCACCGAGCGGCGGGAGACGACGATATTACCGCGGCGGCGATCCATCTTGAGGATCTGGAAGGGCTGCGGCGTGTTCATCAGCGGACCGACGTCGCGGATCGGCCGGATGTCGACCTGGCTGCCGGGAAGGAACGCCACCGCGCCGTCGAGATCGACGGTGAAGCCGCCCTTGACCCGATTGAAGATGACGCCCTCGACCTTCTCGTTGGCCTTGTATTTCTCTTCGAGCCTGACCCAGCTCTCCTCGCGGCGCGCTTTTTCGCGCGACAGCACGGCTTCGCCGGCGGAGTTCTCGACGCGCTCGAGATAGACATCGACTTCATCGCCGACGGAGAGTTCGGACGGGCGGCCCGGGAGACTGAACTCCTTTAGAGGAATGCGGCCTTCGGTCTTCAGGCCGACGTCGATGACCGCCACATCCTTTTCGATGCTGGCGACGGTGCCCTTGACCACACTGCCTTCCTGAAGCGCTGCGCCGGACAGAGATTCCTCAAGGAGGGCTGCGAACTCGTCGTGGCTCGGTTGGCTAATGCTGGTCTGCGGTTCGGTCATCTAAACTCCTACTCGACGTTCAACCTGGTCTTCGTGCCTGCGCTGAACCCGAGGCTTGATGTTGATCCAATGCGGCGAAAGCTGGCGAAACCCTGATAGGCGGCCATTCCTGGCAGCCCGGTCCGCTCGCTTGCCCCGCGGAAGTCATTTAAAAGGTGATGTGCCAATGCCAAATGGGCACGGCCTCAACCGGCCCGCCCCGCATCGCCCATCGCAGCCTCGATCAAATCGAGAGCCGTCCTGAACGCGGCGTCTATATCCAAATTCGTGGTGTCGAGCAAGACCGCGTCTTCGGCCCGGCGCAAAGGAGAGGCGCCCCGGCTCCGGTCCCGCTCGTCCCTGGCCTCGATGTCGACCAGGACCTCCATCTCCGTGATTGCAATTCCGCCTTGGGAGAGCTCCAAAAAGCGCCGCCGGGCGCGGACTTCGGGGCTTGCGGTGACGAACAGCTTCACGTCCGCATCGGGGCAAATGACGGTGCCGATGTCCCGGCCGTCGATTACGGCGCCGGGGTTCCCATGGGCAAAAGTCCGCTGATAGGCCAGAAGCACGGTCCGTACCTCGGGATAGCGAGCCACCTGGGACGCGGCTTCGCCGACGCCCGCCTTGCGCAACGCGGGGTCGTCCAGGGTCGCCACATCCAACCGGGACGCGGCCAGGGCCGCCGCCGCGGAGTCAGCAAGATCGCCGCCCTGAGCCAGGGTGTCCCGGGCCACGGCGCGATAAAGCGCCCCCGTATCCAGATGGCGCAAGCCGTAATGGATCGCGATGCGCTTTGCGACCGTGCCCTTGCCGGAGGCCGCCGGACCGTCGATGGCGATGATCATGCGAACTCCGCTCCAAGCCCGCTCATCAGGGATACGAAGCCGGGGAAGCTCGTGGCGATCATGGCGACGTCGTCGACCGTGACCGGCTCTTGCGCGCCGAGCCCCAGCGTGAGGAAGGCCATGGCGAGACGATGGTCCATATGCGTCTCGACCCGCCCGCCGCCTCTGACGCTCCCCGCGCCTCGTACAATCAGATCGTCGGCTTCGATGCGAACTTCGACACCGCAGGCCGTCAGCCCCGCGGCGGTGGCGGCCAAGCGGTCGCTCTCCTTGAGCTTCAGCTCGGCGAGACCCACCATGTGCGTCTCCCCTTCGGCAAAAGCAGCGACCACGGCGAGCACGGGGTATTCGTCGATCATGGACGGCGCCCGCTCCGGCGGGACGCGCACACCCTTCAGCGCGCTCGCCTTCACGCGAAGATCGCCAGCCGCCTCGCCACCGGTGTCGCGCAGGTCGAGCACCTCCAGATCGGCGCCCATCTCGCGCAAGGTCTCGAAGAAGCCGGTGCGGGTGGGATTCATCAGCACGTTCTCGATCACGATTTCGGAGCCCGGACAGATGAGAGCGGCGGCCACGAGAAAAGCGGCGGAGCTCGGATCGCCCGGCACGGCGAGGTTCGCGCCGGTGAGTTCCGCGTCGCCGCACACGGTGACCGCGCGCGCGCCGTCGGCCCGGTCCTCAATCTTCAGCTCGGCGCCGAAAAAGCCGAGCATGCGCTCGGTATGGTCGCGCGTCGGCAGCGGTTCGACCACCGTGGTGCGCCCTGGCGCATGCAGCCCGGCGAGAAGGATGGACGACTTCACCTGCGCCGACGGCACGGCAAGCTCGTAGATAATTGGAATCAAGTCTTGGGTGCCCTGCACGGTGAGTGGCATCGTGTCCCGCTCGCCCTCCACTTGCAGGCCCATGGTGGTCAGAGGCTCGATCACGCGGCCCATGGGACGGCGGCACAACGAGGCATCGCCGGTGAATTCGGCGCGCATGTCGTGGCCTGCGACGACCCCGAGCATGAGACGGCTCGCCGTGCCGGAGTTGCCGAAGTCGAGGGGGGCGTCCGGCGCTCGCAGACCGCCGACACCTTGGCCGAGCACCTCGAAGACACCGCCGTCATGCGTGGCTTCGGCGCCGAGCGCCGCGACGGCCCGGGCCGTCGCCATGACATCTTCCGCTTCGAGCAGGCCCACGATACGCGTGCGGCCGGTCGCCAGCGCGCCCAGGATCAAGGCGCGATGAGAGATCGACTTGTCGCCGGGGACCCTGACACGGCCGGAAATCGGCGCAGATCGGCGAGCGGTCAGGGGCTGCGACATAGATTCTCGATTGGGCTTTGAGGGTACTCGATAGCTTTTGACACTACGCATGAGGCGTGGCAATGGGGAGTCACGCAAGGCAAGTTTTGAGGAGAGTCATGTCGAAACCCGCACGGGGGACCAAGCGCGTTTGCCCGAGCTGTGGAGCGCGGTTTTACGACCTGGGCCGTTCACCTATCACCTGCTCCGTCTGCCAAGCCGTCTATCAGATCAGCGCGCCATCGTCGCGGCGAGCCGAGCGTGCCGCGCCGGTAGCGAAGACGCCGAAGCCAGAGGCGGAGGAGAAAGAGCCGCCAATAGTGGGCGGTGCCGATGTCATTAGCCTGGACGAGGCGGCGGAAGCCGAGGAGGCCGCGGTCGATGACGAGGCGATCGTCGATCTCGGTGACGACGATGACGATATCCCGGCCGACGACGACGACGACGATACCTTCCTCGAGGCAGACGAAGAGGGTGACGACGACGTGACCGACATCGTCAAGGGCGGCCCGAAGGAAGAGTCCTAGAGCCGAGCGCGGCGAGAAGCAGCCTTCTGCCCTCGCCGGCCCTCGGATCGTATTTCGCTTGAACCCGCCGGAGACCCGGCCTAAGTGATGCGGTCTAAAATCCGGCTTCGGCCTTGGAGGGCCGCGGATTTCCCTTTGGTGAAGGGGCCATAGCTCAGTTGGGAGAGCGCGTGAATGGCATTCACGAGGTCGTCGGTTCGATCCCGTCTGGCTCCACCAAAGCCCTAGCCCGCAGCCTTAGCCGGCCGTCGCCGGGTCGATGACCTCGACGATCTCAGTGATCTTGGTTGCCGGAAAGCCGCTGAGCTCCGCGTGCTTTCTGATCGCGCCCTCATCGCTTGCGAGATAGATGCAGAAGGTCTTATCGCCGGCGACGTAGCTCTGGACCCACTGAATGTCCTTGGCGCCGATCTGGCATAGCGCCGCATTCGACTTGGCGGCGGCGCCGGCAAGCTCTTCGGCATTGAGCGTGCCGACCTTGGGAATGTCTCTTTCGATCACGAATTTCTTGAGGCTCATTTGTCTACTCCCTAGCTGGGTTGTTGGAGCTGGTTGTGCCTTGGTTCAAGCGCGACACCACCTGTTCGAAGGCGGGAGAGATGACGGAGGGATCCTTAAGCGCCCAGGCCACGAGACTTGCGCCCTCCAATGCGCTCAGAACGAGCGCCGCCGTCTCTTCCACGTCGAGGTCCGGGCTGAGCTCTCCCGCCTTCACACCGTTTTTGAGGACGGTGCGAAGCCAGGCGAGATGCAATTCGAAGAAGTGGCGCACGCGTTGCTGCATCGTGAGCGGAAGTGCCGCGGTCTCCGCCGACAACGCGCCGCACAGGGGCATCATCCCCTCGCGCATGCTTGCGGTGAAAAAGCCCGCATAGCGCCGAAGCCGGGGGATCGCCTCGCGCTCCTGCTCCAGTATCTCGGCGAGGTCCGCTTCGAACTTGACCAGGTAGGTGTCGATGAGGGCCGCCCCAAGCTCCTCCTTGGTGCGGAAGTGGTGATGGATGCTCGCCTTGCGGATGCCGATACGCTCGGCGAGGTCCGCGTAGCTGAAGGCCGCGTAGCCTTTGGTGCGCAACAGGACTTCCGTTTCCCGTAGCAGCCGCTCTCTGGTGTCCAAACTCATCGCCAATATCCCTGTCCGAAGCTACCTACCTACTAGTAGGTTCGCCTGTCAAGGGGAGGTTTGCTAGAAAAGGCGCGACACGTTTGCCTGGAAAACCCAGCTATTGTTCGCCGCGCATCGGAGGGAGAAAGAGGGCATGAGAGGCCGAGACAGATTGAAGGGACGCGACCTTATGCTGCCCCCCGTGCGGGTGCCCGCGGTCGCTTCTGGCGCACTTGCCGTCGGCGCACTTGCCCTCGGTGCGCTTGCCGTAGGCGCGCTAGCCATCGGCGCGCTCGCGATTGGCCGCTTAAGCGTGCGCCGGGCGGACATGCGGAAGCTGCATCTTGGCGAGGTCGAAATCGACGACCTGACGGTCCACCGCCTGCATGTCGTCGAGCCGGACGGCGAGGACTACGACCCGGACGCCTAGCGGCCTCCGACAACGCCGGAGCGGCACTTTGAGTCCCGGCGTGTCCTGCTTGAATTCACTGGTCGGCTTCCCATATCCGAGTTGGTTCATCAGGACATCGCATGACACTTCATGACGGCAATCTTTGGTTAAGCCTTTCAGGCGGACGCGCGACCGCGACAAAGACAGCCGAGGGCGGTTATCCGCCCTACAATATCGAACTGCTGCCCGAAGACGATGGCGGGCTTGAGGTCTTGCGGATCACACTTGCCGTCGCGGGATTTGCCCGCGACGAGCTTGACGTGAGCGTCGAGGACGGCGAGCTTCTAATCCGCGGCGTCAAGCGCGACGAAGGCGCGAAGGACTATCTTCACCGTGGCATCGCCGCGCGCCATTTCAAACGGACCTTCGCTCTTGCCAGCGGGGTCGAAGTGCGCAATGCAGAATTGCATAATGGACTCCTTGCCATTGAGCTGGAGCGGCCGCATAGGGAGAAACGAGTCCTCAAGGTGGGCATCAAGACTGCGGGTTGAATCCGCGCTTTTGCCGCGGCCAGCCTCCACATGAGGAACCGGAGTTCGAATGAACAAGATGGAAAACGAAGAGACCCGCCCGTTGATGAGCCTGAAGGAGCTAGCGCTTCTCGGCGACGGCGAGGTCGCGTATATCAAGCAGCTCGATTCCGACGCTGCGACGGAACTGTTTCCGGCCCTAGACGATGCGCCCCCGGGCATCGATCTCTATGCCGTGCTCGGTGCCGACGGCACGCCGATCGCGCTGACCGACAGCCGTGGCGCGGCCATCGCCAACGCCATCGAGAACGATCTCGTGCCGGTAAGCGTGCACTAGTTCTTCACCCTAGAAGATCACCCACCTTCCGCAACGGCGAGACCGCCATCTACGGATTCGGCGAGGCGACGAACGGAGGCCAGGCGCCAGACGGCGATACCGTCACGCGCATTGGCTCGGTTACCAAAGCTTTTACAGGCCAAGTGCTTGCGCGGCGATGGCCATGGCCCAAGTCGTCAACGAGATGATCGCTAACTTGGCGCCGCGCTAGGCGGCGTGGGAAGAGGCTTCTTCCTGAGTGAGGACGGCGTAGAGCGCGCTCGCGTCCTTGGAGGCCCTGAGCTTCTCAACGGCCGAGCCCTCGCGGAGCAGGCGTGAGATGCGCGCAAGCGCCTTCAGGTGATCGGCGCCGGCGCCTTCGGGCGCCAGCAGCAGGAACACAATATCGACCGGCTCCCCGTCGGGTGCATCGAAATCGACAGGCTCGGCCAGGCGCGCGAACACACCGACAATCTGCTTCAGGCCGGCCATCTTGCCGTGCGGAATGGCGACGCCCTGACCAAGGCCGGTGGAGCCAAGCCGCTCACGCTGCCACAGAACATCGAAGATGTCGCGCTCTTGCAGATCACAGAAGCGCGTCGCGCACGCGGCAAGCTCAGTGAGCAGTTGCTTCTTGTTCTTGACCTTGAGCGAAGGCTTCACAGCCTCGGGTGCGATCAGATCACCTAAATGCATTTTAGACTACCCGTGTGACTTTCCAGGGAGCGAACGGCGTTTAACCGCCGACAATTCGCTCACGCTTTCCTTCCCGCTCGCAATCGCTGCCGCGGAATGTCCCGTACTCGTTTCGATGCACACTTGCCCCGACGGCCTGTGCCCCACGTAAGTTCTCGGCGGTGCCTACAACGCATTCCTGGACGCAACCGCGCAATGCCTCGAGAAGGTCCAGAATCTGTTCGGTAACTTGTGTTGTCGCCATTGCCCGAGGAAGACTGTCAAATCCTTGCTGACCAGCGCTTCCCGGCGCGCATACCACATCTTGTGAGGCCTAACTCAACAGAGCGAACTGTGACGCCCTGGCCCATCCACAATCGGCCTTCACCGCGGGGCCGGAAGCTAGACCCCCGCTCGGAGGGTGTCAAACGCATTCCGTTCCCGTTACCTCTTTACACGATTCGCGCGTGCGAACAGCACGTTAGATGTGCCGGTCAGGCGCTTGCCGCCAAAGCGATGCGTTTCAGCCGGCGGCGCTGGACCGAGGAAGGAATCCCCAGCGCCTCGCGGTATTTCGCAACCGTACGCCGTGCAATATCGATGCCGTCACCCTTTAGGCGATCGACGATCTTGTCGTCGGAGAGGACATCGGCCGCGGGTTCCGCGTCGATCATTTCGCGAATGCGGTGGCGGACGGCTTCAGAGGAATGGAAGTCGCCCTCGCCCGTGGCGGCAATCGCCGAGGTGAAGAAATATTTGAGTTCGAAGAGGCCGCGATTGGTCGCCATGTATTTGTTGGCCGTGACGCGGCTCACCGTGGATTCATGCATGGAGATCGCGTCGGCCACGGTCCTCAGATTGAGCGGCCGCAAATGCCGGACGCCGTAGGTGAAGAAGGCATCCTGCTGGCGCACGATCTCTTGGGCGACTTTCAGAATGGTCCGGGCGCGCTGGTCGAGACTCTTCACCAGCCAGTTCGCGGTCTGCAAGCAGTCCACCAAGTAGCTCTTATCCTCCTTGCGCATCTTCGACTTTGAGACCGTCGCGTAGTAGGTCTGATTGACGAGGACGCGCGGAAGCGTGTCGGAGTTCAGCTCGACGTGATAGCTCCCGTCGGGAAGCGACCGCACCAGCACGTCAGGAACGATGGGCTGCGCCGGCGCCGATCCGTATTTCAGTCCGGGCTTCGGATTGAGGCGCCTCACCTCGGCGATCATGTCGGACAGATCCTCGTCGGAGACGCTGGCGGCGCGCTTCAACGCAACAAGGTCATGGGTCGCGAGTAAATGCAGATTGTCGAGGAGCGCGGCCATGGCCGGATCGCAACGGTCCTGCTCCTTAAGCTGAAGAGTCAGGCACTCGCGAAGGTCGCGGGCGAAAACGCCGCATGGCTCGAAGCCTTGCATGACGGTCAGGGTTTCCTCGACGAGTTCAATGGGCGCGCCGAGAAGCTCCGCGAGGCCATCGAGCTCGCCGCGCAAGTAGCCCGCCTCGTCGGTCATATCGATGATGTGCCGTCCGATCAGGCGTTGCGCGGGATCTGAAAAGGCGAGGACGAGTTGGTCGCAGAGGTGATCCCGTAGCGTCTTCTGCTCGGCCACATAGGCTTCGAGATTGGAGCCTTCGTCCGAGTCTGCGCGCGGGCCTTGCGAAAGTCCGGTCCAGCCGGAATCGGTCAGGGCGCCGGGGATGAAGTTCTCCGAGTCGGGGAACATGTCTTGCGGGTCGGCATCGAGATCGTCCGCGCGGCCGGTATCGTTACCGGCCTCCAGATCGACCCAATCGTCGCTCTCTCCGGTCTCGGCGCTGGCGTCGCTGCCGTTCTCCTTCTTCGCTTCACCGTTCTCGGCGGGCCGGTCGTCGTCGGCGCCGTTCGGCTCGTCCGTCTCCGCCCGTTCGAGCAGGGGATTTCGCTCCAGTTCGCCCTCGACGAATGTCGCAAGCTCCATGTTGGAGAGTTGCAGAAGCTTGATCGCCTGCTGGAGTTGCGGCGTCATGACCAGACTGTGCGTCTGGCGAAGTTCGAGCTTTGTTGTGATCGCCATTTACGAACTCACTCGCGATCAGGAACTCATATCTTGAACTCGTCACCAAGGTAGACGCGCCGCACGTCTTCATTGTTGACGATATCGTGCGTGGTCCCATGGGTCAGAACCATGCCGTCATGGATGATATAGGCCCGGCTAACAAGATCGAGCGTCTCACGCACGTTGTGATCGGTAATGAGAACGCCGATGCCGCGCTCTGTGAGATGGCGCACCAACGCGCGAATGTCGCCGACGGCGATGGGATCGATGCCCGCGAAGGGCTCGTCAAGAAGCATGAAGGACGGCCGCGAGGCGAGCGCGCGGGCGATCTCGACGCGGCGGCGCTCACCGCCCGACAGACTCATGGACGGCGACTTCCTGAGCCGCGTGATGCGGAACTCCTCAAGCAAGGAGTCAAGCTGAAGCTGGCGCTCCTTCTTGTCGGGTTCGACCATCTCGAGCACGGCGAGAATGTTCTCCTCCACCGTGAGGCCGCGAAAGATCGAAGCCTCCTGGGGCAGATAACCGATGCCGAGCCGCGCGCGCCGGTACATCGGCATTTTGGTCACGTCCCGACCGTCGATCTTGATGGAGCCCTCATCGGCGGGGATCAGACCCGTGATCATGTAGAACACCGTGGTCTTGCCCGCGCCGTTGGGGCCCAGCAGCCCGACGGCCTCGCCACGGGCGAGGTCCAGGCTGACGCCGCGCACGACCATGCGCTTCTTGAAGCTCTTAACGACGGAGCGGATGGTGAGCCAGCCATTGCCGGCCTCATGCAGTCCTTCCGGTTCGCGCGCAACCGGCTGCACCGGTGCGGCGACCTCTTGGGCAGCGACTGCCTGATGGTTCGGGAACGACAGCAACTTGCCCACTGACCCTTTCGCTCCTAGTTGAAGCGCCGGCCCGTTAAGATCGGATAAAGCGCTCGGTGCGTCTATCGAAACTCAGGTACGAGCGGCAACGGCTCGTTGTCGTCGACCATAGGCCCGCTCGGCGCTTGCGGGCTCTCGGCGGCATTGTCCCCAGCCTTCTTGCGCTTCTTGGGGTTCGCCCCGTCTTCCTTGGGCATGAAAAGCGCACGAATCCGGCGGCCCCCAGTCGCGGCGGTGCCGGTGTTTTCGAACCGGCTTTCACCCGTCTTCAGGTCGATGACAAGCCGGTCACCCTTTAGCACATTCTGGCCTTGCGATAACACCACATTGCCACCCACGGTTACCAGCCCTGCGGGGACGTCGTAGATCGCCCAGTCGCTCGTGGTGGTCTGGTCGTCCTCGCTGGTGATGACGACGCTGCCGCGCGCCTCGATCTTGTTGATCCGCGATTCCGCGCTGTCGGCGTCGCCTTTGGCCTGCTGGGGCGCTTGCTGAGGGGCGACCGGCGGGGTCTCCTCGCTTTGCCCGGTCAGCTTGTTCGCGCCGCCGACATAATGGACGTCGAGTTCGATGGCGCGCAGCGTGGTCGTGCCCTGCACCGCCTTTACGTTGCCTTTGAAGGTCGCGTATTTCTTCGCGTCGTAGACGGTGAGCGTATCCGACTCGATATCGATCGGCTGGTCGGAGTTCTCGGAGAGGCCGCCGAACGTGTTGTTGAGGTTCTGCGCGGGCGCCGGGCTCGCAAGCGCGATCAGCACGGCGAGCGCACCGCCCACGATGCCGGATACAGACCTGGCGTTCCCTCGCCGGCTCATTGCGGCTCCATCGTCTGTGGCGCGGCCTGGGGTGTACTTGCCGCGACGGGTGCTTGTTGCGGGACCGGTTGTGATGGCACCGCAGGCTGCGATGGCGCGGCGACTTTAGGCGTGCCGGTGCTTGCGGCGGCCTTCTTCTTGCCGGTCAGGTGAACGGCCACCTTGCCGCGGAATACCAGCGTGTTCTCCCGGGACCGCAGCGTTAAAGCGTTTGCGCGCACGGTGCCGTTGGTCAGCTTGAAGAAAACGGGATTGTGGGACCGCAGCGTCTGCGTCGCCATGTCGAGCGTGGCGTATGAAAGCTCGCCGGTCACGCCCGCGCTCGTCTCGACGGTGATGCGATCCTTCATCAGCAGCCGCTCGGTCTTGCTATCGAACTTGCCGCGCACGGCTTTCATCTTGGACCAGCCGCCGGATGAATTCGACACGTCGGCCGTGATGGCGTGGAGCTTAATGAGATTGGGGCTCTTCACATCTTGATCGGCGTATTCCGCCTTCACGACGTAGTCGCCGTTCTTCTTGTCGGCGCCTTTCAGAGTGGGATTGAGCATACGCAGATTGCCGTCGGCGATCTCCATCCCGTCGATGCTCGCCGTGACGTCGCCCACGGTGACGTTCATCCTGGTGGAGACGAAGTACGCGGCCAGCACGAGAACAGCGACGACGGGCAACGCCCGGCGCAGGATATGCACGATACGGCTGTGACGTTCGGCGCTGAGGAAGGCACGCTCGCGCTCGTCCACCGACCGCACGGTATGGTGCCGGCCTTCTCCAACGAGATTCGCCTCATATGCCATAATATCCGCCAATAATTCGCGGGACCCCGGCTTCTTTGCCCACCCAGCCTAAGCTTAGCCGCAGGACTTTGATCAGATTGCGACCGTGAGCCGTTGAATTTCGGGGCTTTTGGCCGCGCTAATGGGCGAAGATATCCATCTCGGACCAGCCTTCGAGGTCGACCTCGGCCCGCGTCGGCAGGAATTCGAAGCAGGCGCGCGCCAAGTGGTCGCGGCCTTCCCGCTTCAGCATCGCGTCGAGACGATCTTTCAGCGCGTGCAAATATAGCACATCGCTCGCCGCGTAGTTGAGCTGCTCGGGGGTCAGATCCGCGGCGCCCCAATCGGAGGATTGCTGCTGCTTGGAGAGCTCGACGCCCAGCAGTTCCCGGCAGATATCCTTCAAGCCGTGCTTGTCCGTATAAGTGCGGGCGAGCTTCGAAGCGATCTTGGTGCAGTAGACGGGCTTCGCCATGACGCCGAGGAAGTGCTTCAGCACGGCCACGTCGAAGCGGGCGTAATGAAAGATCTTGAGGATGCTGTCGTCGGCTAGCAGCCGCTTAAGCTCCGGCGCATCGTAAGGGTCGGAGACCTGGACGAGAGCGGCGCTGCCGTCGCCGTCGGAGAGTTGCACGAGGCACAGCCGGTCGCGATGCGGATTGAGCCCGAGCGTCTCGGTATCGATGGCGATGGCCTTGGCCTCGAAGCGGCCTTGGGGCAAATCGCCCTTGAAGAATTCGACGGTCGGGGCCTCACTCAAAGCTGTCTCATCTGCCGTCATTGGCGCCCCCTTGCCGTACGGCAACGGGGCGGGAATGGTGCCCAGGAGAAGACTCGAACTTCCACGCCCTTTCGGGCACTAGCACCTGAAGCTAGCGCGTCTACCAGTTCCGCCACCTGGGCTTGAGTGCGTTCAGGTACGATCGGGGCTTCTCGTTGTCAATTGCCTGGAGAAGCGCCTTCAAGGCTTTGCTCCCCTCGTGTATTGCTGTGCACAATACCGCGGTCGGGTTAAGAGGCATCTAAGTGGCCATTACACTCAACAATCGGGCGCTCGTGACCGTCTACGGCGGCTCAGGCTTCCTGGGGCGTCACCTGGTCCGGGCCATTGCGCGGACGGGCGCGCGTATGCGCATCGCCGTCCGGCGTCCCGAGCTTGCCGGACATCTGCAGCCCCTCGGCGGGGTCGGCCAGATCGTGCCGGTCCAGGCCAATGTGCGCTATCCGGATTCCCTGATCACGGCCGCCGAGGACGCGGACGCCGTGGTCAACCTGGTCGGCATCCTGTTCTCCGCCGGCAAGCAGACCTTCACGTCCGTCCAAGACGAAGGCGCAGGCAACGTGGCTAAGGCGGCCAAGGCCGCCGGCGCGAAGGCTTTCGTGCATGTCTCGGCCATCGGCGCCGACGCGGACTCAGCCTCGATCTACGTCCGCACCAAGGCGGAGGGGGAAGCGGCGGTCAAGGACGTGGTTCCGGACGCCACGATTATCCGGCCGTCCGTAGTGTTCGGACCGGAAGATGAGTTCTTCAATCGCTTCGCGGCGCTGGCGCGTATCTCACCGCTGCTGCCCCTGATCGGCGGCGGGCACACCAAATTTCAGCCTGTGTTCGTGGGCGACGTGGCGCAGTCCATCGTGGCGGCGCTCGAGGGCCACGCGGCGGCCAAAGCGCCCTACGAGTTGGGCGGGCCGGAAATCCTAACCATGCGCGATGTTATGGAGCGCGTGCTCGCCTATACGATGCGCTCGCGGCCGCTGGTGCCGCTGCCGTTCTGGCTCGCCAAACTCCAGGGCGCTTTTCTGCAATGGCTGCCAAACCCACCGCTGACCGTGGACCAGGTACGGCTTCTCGAACGCGACAACGTGGTGAGCGATGCGGCCATCAAAGCGGGGCGCACACTCGACGGCCTCGGCATCGAGCCGGTCGCCGTCGCGAGCGTTGTGCCTGACTATCTGGAGCAATTCCGCCCGCGCGGACAGTTCTCGGTCTACAAGGCGTAGGCTGTCTCAGCTGTAGATCATGAACAGCAGGAAGCCGCCGAGAACCATCCTGTAGAGCACAAAGGGCAGGAAGCTGATGCGCCGCACGAGCGCCATCAGGAAGGCGATCGCGGCGAGACCTGCGAAAAACGTGAGTATCGCGCAGTAGACCGCATCCATGGTGATGGTGTCGCCTGCGGCCAGCGCTTCGCCGACGGTGAGCACGCCGGCGCCGGCGATAGCCGGAATGCCGAGTAGGAAAGAGAAGCGCGCCGCGTCGGGGCGCGTGAAGCCGAGAAAACGCGCGGCGGTCATGGTCACGCCGGAGCGGCTGGTGCCCGGGATCAAGGCGAGCGCCTGGGCCACGCCGATGATCATCGCGCTGCCCAGGGTCATCTTCTCGAGGGTCCGCACCTGCGGGCCGACCATGTCGGCGACGAGCATCAACAAGCCGTAGAGCACGGTGTTCCAGGCCACGATGGTCACGCTGCGTTCGAGATCGCCGAAGCCGAACTTCTTGAGAAACAGCCCGAAGGCGACAGCCGGGATGGTCGCCAGCACAATGTAGATGGCAAGCTTGCCGTCGTCGGTGACCTTGCCTTTGAACAGATCCAGCCCGCCGAGCGTGATGCGCCAGACGTCGCGCCAGAAGTAGATGAGAATCGCGAACAGGGTGCCCACATGCACCATGACGTCGACGAATTGGCCTTGGTCGGGCCAGTGCAGAATATGGGGGACGAGGATCAGGTGACCCGAGGACGAAATCGGCAGAAACTCGGTGATACCCTGCACCACCGCGATCACGATGATCTGCTCTATCGTCATGGTCCCTCGTCGCGCGGCTTGTTCGGTGAGCGCGCAGGTTCTATACGAGGCTCTCGCGCCCCGCGCGATTCAATTTCTACCGAATAGCCACACAAGCCCTGATGGCGAATCTCCTCCACCATCCCCTATGCGCCTTCTCCAGGTCAATTCGGCTTGCGCTCGGCGAGTGCGGGGTCGAGGTCGAGCTTGAGGAAGAGCGGCCCTGGGAGTGGCGGCCGGAATTTCTGGTGCTGAACCCGGCGGGCACGCTGCCGGTCTTCATTCCCGACGAGGGTGGCGCGATCGCGGGCGCCTACGCCATCTCCGAATATCTTGCCGACACGATGGACGAGCGGCCCGTGCGCGGCTTTCAACCCTTTCCCGGCGATCCGGCCGCGCGCGCCGAAGTGCGCCGGCTGGTGGATTGGTTTCACCACAAGTTTCAGGACGAGGTGACGGATTATCTGGTGGTGGAGAAGGTGTTCCGGCGCTTCGGGCCGCAAAGCTCTTCACCCAATATGGAAGCCATGCGGGCGGGACACGACAATCTGCGCTATCATCTGACCTATGTCGGGCATCTCACCGAGACCCGGAGCTGGCTTGCGGGCGACGCCATGAGCTTCGCCGATCTGGCGGCCGCGGCGCATTTGTCGGCGCTCGATTATCTTGGCGAGGTGCCTTGGGAAGAGTTCGAGCCGGCCAAGAACTGGTATGCGCTCGTAAAATCGCGGCCCTCGTTCCGGCCGCTGTTGCAGGACCGCGTCGCGGGCTTCACCCCTTCGGGGACGTATGCCGACCTCGATTTTTGAGGACGCCCGCGGGCCGAGAGTGGGCATGGCGCAAGCGCTGAAATCGCAGGTTACGGAGAAAGCCAAGGCGCTCGGCTTCGACGCCGTGCGCTTCACCTCGGCCGATGCGCCGGACGGGGTCGGCGCCGCGCTCGATGCGTTTCT